>JABHYO010000066.1 GCA_018656865.1 Gammaproteobacteria bacterium | reverse complement strand
CTGATGGCACCGAGACCCTGGGCAAGCGCTTCCGCATAGGCCTGTTGCTGTTTCCTTGCGGTTTCAACTGCTTCTGTAGTCGGGGAATACACTGCTTGAGCCAGCTCGACCTGGCTGGGATGGATTGCCCATTTTCCGACCATGCCGAGGACATTGCCGCGTTCACATTCGGTACGGAAGGTATCGGCGTCCCGAAAATTGGCAAAGGGACCATCAACCGGATCAATGCCGTTGGCTCGACAGGCGATGGTGAGTTTGTATCTTGGGTAGTGCCAGACGTCAGGCGGGTAGCTGGAGCTGTCACCACCGATCGTCTCAATATTCATGGCCTGTGAGGCTGAATAATCGCCCATACCGAAGATCAGACACTCAAGCCGGTCGCTGCAGGCTGCTATTTCTTCGACGTTCATCATGCCTTCAACTTCTTCTATCAGGCATTCAATTCCAATACGGTTCTTCAGCTTTAGCTTTTTCTCAAGCTGATCCAGCAGCAGATGCACGAACATAACGTCGTGAGTATTCTTCGCCTTGGTCAGCATGATGGTGTCCAGCTTGTCGCCAGCACCGGTTACCACTTCGACAATGTCATCATGGCAGTACTCGGTTTCAACGTCATTAATGCGTACGCAGAGGGTCTTGGGTGTCCAGTCGTGTCGGTTCAGGGCATCGACGATCAAGCCACGGGCTTCTTCCTTGGCATTGGGGGCGACGGCATCTTCGAGATCGAGAAAGACATGATCACATTCGAGGCCAGCAGACTTGGTCATCATCTTTTCGCTGCTGCCGGGTACCGAAAGCTGGCAGCGTCTTAGTCGTTGTGGTCTGGACATGTATTTCTCCCTAAAGGTTTCTATCGAATATGGTGATGAATTGCTTAGCTGATTAATCTGCTTCAGCAGGAATTGGGTGCAGGTCGGCAATGGACATGGAAAGCCCGTTGTCACAAATTATTCGTGCATGGTTGCGGCATAGCCGCCTGGGATCGGAGACACCACAGCTGTGAGCGATAACACCGACCTCATAGTTTACGTTCCTGCAATAATGCTCAACCCGCTTAGCTTTATCTTCAACAACAAGGCCTTTCTGCAGCTTGGGATCATGCGTTGCGATACCCGTGGGGCAGGTGTTCCGGTTGCATTGCATCGCCTGAACACAGCCGAGTGCAAACATGAAGCCTCTTGCGGAGACAACAAAGTCGGCGCCCAGAGAGATGGCCCAGGCAACAGAGGCGGGTTCAATCAGCTTACCCGAGGCGATGATTCGAATCCGTCGCTTCAAATCATGTCTGATCAGCGCATTGGCCAGCAGAGGCAAGCTCTCCCTGAGTGGCAATCCCATATAGTCAATCAGGCTCTGCGGCGCGGCTCCGGTACCACCGTCAGCGCTGTCGAGGGTGATAAAGTCAGGTGCGGATTCGATGCCGCGTTCGGCAATGGCATTACATAGGTCGTCGAGAAAAGACACGTCGCCCAGAACCAGCTTAAAACCGACGGGTTTGCCGGTGCTGGCTCTGATCTTGTTGACCGTATCCAGCAGATCTTGGACGGAATCGATATCGCGATGTCGATTCGGGCTGAGGGAATCCTTGCCGGCAGGTATACCGCGGATCCTTGCAACCTCTTCAGAGACTTTTTCGCCTGGCAGCATGCCGCCCTTACCCGGTTTTGCGCCCTGGCTCAGCTTGATCTCAAACATTTTCACCTGCGGTAAGGCTGCAAGTTCTTTCACCTTGGCGTCACTGAGATTGCCGGACTCATCCCTGACGCCGTACTTGGCTGTCCCTATCTGGACAACGAGGTCAGCACCGCCCTCCAGATGATAAGGCGAAAGCCCTCCCTCGCCGGTATTTAGCCAGCAGCCTGCGGCCTTCGCACCTTGTGACAGGGCCAGAATTGCCGGTTTCGAGATGGCGCCGTAGCTCATTCCTGAAATATTGAAAATGGAATTGGTCTCAAAGGGATGCTCGCAATCGGGGCCGATCACAAGGCTTTCCGGCGCAATGGATTCCTCATGTAGATTAGGAAAGGCCGTGTTCACAAAGATCACGGTACCTGGGGGATTCAAGCTCCTGGTCGATCCAAACGGCACGGTGCTGTCGATGTCTTTGGCAGCACGGTAGACCCAGGATCTTTCTGCCCGGTTAAAGGGCATTTCCTCCCGGTCCATGGCAAAAAAGTATTGGCGAAAGAACTCGCCGAGTGTTTCAAAAAGGTAGCGAAATCTCCCTACGACCGGGTAGTTGCGCCTTACGGCATGTTTCGTCTGGGTGATATCGATGAAATACATCACGACCAGAGAAATGAGCAAGAGCCCGATCGCCAGAACAATCCCGTCCAGAAGGAGGGTGGCGATAATGCGGACGTATTCGTGGAGCGTGCTGCCTTCCATAGTCCTTTAAACTTCCAATGGGTTGTGGTGGGTCAGCATAAAGGATTTTTTCCGGCGCTTAAAATGACGTTGCCAGCCATGCAAGGATCCGGATTTTCGCGTAGGATTGCGACTTTTCGATATTGGCAGTCCTCTCGGTGGGCGTCCCAGCGTCAATCTGGTAATGGGTAAGTGGAAATACGCGAACATGAGTGAAAGAGTAGCTATTGGCGAATTAAATGTAGCAACGGTTCTTAGCGAGTTGCTGGAAAACGACATCGTACCGGGTACCGGTGTGGAGGCGGCACAATTCTGGTCTGAACTCTCAGCAATTTGCGATGAATTCGTTCCCCGCAATCGGAAGTTGCTGGCAACCAGAGACGACCTGCAGGCACAGATCGATGCCTGGCACCTGGCGCGGTCGGGGCAGCAGATCGATGAAGCGGAATACATCGCTTTCCTGAAGGAGATCGGATATCTACTGGATGAGGGGTCCGACTTCGAGATTGAGACGGAAAATGTAGATGAAGAAATTGCACTGACTGCGGGCCCGCAACTGGTAGTGCCGGTTATGAATGCTCGCTATGCCCTGAATGCCGCCAATGCTCGTTGGGGAAGTCTTTATGATGCGCTCTATGGCACGGATGTCATTCCAGAGACGGAGGGTGCTGAAAAAGGAGCGGGCTATAACCCGGGCCGTGGTGCCAGGGTCATAGAATATGCCGCAAATTTTCTGAATGAGAACTACCCACTCGAAGGGGCAACCCATCAGGACGTCTGCCAGTATCTTATTGCAGACGGCACATTGGTCGCAGAATTGGATGGTGGTGAAAGTGTTGGTCTGGTATCGGGTGAGCAGTTTGCCGGTTTTACCGGCGAGGCGGACGATCCTTCAGGCGTACTGCTAAAGCACAATGGTCTGCACATTGAGATCCAGATCGACCGGAATGACAGTATTGGTAGAGACGAAAAGGCAGGCGTCAAAGACATTCTGGTTGAATCAGCGGTAACGACGATACAGGACTGTGAGGATTCGGTTGCAGCTGTCGATGCTGAGGACAAAGCCGTGGTCTATGGCAACTGGCTAGGGCTCATGAAAGGTGATCTGGCGGAAGAATTCACCAAGGGAGATTTGGTGGTCCGTCGGACACTAAATCCTGACAGAGTTTACAAAGCAGGTGATGGCAGTGAGGTTACCCTGCATGGTAGAAGCCTCCTTCTCATTAGGAATGTTGGCCATTTGATGACCAATGATGCCGTGCTTCTCGCAGACGGTAGCGAAATCCCCGAAGGCATCATGGATGCGATGTTCACCAGTCTGATTGCCCTGCATGACCTTAAAAGTACGGGTTCAATCAACAATTCCAGAAAGGGCAGCGTTTATATCGTCAAGCCCAAGATGCACGGACCGGAAGAAGTTCAGTTCACTGTCGATCTGTTTGCCCGCGTTGAAAAAGCTTTGGGATTGCCAGCCAATACACTAAAAGTTGGCATTATGGATGAAGAGCGTAGAACCACGCTCAATCTAAAGGAATGCATTCGCGTTGCCAAAGAGCGAGTCATATTTATTAACACGGGCTTTCTGGATCGCACGGGTGACGAGATCCATACCAGCATGGAAGCAGGTCCCATGGTAAAGAAAACTCTGATGAAGCAGCAGCCATGGATTATTTCCTATGAAGACTGGAACGTCGATGTCGGTCTTGAAGCCGGGCTAAAAGGGAAGGCGCAGATCGGCAAAGGTATGTGGGCCATGCCGGATGAAATGGCGCAAATGATGGAGCAGAAAACCGCGCATCCCGAGGCTGGAGCCAACACCGCCTGGGTGCCCTCGCCGACAGCGGCGACGTTACATGCCATGCATTATCATCAGGTCAATGTCATGAATCGGCAGGAAGAACTGAAAACTCGTAGTCGGGCCAGTCTCTCGAACCTCCTGACCATACCTGTTCTGCACGGTGAGAACCTGTCAGAAGAGGATGTCGCCAAAGAACTGGAGAACAATGCCCAGGGTATCCTTGGCTATGTAGTCAGATGGATCGATCATGGTGTGGGTTGCTCCAAGGTGCCGGACATCAATGATGTTGGTCTAATGGAAGATCGTGCTACCTTGAGGATCTCATCACAGCACATTGCCAACTGGCTTCGACACGGCATTTGCTCCGAAAGTCAGGTTATGGAGACGATGAGGAAAATGGCTGCGGTCGTTGACACCCAGAATGCTGGTGATCCGGTCTATAGGAACATGGCCTCGGATTTCGAGAATAGCGTCGCCTTCAAGGCAGCTTGTGATCTGGTATTCAAAGGCAGGGAACAGCCGAATGGCTATACTGAACCGGTATTGCACGCTCGTCGCAAGGAGGCAAAAGCGTTGGCCGAAAATTAGTGCCTCACGCCAAGAGGCGTGATGTGAGGAGAAAGTGACGCAAGAAGCACCTCCCGCGAAGATCCTTATCGTCGAAGACGAGGCACTCATCGCGCGCGAAATCATGCATCGACTGACCAACATGGGTTGGGATGTCGTTGGTACGGCGTTTGGTGAGGAAGCTGTCGAGCTAGCCATTGAAACGCAACCAGACTTGCTATTAAGCGATATCAATCTCCGTCACGGCCTGAGTGGTATCGATCTTGCTCAGCGCATTCAGGCCGTTGTCGATATCCCCGTGGTCTTCCTGACCGCCTATTCTGATGAAGACACCGTCGCCCGCGCAAAAACGGTTACACCATTTGGCTACATCATAAAGCCGGTTGAGAATCGTGATCTGCAGATTACGATTGAAATGGCGCTATATAAGTTTCGGGTGGAAAAAGAGCTTAGAGAAAAGCAGCAGCTATTGCAGACGGCATTTGCCTGCATCGGTAGCAGCCTGATCTTTATCGGCAATGCAGGCCGAGTTTCGAATATCAACGCAGATGCGGAGAAACTACTTGGTAAAGATGTGAAGGTCGGATCAGACTGGAAAACTATTCTCGGTGATACCCGGTTGATAAGAGGTGTGATCGAGCGTGCGCTGACCGACAAGAATGTCGTTAAGGTGCCGCCTTTTCTCCTGCATCGTCGGGGAGAATTATCAAAATTAGTTGACGGTATTGTCGGCCCTATGGACGAAGGTGCGGTGCTGATTCTGAGAGATCTGGGCGATATCGAGGATCCTGTCAGGCTTGAACCGGCAGAGCAGTACGCGACACTCGGTGAAGATCACCTGTCACCGAGTGAGTCCGCTTTCTGTCAGTTGCTGATCGCGCCAGACAATGTGGCAGGCAGGGATATTGCTGAAGTCGTTGAACAGGTGAGAGTCCGGCTCGACACATCCCTGCGGTCAACCGATCTCGCTAGTGTCTTTGCCGGATCGGTCGTATCAATCAGTCTTCCCTATACAGACCTTGAAGAAGGTCAACCGATCGGCGAATCGTTACGCAGGCGCTTGCAGGGGTTTGAAATTAACGGCCAGGTCGTTACGTTCAGTGCCGGGCTTGCACACTCATCAGGTGGCGATCAGGAACCAATCGAACTCTTCCGTCGTGCCGCCAGTGCTCTTGATACAGCTAGAAGATCAGGTGGTGATCGGCTCTGGGTGAACAGTGGCGAAGATAGTTTCGATGCAATTGATATTCAGGGCGGCAGCGACTATCGACATGTGATTCTGCTTTGGAACGTGATGAGCGCGCTGGCGAATGCCGGGGATCTCGATGCCATGTGCGAAGAGTTTTGCCGTCACCTCTTTCATGTGTTTGCAGTCGACCGCTCAGCGATGCTGACCATGGATGACGGTCGACTCAACCTTGAAGTTGCACATGTCCACGACAAGGGCCAAACAGATCACATATCGGACCTGCATCTGAGCGAAAGAGAATTTGCGGCGATACGAGCTGTCGCGGGTAACCTCCTGCACGACCAGTTGCTGACACGGACGGTGATATACAACATTGCCGACCGCTGGGTACTTTTGCTTTCCGGCGTTGAATTCTCAGAAGAAGATCAGCGTTTTTTGGAAACGCTGTGCGCTTATTTCGCCAGCAGTATTCCTCGGTTCGATGTCGCCGCTGAAACCTCAGCAGGTAGTGATACGTCTGAGCAGGCGCTGGTCTATGACTCAGTTGAAATGCGAGAAGTTCTTGAGGCAGCGGATCTTGCAGCGCCAACGGATGCAACAGTGCTGCTAACGGGTGAGTCCGGCACGGGTAAAGAGCTTGTCGCAAGGTATATCCATGAGCGCGGCAACCGGGCAGCAAAGTCGCTGATCGTTGTCGATTGTGGTGCCGTTGCACCCAGCCTAATCGAAAGTGAGTTGTTTGGTCATGTCAAAGGAGCGTTTACGGGCGCGACTTCCAACTTCAATGGGCGGCTCAAAGAAGCGGAAGGCGGCACCGTGTTGCTGGACGAGGTTGGGGAACTGCCCTTGGACACCCAGGTGAAACTGTTGCGTTTCGTTCAGGAGAGGCAGCTAGCTCCTGTGGGCTCTAACCAGTATGAAAGGGTGGATGCCAGAGTTATTGCGGCGACAAACAAAGATCTGATGGAAATGGTGGCGGCGGGAACTTTCAGAGAGGATCTCTTTTACCGGTTGAATGTGTTTTCGGTCTCGGTTCCACCTCTACGGGACCGTCGGGACGATATCCTGAAAATAGCGCGGCACTATCTTGATCTCTTTGCAAGACGCTATTCCAAGGAGCTGTCAGGTTTTACCGAGGAAGCGGAGCAGGTGTTGCTACAACACCACTGGCCAGGCAACATCCGGGAGCTTTCCAACGTTGTTAATCGTGCGGTCATTCTTAGTAAAGACAACATGATCTGGCCGATTCACCTTGGTGTCTTCGGTGCTGCGGTGGAGGCACCTGCGGCCACCTTTCAGGCAGAAAGCGATTGGCGTCAATTAATCAGAGCGGTGATCGATGTCGGTTTAAAGGATCGCCGAACCTTACCAGTGGGACGATACCTGGAAGAAGACTTTATCCTTTTGAGCATCAGTCGCCATGACGGAGTGCTCAACAGGGCAGCGATGACTATCGGTGTGCCGGAGTCGACCCTGCGTCGGAAAATCCAGAAAGTTGAAGAGACTTATGGATCCATCGACCCAGAACGACCCGAGGACTGGCCGGTAAACCCCGGACTTTATGACGAGGTCCTGCAGATGTCCGCCACGCGCGCGAATACCCCTCTGGAACAAATTACTCTTCTCCTGCTGGAAGAGATCGAAGCCAGAGAAATCAATAAAACGACAGGAGCAAGATTGCTTGGTGTTTCTCTGCCAACGTATCGAAGACTGGCCAGCTAGATCCTCTCCAACAATTCAAAACTGCGTGCGAAATTCCTCACACCCAACTGATCAAATAGCTAGTACCTGTAGAACATTGCTCCCTATAGCCTGAGAAATGGCATCCCACCCGTAGCCGGTCGATAGTAAATATTGGCGGAAAACGAAAATAACTGCGGAAAATATTTGCGAATTGTTTCAGAAAATTTCGCCAATTATTGCTGAAAAATTCTGCGATGCTTAAATAAATATATTAAAAACAACAAGATACCTTGATGGCACGGCATGTGCATCTAGCAATGGCAATAGTCGCACATCCTTGTGTGTGCGCTATATTTGGCGGCCCGTGATTTCAGGGGCTGCCACATTGAAGTTGCGGTAGCTAAGTGGTTGTAGACCATTGGAGAAAAATAAATGTTTCAGAAAGTATTAACAGCGTTAGCGGTTCTGGTGTTCGCCCTGGCAAATGTCTATGCAGACCTGCAGTCGAACGGACTAGATCCGGTAGTAGCGGCGACATCATCTATTGATCAAACGTCCGATCCTGATCGGAACCTTTGGGATGATGAGGCCATACAGGATGATGGCCGGGAACTGATCGCGCGCTACCTGTGGCAGGAAACGGATAACAACGTGAACCAGATGAATCCTGGTATTGAGCGGCATAACTATGTTGGCGATGCCTGGGTCACTGAGAGTGAATTCCTTGTCGCGCGCTACCTCTGGGAAGAAGAGGGAACAGAAGGCAGCGGTGGTCATTCTATCAAGCTTGGTCGATACCTCTGGGAAGAAGAGGGGGCAGAAGGCAGCGGTGGACAGTCTCTCCAACTAGGTCGATACCTCTGGGATGAAGAGGGAGCAGAAGGCAGCGGTGGTCATTCTCTCCAGCTTGGTCGATACCTCTGGGAAGAGGAGAAGAATGGGAGTGGTGATCATGCTATTCAGCTAGCACGCTATCTCTGGCACGAGACACAGAATGATCGTTTGGGGGGGGATCTGGACAGGGACGTCCAGAACTATGTTGGCGATGCCTGGATGTCAGGTAGCGATCTGATGCTGGCACGTTATCTCTGGGATGAAGACCCTATAAATGGAACCGGCTCAGTGCCGGACTACGGCGAAGCGCAGAGCTTTGTTGTCATGGGGCGCGACTATGAGTCTCTGAAGGTTCACCTTGCTGTACTGGGAGCAACACTCACATCTGAGATCCCGCTTATCAAGGCTGTTGAAGTTGATCTCACACCGATGCAGGTGGCGAAGCTGTCCCGTAGTCGGGTTACAGGTCTCGTGCCAAATACAATGCTGCAGACAGCAAGTACCGGTGGCGACACGAAGATCCGCGAAACTGAGTACACGAAACTCATTGATGCAGACGTACTGCACCGGGAAGGTATCAGTGGTGATGGTGTTGGGGTAGCGGTTGTTGACACTGGTATTTGGCAATCGAAGGCGTTGAAAAAGGATACGAATGGCAGGCAGCGAATTGCAGCCTATTTTGATGCAACGGTTTCAGGTGACGATGGAAGTGAGATGAGTGACGCATCCGGTCACGGCACACATATTTCTAGTGTGATTGTGAGCTCGTTCCCTTCATACGACGATAATGATCAGCCTACTGGGAGTTACCACGGTGTCGCACCTGATGCTGATTTGGTTGTTGTTAAGGCCTTTGATGAAAACGGGCAGGGAACCTACGCAGATGTGATTCGCGGCATTTCCTATGTCATCGATAACAAGGATAAACATAACATTCGGGTGATGAACCTCTCGTTTAGTGGGGAACCGATGTCCCACTATTGGGAAGACCCGATCAACATCGCTGTAATGGAAGCCTGGAAGGCAGGTATCGTTGTTGTTGCTTCGGCAGGTAACAGCGGGCCTGATCCACTCAGCATCGGTGTGCCTGGCAATGTACCCTACGTTGTTACGGTAGGTGCGATGACTGATAGCTATACACCAGACGATCCCTCTGACGACATTATTGCCAGTTTCTCTGCCGTCGGACCGACTTTCGAAGGTCATGTAAAGCCAGATCTAGTCGCGCCAGGTGGTCATATCACAGGCGTGATGAAAAAGAACTCAACTATCGCAGAAGACCACCCTGAGTTTCATGATGGAGGTAAGTTCTTCCTGATGTCTGGAACCTCACAGGCTTCTGCTGTGACCAGTGGTGTCGCCGCACTGATGCTCCAGGCTGATCCGTCGCTTACACCCGATGACGTGAAGTGTCGGTTGATGGTTTCTGCACATACAGCGACGACCGAAGATGGAGATCTAGCCTATGGAATCTTGCAGCAAGGTTCTGGTTTGGTGAATGCGCTGGATGCCGTGCTTAACGAAGAAGTGGGTTGTGTGAACACGAGCTTTAACGTCGCCAACGACATTGCAGGGATTGAACACTATGGTGGCCCGGTTGTGCCGGATGAGGAAGGAGGGTTTACCTTAATTGACGGCCAAGTCTGGAATGTAGGCCAAGTCTGGAATGTAGGACAAGTCTGGAATGTGGGACAAATCTGGAATGTAGGCCAAGTCTGGAATGTAGGCCAAGTCTGGAATGTAGGCCAAGTTTGGAATGTGAGTGCTCTTGAAACCAGCGGTAATTACGCCGATAGCTTCGACCTCAATGGGTATACATGGACCGACGGGCAGGTTTGGAATGTCGGTCAAGTTTGGAATGTTGGGCAAGTCTGGAATGTCAGCGAGTTATCGGAAATGGGTTCCGCTTCCGTTAATCGATGGGTAGAGTCGGAATAGCACTTTTTCCCGGTATTGGTATGAGACACATTCTCCGCCAGATTCTGTCTGGACTGCTTGTTTTTGTTTTTATACAAGAGGCTATTGCTGAGCACAAAATCGCTGAGCAGCGAAGCCTTATTTTTGATCGTATAAGTACGGAGCATGGTCTCTCTCAAGGAATTGTCACAGCGATTGCGCAGGACCCCGATGGATTTATTTGGGTTGGTACGCAAGAAGGCCTAAATCGTTACGATGGTTATCGATTCGAAAGCTACTACCACATTGAAGGTGACGAATCGTCTCTATCACATGATTACATTCGTTCTTTATTGTTTGGCAAGGACGGATCATTGTGGGTAGGCACCGATGCAGGATTAAACAAGTTCGATCACAACAAGAAAACATTCAATCACTTCGATCTTGGGCTAAGTAATGAAGTGGTGTATTCGCTAGCGGAAACTTCAGACGGGGATGTTTGGATTGGCACATCTAAAGGCCTTGTAGTTCTTGGTGCGCATGACACTGCGCACCAATTAATTTCAAAATTCGATTCCGAGATTATCGGTCCTGGTCGCATTAGAGCGATATCTGAGATGCGCAACGGTGAGGTGTGGGTTGGCACTGAAGGCAATGGTATCTTTATAGTCGATGCTCAAGGAAAAGAAGTCTCTAAACCTGACGTACTTCTACACGACTCGGACATAAGGGACATATTAGAAGATTCAGTAGGCCGCGTTTGGGTAGCGACCTTCAATAATGGTGTGACCAAAATTGAGCCAGAGAGTTGGTCGGTATCACACTACACATCCTCATTTGAAAATAGGGGGCTTGGATCGAATCGAGTTCGTGATGTTCTAGAAGATAGCCAAGGCCATATATGGTTCGCAACAGACAGGGGATTGCATTTCTATGGTGGTGGAAGCCACTTTGTGAGATATGAGTTAGATCTTAGTAATCCGAGATCCGTATCTGACAATACTATAGTCACTTTGTTTCAGGACGAAGGCGGTGTTATTTGGGTTGGAACCTTTAATGGATTGAGTAAATGGAATGCGCAAATAGAGTTGTTCCCGTATTTCAGAAGACCTGCCAGCGACACTGGGTCAACCGAAAGTAATAACATCACTTCATTTATTGGTCTTCCAAATAATGATGTCTGGATCGGGACTTTCTCAGGTCTCATGAAGTGGGATTCTTCGAGTGCTAGCTTAGTATCGTTTGAGCCAGAAGAGATGGGTCTCTTTGACCGACGGGTAATGAGTTTGGGTGTCGATGGATCGTCGGTCTGGGCAGGGACCATGACATCCGGTGTCAATATTATTGAAGAGAATAAGGTAGTTGATCACTATTATTTTGAAGAACTCAATCCTTCTTCCGTTAGTTCCAACGCGATCACAAAGATTTACAAAGACAACAACGGTGCAATGTGGGTCACAACTTACGGCGGTGGTGTAAACAAGCATATAGGTGATGGGGTGTTTCGTCGTTATCCCGAAAGCCAAGAAGACCAAGCTAAATTTTCTGATCTTCGTTGCATGGATATCGTACAGGTATCCGATGGCCGTTATTGGATTGCGACTCAAGGTGGGGGTGTGATTGTACTCGATGCCGAGACTGGTGAGACCCATGTGCTTCAGCATAACCCCAACGACAAATCCTCGATTCCCAGCAATGAAGTACTTTCGTTGTTGAGCACCAAGGATGGCGTATGGATCGGAACGGTAAATAGAGGGCTGAGCTACTATAACTTTGCGTCAAGGCAGATATCGCGATTTTCAAAGCGAGATGGTCTGGCAAGTGACGCGATTTATGGATTGTTGATGGATGATCGCGGGATGATCTGGGCGAGTGGTGGCAAGGGGCTCTCACTGATGGACCCGCGCACACACAGTTTCAAACTTTTTGATTCAACACATGGCCTGCAAAGTAGCGATTTCAATAGTGGTGCCTATGCCAAGCTAGGAGATGGGAGCTTACTTTTCGGTGGCAATAATGGGTTCAATGCGTTTTATCCCGAGAAGGTCAAGCTGAACGGGTTTGTCCCGCCTGTGCACATCACTAGTTTTAAGCTATTCAACGAGAAGATCCAAATACTTCCAGGTCAGCGAATCCAACTAGATTTTGATGATACCGTCTTGGGGTTTGAGTTTGCTGCACTGGATTACACGGCTCCTAAGAAGAATCAATACCGATATAAGCTGGAAGGCTTCGATCGTGACTGGGTTCACCATCAAGGTGATAGAGAAGTAACCTATACAAACCTTGATGCCGGGGCGTATGTGTTCCGTGTCCAGGGTTCAAACAACGATGGTGTTTGGAATAGGGAAGGTGCATCACTTGAGTTGCTTGTACAGCCAGCACCATGGTTAACCTGGTGGGCCTATTGTATCTATCTGGTAACTGTGGCTTTTGGTTTCTACCTCTTGTGGAGATCTAATTCCGAGCGGCTCAAGCGTGAAGCAGAACGCCGCTACAGCGAAAGGCTGCAGCTCTATATTGAATCTCTTGAAGAAGCCAGTGACTGTATCCTGATCGCAGATGCATCAGGCACGTTGCTTTATGCGAACAACACAATCACCGAAGGCTTGAACAAATCACCCAGTGAAGTAATCGGCGAGTCTCTATGGACTGTTCTGTTTGAAGATGAAAAAGATGTTGAGGCGGCTCGCGAGTCTCTGCTTGATGAAGGGCGGTATCATGGCGAAGTGCAGTTGGACGGAACCGATGGTGCGACGGTAACTCATGAGGTAACAATCGCCGCAGTACAACAGTCATCCACTAACGATATGGCCTATGTCGGGATCTCTCGAGACGTCACTGAGCGAAAGGTGACAGAGGCGGAGTTGGAAGATTATAGAAAGAACTTAGAACAACTCGTCGAGGAAAGAACAAAAGCACTTCAGAAAGAAATTGCTGAGAATAAGGCGATTCAGGTTCATCTCGCCGAATCTTTGCAGGAAAAAGAACTCCTCATCAAAGAAGTGCATCATCGTGTGAAAAATAATATGCAGGTCATCTCCAGCTTGCTGAGCATACAGGCTGAAGGTGCTGAGGATGAGTTGTACTCCCACCTATTACACGAGAGCCAGCAGCGCATAAAGTCCATGGCGTTAATTCATGAAACGCTCTATCAGTCAAAAGATCTCTTGAAAATTGATTTTCAGGAGTACATAGAAACATTGACCACAAGTTTAAACAGATCTTATTCAGTACCGGGGGTATCGGTTCACGTCGCAGTTAATGTGGAAAACGTTTCGCTGGACTTGGAGACCGCAGTACCTTGTGGTTTGGTAATCAACGAATTGGTCTCTAACTCATTGAAACATGCTTTTCATGGGAAGGAAGGGACCGGCATCATTGATATCAGGTTTGTTTCAAATGACTGTCACTATGACCTCAGGATCTCAGACAATGGTCTTGGTCTTCCTGAGGGGTTTGATCCAAATAAAAATGCATCAATGGGGATGGAGATAGTTTCCATCCTGACTATGCAGCTTGAAGGGAATCTTGAGGCGCACAACGAGGCAGGAGCCGTTTTTGAAATTAGATTCCCGAGGAGGGCGAATGGCTAGCGTGCTGGTTGTAGAAGATGAAGTATTAGTTGCACGAGATATTCAGGCTCGATTGTCTCGGATGGGGTATGAGGTAGCCGGTACAGCCGCAAGAGGGGAAGACGCTGTGTACATGGCGCTTGATCTTCTCCCAGATCTTATTTTGATGGATATCAACCTTCGTGGAGATATGGATGGTATTGAAGCCGCTACACAGATCAATGAATCGAAGTCCATACCCATCATATTCTGTACTGCCTATTCCAATGATGAAGTTCTCGAAAGAGCGAAGATCACATCCCCGTTTGGGTATGTGCTCAAACCATTTGACAATCGTGAGCTCGAAATCAATATCGAGATAGCGCTTTTTAAACACAAAGTTGAGCGCGATCTTGCAGACACCAAGAAGAACCTGGATGCCACACTCTCAAATGTGAGCGATGGAGTGATCGCTGCAGACAGCGATGGAAAAATCTTCCTCATGAATCCCATGGCAGAGAAGATCGCTGGTCGGGAGCAGAATGAAGGATATGGTAAATCTCTTGAGGAGATTCTGTTGCTGGAAGCTTTTGAGCCGGGGCAGGCTGCGATTAACCTTATGAATCCGGAAACTTTTGCTTACTGGAAGCAGTTCTCAGGCATCAGGCAACGGTTGATCCGAACGGACGGGCGTGCAGTTCCAATTGAATTGAGTGCAAACTTTCTGGACGAAGGTTCGCAGTTGACGGTTGTTACGTTCAGAGATATCAGTCAACAGTTGGGGTTTGAAGAGACCATTCAGCGCAATGCATTTTTTGATGGGTTAACGGAATTACCCAACAGGGCACTGTTTGTCGACCGACTGGATAGCTCTATTAACCGTCGGAAAAGAGGCGGTGGTTCCAACTTATTTGCTGTTGTGTTCGTAGACCTCGACGGATTTGCTGTAATTAACGAAGGCTTTGGGCATGACGTTGGCGACATGATCATTAATGAAGTCGGAAAGCGAATTGCGAAGACGATACGCCCGGATGACACAGTCTCCAGATTCAGTGGTGACATTTTTGCGGTTTTGCTCGATCCCGTGGACGGTGTAACCGGGTCGATCCAGGCTTGTGAAAGGATCCTAAATGCGGTTCAGGAACCGTTGTCTGTCAATGGGAACACGCTCAACCTGACAGCAACGGCAGGCATATCGGTGAACAAGGGGGAGTACAACAGCGCCGAAGATATGATACGCGATGGTGACACTGCGCTTCATCGGGCAAAAAAGGATGCTCAGGGATCTTATGTCGTCTTTGACAATGCCATGTATGAAGATGCAGTCCGTTTCATTGATCGTAAGAGTGGATTGCAACAGGCGATCGTTGAAGGCGCGTTTGAGGTGCACTATCAACCCATTGTCTCGGTTGAATCTGGGAAACTTGCTAGTATGGAGGCTCTTGTCCGGTGGCCGCATCCCGTAGAAGGAATGATCTCGCCAGCTGAGTTCATCCCCATTGCTGAGTCAACGGGTCTCATCTTGCCGTTAGGGGAACTTATTCTAAGAACTGTCTGCAATCAGGTCAGCACATGGGGTTCTATGGGACTAAATGGTTTCAGGGTTGCGGTGAATTTTAGTGCCCGACAGTTTGAGATAGATGTCGCAGCGCTTGTAAGAGAGGCCATGAACGAAGCTGGGATTCTGCCGACTACGCTTGCTCTTGAGATCACTGAAGGTTTGGCAATGAAAGACCTCGATCGAAATACTGAGATGCTGGAAGACTTGAAACGTCTCGGTGTCAGCATAAGTATGGATGACTTCGGGACTGGCTATTCCTCTCTCTCTTATCTCAAACGATTTCCTCTCAATACACTAAAAATTGATCGATCTTTTATTAAAGATATTCATGAAAATGAAGACGACCAGGAAATCACGCGTGCCATTATTGCCATGGGACAAAGCCTGAATCTTGCGACGCTTGCGGAAGGTGTTGAAACAGAAGAACAAGTAGAGATACTTCGAGAATACGGTTGCGACTATATTCAAGGCTTTTTCTTTAGTAAGCCATTGCCTGCAAATGAAATGACTGATTTCTTACAAAAGACGGCTTGAATCCTTCCTCCGTTCTAAGAAGAATCTTCATTGTAAAATTGTAAAGGAAAAGTATTGAAACAACTATCAGTCCGGTAGGTGACAGATCGTAGCGCTAGGATTCACTTAAATCGGTATTTACGTGGCCGCTTTACAGAATAACCGGCCGTTCTCTTCTCGAAGTCAAACACTCACAATCGACCCTTAGCGGACCTTATGAGTTCTTAGAGTCAGGCTGCCTTCGCACTAAGTTTAAGAATGGGCGGCATCTGCAATGTTAAAAAAAATAATGGCTTACGCCGCTTGAAGGAATTCCTTTATCGAAGTCCCCAACTATCAACCCGCTAGACGCTAGGTCGATTGCGACTCCATACCCTATCGGATACCAAAGCGTCCGCCCCCGATATCGCACTTCACCGATATCACCGAAGTAATAGTCGTATCCATAGCAGCGGTCAAGAATTGCAATAACACCAAAAGCGGGTTTTCCCTGTCTCCACTCGCAGTAATAGTGCCTGCCAGCGGATCTGTAAGTCCCGAGCTCGTAACTTGCATTTGACATCCGGCCGCAGAATTCAGCCGCCTGCGCTTCGGGGTCTCTATCACTGATTGGGTATACATTGCAGACTCCCGAGCCAGACACGGATCTATCAAGCATTTGACCAGACCAATAGTCTCCGGAATTCCACTGAAGTCTTCCCAGCGTGACCCAATCTTTATTAGTTCTGGTTCTCTTTGAAGTATCTGCGGCAACTCGTTGTGGTTCAGGAACTATTCGCTCCGCGACTGCCCTAGCTTCTCTGCCTTTACTAGCCTCATTACTTGCGTTCCTCGCAACATCAAGGGCTCTGTTGAACGTCGATAAACCATGACCTCCTTGGCCCTTAAGGCATCTGCTAATACTAGACAGTGCTGTCTCTTCAAAGCCCTCAAATAGTGGCTCAATAATTTGTGCTGAATCTGTTGACTTGGAATTTTGCTGCTGAGTTTCATGAAAGTAATTAGATTCGGAAAGCTCAATGAGCATTTCTTCTACAAAAGCGGCAGCAGTATCCGTGGCGTACGACTTCCACTTTCGTCGCTCAGAGCTTCCCCCAGCGCTACCCACCTCGTCAGAGATTCCCCTGACCATAAGTAACTTCAAGGTTCTATCAGCTTGGGCGAGCCTCACACTTGCAGCGGCTCCTATTGCTTCCATCTCAACCGCGTGAATCTCGGGAAAGAGCTTCTTCGCCTCTAGGTAGTATGTATTCTCTGGGTCGTCTATGACCTTATTTGAGGAAGCAACATAGCAGTCAACGTGAGCAGCCAACGCGGACATCTTACCTTGCGGTGCTTGTTCTTTTATTCGACTCTTCCAACCTTCTCTGGTGTGAACTACTTCGGCTATTGAAAGCAGCTGACGGTCAAAGTTGTAGTCGTTTTCTGGTCTTCGTTTGAACCCTTCTTCTAGCTTCCCGTAGTCAAAACTATGTATTGTGTGTGCAACAACAACATCCCCACGGTGTACACCTTCATCAGGAAAGCCTCCGGCAATTCCGCATAACAAAACTATCTTGGGTTGATGATTTTCTAGATAAACTGACAGAGCAGAAGCCGTTTCCTCTTGGCCCTTTCCTGAGCAACAGCACAGTACGTTGCATCCAGCCCAAACTCCCGCAGAAGTTGGGAGCGGGTTGATAGACTTTTTTGGATTGGTTAACCGCGATCTCACTACCTCATATTCGAGAGCGGTCGGTGTTAGGATCAGAACATCCGATTTGAGAATTCCACCCAACCTTTCTACTCCAACCATACCAAGATAGGTGAATGTCGCATATTTAAAGGGGTCTGACTAGACTCTCCTGATGTTGGTGGAAGTGATAAGTTCCAGCCTCGGTTGAAGCTGCCACCAAGTATGTCCGCTGCTGGCCGAGGCTGTGTGATAACTCAACTCTAGATCGGTCCTGGCGCCTTTTCATGAGTAACTCACTCGTTTTTGATTACATAGCCCCGATAATCTTTGGCTATTCCGAGGCGAGAGAAGCCATTAGATAGCCTCAATCAACG
>JABHYO010000070.1 GCA_018656865.1 Gammaproteobacteria bacterium | reverse complement strand
GGTGGTGGTATACAACTGGTTGCCACTTTCATCCCGGTCATAGGCGGGCTGTTCCTGTGTCTATCATTGTTGGAGTCCTCCGGTTACATGGCCCGAGCTGCATTTGTCATCGACAGACTGATGTCCGCAATCGGTCTGCCCGGTAATGCGTTTGTTCCTCTGATTGTCGGTTTTGGTTGTAATGTACCGGCGGTGATGGCTGCCAGAAGTCTCGGCAGGGAGAGCGACCGGCTACTGACTATTTCGATGGCACCATTTATGTCCTGTGGTGCGAGACTGACGGTTTATGCACTCTTTGCCGCGGCGTTATTTCCTGAGAATGGGCAGAACATTGTCTTCGGTCTGTACCTGCTGGGGATCGGTATGGCGGTCCTGACCGGCTGGTTGTTTCGCCAGCAAATATTCAATCATGAGATCACCCCGTCGTTTCAAGAGATGCCCGCTTATCATTTGCCGGTGCTGCGCAATATCCTTCTAACGACCTGGTTTCGTTTGAAGAGCTTTGTCTTTCGTGCGGGCAAGACCATTGTTCTGGTCGTGATGGCTCTCAGCTTTCTGAATTCTATCGGCACAGACGGCTCCTTCGGTAATGAGGACAGTGAGAGTTCTGTTCTGGCGGTTATTGGCAAGTCGATCACCCCGGTATTTGCTCCGATTGGGATTAAGGAAGACAACTGGCCGGCGACGGTTGGGCTTTTTACCGGGCTCTTTGCCAAGGAAGCTGTGGTTGGGACGCTAAATGCACTTTATAGTACGGATAAGGATATCGTTGCCGAACCCGGTGCACCTGATCTCGTTAGCGCCGCAGGTAGGGCGCTGTTGTCGATCAGTGACAATACAGCAGATATGATCTCCAATCTTGGTGATCCGCTCGGCATTCACCTGGATTCTTCTGCCGACCTTGCTACTGCAGCTGAATCACAGGGTGTAGAAGAGACGACGTTGACTAGGATGGCAGCGCTCTTTGGTTCCCAATTTGCAGCTTTTTGTTACCTGGTCTTTGTCCTGTTATACGCACCCTGCATTGCGGTACTCGCGGCAATTGCCAAAGAGGCCGGGCTGAAGTGGATGTTATTGACGTTTGTCTGGACGACGGGTCTTGCCTATGTGACCGCCAGTTGTCTCTACCAACTCGGAAGTATCGTTTCGGATCCGAAGTTTTCTCTTATGTGGATTGGAGTCTGTCTTGTACTAGGCACCATCGCCATAAGATTGCTCCGCATGATAGGTGTCAGGAAACACCCGGAAAACCTTATTGGTGTGGTGCAGACGTAAAACGGATCAGCGCCGGTAACTCTCTGGGCTTGAACCTGCGGTTAAGTTAGACTGCGCTGACATTTCCCCTTTGGTACCCCTTTTTTGGATATCCGAACCCGTCTGTCTCTGTTCCTGGTGGCTGTATCACTGATCAGCATGATGTTGCTGGGCACATTTGCATACTACACATCAGCGGGTCTGTTGCAGGAAATCTCTCTAAGACAATTGGATGCGCTGGCGGAGAGTAAAAAGCGAGATCTGAATAAGGTCTATGAATCCTGGGAAGATAAACTTCGGCTGGTTCGAAGCAGGGTGCAGCTACGTCATTCCATTCGAGACTATATCGAAACAGACAGCGCTGATGCTTTGACCGTTATCGAAAGGACGATTCAGGGCATCACCGTTGCGCTTCCCAAGATCGACAAACTGATTGTGTTAGATCTTGATGGCGAAGAGATCGCCTCTGCGGGTCGATCGAAAGTGATGCATCCTGCGGCTAGTTTCGACTCAGACGTCTCTTATGTTGGCACATTCCTCACTGGCGATGGTCTGCGTGTTGCGTTAATCACAGGTGTTGAACTGGATGGCGTGCTAGTTGGTGGCATCGAAATCATATTCGATGCCAGCGACGTCGTGGACGTTACCTCAGACTACACTGGTCTGGAGGAAACTGGTGAGGCGCTTGTCGTAATGAGAGATAAGGAGAAACTGCTGGTTTTGAATTCACTCAGGTACAAGGTCGAAGGTTTCAGCAGCGAACAGGTGATGGCGGTAGCATCGGAAGACATGAGCAAAGTGTTCGAGCCAGCTGAAGTCAGCCCGGCTGAGGAGCATACAGATTATCGGGGTGAGCAGGTCTGGTTGGCTACGCGTTACCTGGAAAAACCGGGTTGGGGGCTGGTGGTCAAGGTCGATGTCAGTGAGGAAGAAAAGCGTGCGGATGTTCTCCGGGAAGCGTTGTTTGATATCGCGGTGGCCCTGTCAGCGTTTGCAATTATTGGCGGAGCGTTGCTTGGATTTTACCTGGCGCGGCCAATCCAAGAACTGGCTGTGATCGTTGAGAGAATGCGGCATGGGGAAAGTGGGCTGCGAGCGGAAGTGAAGGGTGACGATGAGATTGCCTATCTTTCAGAATCTCTGAACGAATTTCTTGATGACATAGAAGATCAGCAGGGCGGTAATGCCTGAGTTCATCGATTTTCTAAAACTTTTTGGCGGATTTGTTTACCTGATGATGGGCGGAGAACTGCTGGTCCGAGGTGCTCTTGGATTGTCGAAGGAAAGCAGTATTCCACCGGTCATTGTCGGTATGACGGTTGTAGCCATGGGGACCTCTGCCCCGGAACTGATGGTATCGACCTTTTCAGCCCTGTCAGGTTACCCCGGTATCGCGGTCGGTAACGTAGTTGGCAGTAATATTGCCAATGTACTGTTGGTTCTAGGCGTTCCGGTGCTGATCTATCCGATTGTCTGCAATCAGGATGGACTGCTGAGGCAGACCAACCTGATGATCGGTACATCTCTTTTACTCATCGTCCTGTGTGTCTTTGAACCCATCTCTTTCCTTGAGGGCGCGCTACTCGTCAGTATGCTTGTCTTTTTTCTTATCGCTGCCACTCGAGGGGCGGGGCTTATTCCAATTGATGATGCTGAAGAAGAGATGGATAGAGGGCTTGGGTTACCGACCTACCCGAGCACGATCACCTTGTTCATCGTGTTGGGTGTGGTATCTCTGCCGCTGGGTGCCGACCTGGTCGTCAGTGGGGGTGTTGGTCTTGCCTCTGCCTGGGGAGTGTCAGAAGCCGTCATCGGGCTCAGTCTCATCGCTCTCGGCACATCTCTGCCGGAACTCAGTACTACCGTCGTTGCTGCGCTTCACAAGAGTTCGGATGTTGCTATTGGTAATGTGGTCGGCAGTAATTTATTCAACATATTGGCCATTCTCGGTATTACAGCGCTATTGACCGACATTCCAGTTGACCCTCAGTTCCTGCGCTTTGATCTCTGGGTCATGTTTGCGTGTGCGATTCTGCTTTGGTTGTTCGTGCTGCTAAGAGCAACTATCACCAGGGTTTGGGGCTTCATTTTTCTGGGAGGATACGTCTCCTACCTCGTGGCGATTTATTAACCCAGGCCGGTCAGTAAGTTGATGCAGGGTCAGTGATCAGGAAAGGTACTGGCATCGATCGTTCTTCGTCGCGGAAGATTATCGGGCCGATTGACCATACCGGCGAGTCGTGTAGAGTCATGCTTTCTTCGTTACCGCGTTAGCATGTCGAGCCAAAAGTACTCAGTCCGTACTGCAATAGCCATTGTCGTCGCTAATATGATCGGCACCGGAGTGTTCACCAGCCTTGGCTTTCAACTGATGGACATTCAGTCGACCTTCGTGCTGCTGATGCTTTGGCTGGTGGGCGGTGTAACGGCACTCTGTGGTGCACTAACCTATGCCGAGCTCGGCTCGAGTCTGCCGAGATCGGGAGGCGAGTACAATTTTCTGTCGGAAATCTATCACCCTGCCGCAGGATTCGTGTCTGGCTGGATTTCAGCAACGGTAGGGTTTGCAGCACCTACCGCACTCGCAGCGATGACCTTCGGAGCTTATCTTGAGGCCAGTGTCGAAGGTATTTCCGCAACGCTGATGGCATCCGTCCTGGTTGTTGCTTTGACATTTACTCACGTTTTTTCTCACGCGGCGAGTGGCGGCGTGCAGACAATCTTTACGCTGCTAAAAGTTGTGCTGGTACTGCTTTTCGTTGTGACAGTTGGCTGGTCGGTGCAGGAGCCGCAGGTAGTAAGACTTTTGCCAGACAGAGACGATGGGATTCTTTTAACGTCTAGTGCCTTTGCGGTTTCGCTGATCTACGTGAATTACGCCTTCACTGGTTGGAATGCGGCAACCTATATTATTAATGAGGTGGATGAACCCCAACGGAATATGCCGGTTATTCTGTTTACGGGGACGGTAGTCGTAATCATCCTCTACCTTATGCTCAACTACATTTTTCTATATGCGGCGCCGATGTCTGCGATGGCGGGCAAGATAGAAATCGGTGTCATAGTGGCGCAGCACGCGTTCGGTGAAACAGGCGCCATGGTCATGGGATTTATATTGGCGACACTGCTTGTTTCCACGGTGAGTGCAATGGTGATAGCGGGACCACGGGTACTGCAGGTAATCGGTGAGGACTTTCGTCTGTTCAGTGTGCTGTCCCAAACGAATCGTGATGGGATACCCATGGTAGCGATCTTTGTTCAGTCTGGGGTGACCCTGTTTTTCATATTGACGTCAACTTTCGAATCCGTACTGGTGTTTTCTGGTTTCGTGATGGGTATCAACACTTTTTTCGCGGTGGCTGGGGTCTTTATTCTACGGCGCAGGCAGACTTCGGCGGGTACATACAAAACCTGGGGGTATCCCGTTACGCCACTTGTCTTTTTGGGACTGATGGCCTGGACGTTGACCTACATTCTTCTAAATAGACCGGAGGAAGGCTGGGCAGGGCTTGCCGTTATTGCAGTGGGCGCGGCAGTCTATTTCGTAACAGAAAGATTTAATCAGCCATCGGCACGATAGCTTTTCCGGTATCGCTGGATTGTTTGAAGTGCCTGTTTTTCAGATCTGAAGCCCAGTGATCTGGAACCGGAGCCCTGTAACTGGACAAGACCTGCCTCGATGACCCCTAGTGCGCCAGTGAAACGCTTTTCCAGGGATTCGAAATTGGCCTCGACATCGGTCGTGGCGATGATGGTGCTGATAAGACCGTTGCGATTCACCTGCTCGTGAACACCGAGGATGTGGATCGTAACCCTGTCGCCTGCGGGTAGCGGACTACCCAGGATGATAGCTGCCAGCGGTCGATTCTGCGGTGTCAGGGTGCGAGGTATGGTGGCAAGGTTTCCGGGGATGCCTTCATGCTGGTATTGAAGATGACCCGGATTGTATTTCTTGATACCCCAGTGGAGGGTGACTGGTTTTTCGACGACGACATTGACACCCCTTCCGCCGAGATTCAGTGTCGCACACCCGCTGACGAGAACCAGCAGCGTTCCTAGAGCAACTAGACCTCGCATATCAGCCCGACCGACGGTTTGGCGGCAGGGGCGCGAAACCCCCAGGTCTTTTTTCAGGACGGCTCAGCACCGCTTGGGCGATATCGTCTTCTATAGAGACCACAAAAAACAGGTAGGACATGTTCCTTTCACAGGCAGGCGAAAATTGACTCCATTGTAATATCGGGTGCCCCAAACACAACGAATCACGTTCAATTTGTTGTGAGTACTATGTAATTTTGACCTGGGGTCAGAACAGAACAGAGCAGAGCAGGATGCAGGGTGGCAGCAACTGAAGCACCTTCTTCCAAGCTACGCTATCTTATGCGTTGACATTTTCACCGCCAACCTGCGTACAATTTGTCAGTGGAAAGAAATGGCACAAATGTGATTCGACACCGATCCCGATTACAACTGGCTCTGCTTTGGGCGGGTTCCCTGCTGATGTTTCCTGTGCTGTTGGCCCAGGGATTCAGAACGAGAAAGATTGCACTGCGTTTACCGGATGGTGAGCCGCCAAACGAAGGTCAGTTTGGCGATGGGGACATAACTCATCAAATTATTGGCCTGGGCGATTCGGTAATTGCTGGCGTGGGTGTCAGATCCATGGCGGAATCGCTGACCGCCAGCGTTGCCTGGCACTATCACGAGAAACACAAATTGCCGATCTCCTGGGCGGCTATGGGTGTGAATGGTGAACGTCTGACTGACTTGTTGACTCGGCTGCGACATAGCCCACCACCCAGAGGTGATCTGTACCTTGTTTCTATTGGTGTCAACGATGTTACCCGTTTAACCAGTCTGCTCCGCTGGCAGATGCAGGTAGTCGAATTAATATCGCTGTTGAACCGGAGAGGAAGGGTCATTTTGCTGGGCGTACCGCCGATGGAGCATTTTTTCGCACTGCCGCAACCACTACGCTGGGTGCTGGGTCTTCGGGCAGCGCTCCTCGACCGTACACTACAGCAGGTCGCAGAACTTGCGCACAATGTTGTCTGGATCGACTCCGCAATGAAGTTCGATGCGGAACATCTGGCCGAAGACGGCTATCACCCGAACTCAGGGGCATGTGTGGAAATCGCTGCTGAAATCGTCGATGCTGTTCCGCTAGTTCGAGAAGAAGCCATCGATTGAGCAGAAGTTTTCATACACTGGAAGGCCTTCTACCTGTTATGACCTGGGGTAGAAACTACGATACTGGTCAGTTCAGATCGGATGTCGTTGCCGGTATCGTTGTTCTTTTCATCACTGTACCGCAGGTGATCGCTTACGCGTTTCTCGCGGGCATGCCTGCGGAATCGGGATTGTATGCAGCGATGTTTTCACTCGTTGGATATGCGCTGTTCGGATCGTCAAAGGCTCTGGCGGTCGGTCCGACTGCCATTATTGGCATGATGACGTTGGAAGCAGCTTCTGTTTATGCTGCGCCGGGTTCCACCGAATATACACAGACGGTTGTTCAGCTCTGCGTTGTAACCGGCCTGGTACTGGTGGGTTTGCGAATTATCAATTTTGGATCTGTGATTTCTTTTCTGAGTCATGCGGTGGTGACAGGGTTTATCACTGCCGCTGCGATACTGATTATCAGTAACCAGCTTCCTGCGTTGATAGGTCTGTCATCCTCGGCTGATACCAGTATCGTCGGTGTCTACAGTTATCTCTTTGTTGAATCGGGATCGGCCAACAGTCATGTGCTGATGATTTCCGGCGCCGCCATTGTGTTGTTGGTTTTTTGCAGATCTTACCTCGGCGGACTGCTTCGGCTAACGGGGCTCAGTGAAACGGTCATCGACAGTCTTGCTAAGAGCGCCCCCATGTATGCGGTCATACTTGGTGTGTTCGCCGTTCGCCTCATGAACCTCGATGAGACGGCCGGCGTACCCGTTGTAGGGGACATTCCTTCTACACTGCCGGAGGTCAGCATTGTTCTGGTTAGTATCGAAACGATGGGCAACCTGCTGCCATCGGCTTTCCTGATTGCGATGGTGATTTTCATGGAAAGTACGAGTATCGGTACGGCGATCGCCAGCAAGTCGAGAGACAAGATCGATGCCAATCAGGAGCTTGTGGGTCTCGGTGCAGCCAATATCGGCTCTTCCCTCGTTGGTGGTTTCCCGGTCGCGGGCAGTTTCGCCCGTTCGGTAGTAAATTTCTCAAGTGGTGCTGTGTCTCCGGTAGCGTCACTCGTGACTGCATTATTCGTGATGGTGACGATCCTGGTATTTGCGCCAGCCTTTAGTGCGCTACCTAAAGGTGTCCTGTCGGCAATCATTGTTACATCGGCATGGCAGCTCATCGATTTTCAATCCGTTAAAAAAATGTTTAGTTTCAATATTACTGATGCCATAACGTTTACCTGTACGTTCCTGGCGGTGTTGAGTTTCGGTGTTGAAACTGGCGTATTGACGGGTATCGGTATTTCTTTCCTGTTACTGATTCGAAGCAGCAGTAAGCCCCATATTGCGGTTGTTGGTAGAGTCGGTGACTCCGAACACTTCCGAAATGTAGAACGTCACGACGTCAAAACATCACCAAAGGTACTGGCGGTTCGCGTGGATGAAAGTCTTTACTTCGTTAATACTCGTCACATCGAGGCTTTCATTTTGAACCAGCTGGCGGATTCACACGAAATCGAACATGTCCTGCTGATTTGCACGGCCACCAATTTTATCGATATCAGTGGTCTTGAGATGCTGGAAGCTCTGTCAGAGAATCTGCAGGAAACCGGCGCTACCCTGCACCTTGCTGAGGTCAAAGGACCTGTAATGGACAAGCTAAAAAATACTTCCTTTTATGGAAACATGACAGGGCAGATCTTTTTCACAACGAATATCGCCATGCGAGAGCTGGCTGACATCTGAAACAAAGAGGAATCAATCGTGCACACTGAAAAGGTTGACTATAGTGACGGTGATACGGTGCTTGAGGCTTATGTGGCCTGGGACGACAGTATGTCGGGACCCCGGCCAGCGGTAATGATCGCCCATGACTGGACCGGACGAAGGGACTTTGCCACGAGCAAGGCGGACGAGATGGCAAAACTGGGCTATGTGGGTTTTGCCCTCGATATGTACGGTAAAGGTGTCTACGGATCTGACGGTGATGTTGAGGGGAATTCAACACTGATGAATCCATTGGCTGGAGATCGGGCCGCACTACGCGCCCGGATGAACGCTGCGCTTGATACCGTCAGGGGGCTGGATGTTACCGATAACAGCAGGGTCGGTGCCATGGGCTACTGCTTTGGTGGTATGTGTGTGCTTGAGCTGGCGAGAGCAGGAGGCGATGTCGGGGGAGTCATTTCTATACACGGAATATTCTCGCCGGGAGATGTGCCAAACGAGACGGTTACGGCAAGGATTCTTTGCCTGCATGGTCAGGATGACCCGATGGTTCCGCCGGAACAGGTTCTGGACTTTGAGAATGAAATGACTGCTGCTGGTGCGGACTGGCAGATGCATGCCTATGGCGGCACCATGCATGCTTTCACCAACCCCTCGGCCAATGATCCGGCGTTTGGTGCAGTCTACAATCCGGTTGCTGACAGGCGTTCGACCCAGGCGATCGAGAACTTCTGGGCTGAGGTATTTGAGTGACAGCGGTGGCATTGAGGAATTGTTCACTTTTCCCCATATGGACAATACCGGATTTCTTTTGACTCCTGCTCCAGAGGTCTATAAAACAAACACAGTTGCTTAATTTGCACGATTAAGTAGTCTTAGCCGGTGAGGGCTGAATTCGAATATCTGGGGAAGTGAAATATGAACTACAAAATAGCGGCACTAAGTGCTGCAGTTGTCATGGTACCGGCATCGCTGCCGTTATTGGCCGTGGCGGAAGAGAGCCGTGCGATTGAGGAGATTGTCGTTACCTCACGTCGTAAAAATGAATCGGTCCAGGATGTACCGTTATCCGTCACAGTTTTCGGTGAAGAAAAAATCGAACAACTAAAGCCTGCAACCTTGCGTGACTTCGATGGTCTCGCGCCCAATGTTTATATTGGGATGAATGCAGCCGGTCCGGGTAACAGCGCGATCTACATCCGGGGTGTTGGTTATGCCTCTAGTGAAAAGACACAAAGTCCGCAGGTTGCTGTCATCGTCGATGATGTTCAGATGGGATCCAGCACCGGAGCCCTGATTGACGTATTCGACATTGAGAGCATGGAAATAAACCGTGGCCCACAGGGTGTGCTATTTGGGCGAAACACCATCGGCGGTAATATCGTCGTTAATCGTGTAAAGCCGCAGTTTAACGATTTCGGATTTAATACCAGTGTGATTGTTGGGAACTACAACGCGAAAACTATTAAGGCGCGTGTCAATATTCCGCTGATTGATGACAAGCTGGCATTGAAAATCGGCGCTATTACTCGAAAACAGGACGGTTTCTACGACAATCTGACAATCGGTGGTGAACAGGGTGATATTGATTTCGCCTCGCAAACCATTGCACTGCGTTGGGCACCCAACGACAGCTTCGATGCCATTTTGACCTACGATCGAATCGACGATGAAACTGAAATCACGCCACAAGATGCGTTGTTCGACGGTGACAATCGATTCGAAACTCTCGCCGATAGAGAGACGCCAACCAGCTACGACGTTGATCAATTTGCGCTTCGCGTAACCTGGGACATCAATGAAAATTTGACGCTGACTTCGATCACAGCCGACAACTCCGGTACAGATAAAACTCCTTCAGACTTCGATGGTGCGTTTGTTGGCAGTTCCAACTGGCCGATTGTTCAGCTACACCCTCAGCGAAATCAGGATTTTGACTATTTCTCGCAGGAATTGCGTTTGAATGGCTCCATCACTGAAAATCTGGATTTCATGGTGGGGTACAGCTATTTCGATTCAGAGCTCGACTACCTTCAGCTAACCAACAACATTATCCAGCTACCCGCTGTTGTTCTGGGTTTACCCGCCGGAGTACCGTGTGCGGTAATACCGGGGTTGGGATTGAGAGCCAATCCGGTGATAGGGGATGCATTCTGTCAGTTCCCGAATCAGCGCAGCACCCAGTATGCAGGGGAAGAGGTTGAGTCTGTTGCTTATTTTGCGTCATTAACCTGGCGTCCGACTGAGACACTTGAGTTTCTGGTGGGTGTAAGGCGAATCGATGAAGAAAAGGATGGCAGGAATAGGTACATTGACCATCAGGATGGCACATTTGATCTGCCGGGCGAGCCATCACATGACTTCAGCAGCAGGCCGCAAACGCCTGGCAATAACTACACGGTCTCGGATGACTGGCAGGATACGATCACAACGGCATCTGCTAACTGGTTATTCAGACCTAATGTGCGTGCCTATGCCAGCTACAGTGAGGGCTTTCGCTCTGGCGGCTTCAGTATTCGTTCTGTCAATGCCAGCACTGCGCCGTATAAGCCCGAGTCCGCAGAACAGATAGAAATTGGCATCAAATCGGACTGGCTCGATGGCGCACTCCGATTCAACGTCGCTTACTACGAGCTTGAACGTGAAGGCGGACAGTTCACCTCGATTATCACATTGCCAGCCGGTGAGATTCCCGGTACCAACACCATTATTAACAATGGAGGCGCCAGTGATTCAAAAGGCTGGGAAGTCGAAACTGCCTGGAATATCAATGAAAACTTCAGCCTGATTGCAAACCTTGGCACGCTTGATACGGATTCTGATGAATTTTCCTTGCCGTGTGATGTGATTGATGGATGCGTATTGTCTGGTGATCCACTGGGAACTATTCGAACTCTGGGTGGTGAAGGAAGTTCAAGACAACCTGACACTAGCTGGTCGTTGACCTTAGCCTATACGGGTGAAGTTGGTCCTGGCATCCTTTCAGTCAATACAGGCTATAAGAAAGTTGGTGACTTTCTGCTCGTCAATACGGGAGCAGGTCCGGACAATGAGTTGTTTGAAGGTGACTACGGCCAATGGGATGCCCGGATCGGATATTCCCTGGATATGAACAATGGTGATCAACTGAGCTTCTCGCTCTACGGGAAAAACCTGTCAGATACAGAATTCAAGGAACAGGCATTGTTTCTGGGTAATGCTTCTGCAGGCTTCCAGGGTTGGGGTGCACCAAAGACCTACGCATTTGAGGTCCGCTACTCGCGATAGCTAACTCTCTCGGGATGGGTTAGTAAGTCGAAAACCCGTCCCGAGCGATATTATTTAGAAGCTAGAAGCTAGAAGCTAGAAGTTATCCTTGCGCCGTCTGGTTTCGGCGAATACCTCGACGAGGTCTGCACCGGTCATATTGAGATTGCTCTGCAGGTCAGGGCTCATGGGTCTCAGGAAAGGGTTGGTTGCCTTTTCGAGACCGATGCTTGAAGGCACAGTCGGTTTGTTGTCAGCTCTCAGTGCATCGATTTTTTTCGAACGCTGCTGCAGGTCGTCATTCTGAGGTTCTACTGACAGAGCGAAGGCTGCGTTGGCCTGAGTGTACTCATGGGCGCAGTAGACACCGGTGTCATCCGGGAGAGCTGCCAGCTTTTGCAGACTGGTCCACATCTGATCGGCTGATCCCTCAAACAATCGACCGCAACCCAGGGCAAATAGGGCATCACCGGAGAAGAGCTTGTTCGCTTCAGCAAAGTAAAATGCAATGTGGCCGATGGTATGCCCTGATACGTCAAAAACCTGAACCTCATGACTACCGAACTGATAGGTATCGCCATCACCGACGAGTACATCGATACCAGGTATCCGTCCTGCATCGTCGCGGGACCCCACAATCGTACAACTCCACTTTGCTTTAAGTTCTTCATTGCCACCGGAATGGTCGAAATGATGATGGGTATTGAAGATGTGCGTTAGCTGCCAGCCTTTTTCTTCGAGTGCGTCACTGATGGGTGCCACCTCCGGCGTGTCGATGGCAGCGGTAACACCTGCGTCGGGGTCGTGAATGAGATAGCCGTAGTTATCGGAAAGACAGGGAAATTGATGGACTTCTAGATTGGCCATGAGGCCTCCCTTAGTTCGCGTTGACGTAGATGATGTGGCTTCTATTGACGATGATTTTCTGGCTGTTCTGATAGATGGAAATGAAGTCTTCTTCCTGGTTGATAATGTCTGAAACCCGGGACTCCTCGGCGAGGGTGGGGTAAACCATGCCGTAGATCGTTCGATCATTGGTAAAGTGAGCTACGAGATTTCTTGGCTTAATAGGTGTTTGTTCTTTTATTTCACTGTCGTCCTGGTCGGTCCTGATATAGGCGATCTGCCGTTTGTTGATCAGCCGATAAGCGCCTGCATCGGATTCAAACGGGAAAAACTGGTCGGGGTCATCGTTCAGGAATTCTTCGATAAGTGGGTTGCCCCCGGCCGATACCAGATCTTCGGTGACAAACATTTTGCCGGAAATAGTTTCGCTATCGACCAGTAAAATTTCCACTGGTACGCTGATTTTAGGAATTTCGTACATTTCAAACCGCCAGAACGATGTAGGGTGAATAAAACACGAATCTTAGAAAAAAGTCACCTTATGATCCAACATCGTCTCTTCAATAAAGGTGAAGTAACCGCGGACCGAGTCACCCAGCAGCACCCGGTGCAGCCACAGACGGTCGTCGTCCCACATTTCTTCATACGGAATCTGATCAATCTCGAACCAGTGGGGGATGGCCTCGTCCGTTTCCGTAGGTGTGCCTTCGTAGTCCGATGCAACAAAGACATAACCGTGGATGCGAGGCATGTCTTCGGCGTGGAAAAAGAGCTCACCTGCGGCTGTGACGTTAAGAGGGTTGATCAACAGTTCCTCGTTTGTTTCACGGATGGCGCACTGCATGGGAGTCTCATTTGCTTCGAGGCGACCGCCAGGACCGTTGATTTTCCCTGCGCCTAGACCACGCTTTTTTCGAATCAACAGAACTCGACCATCCCTGACGACAAAAAGAAGGGTGGCCACTTCTTCCGGTTCCCAGTTTTCCCAGTCTATGGCTGCTACTTTCATGATTCGTCTGCGAAAACGCACCGCTCTTCGGCCCAGCTTCGGAGCTGATTGATTTTCTCTTCCATGACGACAGATAGCGGATTGGTTTCGTGTATCGTGGAACTCAAGGCTTCCATGGAAAGCTCTGCATCGCTTGCGGCGACGCTGTAGAGTGCACTGACCACTGCCTGTTCTATTTCTGCGCCGGAAAAGCCATCCGAAATATCAGCGAGTGTCCCGAGATCAAAGTGTGATGGGTCCTGCGCGCGTTTTTCCAGATGAATCTGGAAGATGTCGGCGCGAACTTTTGGATTTGGCAGGTCAACAAAAAATATTTCATCGAGCCTGCCTTTGCGTACCAGTTCTGGTGGCAACCGTGAAATATCGTTGGAAGTTGCTACGATAAAGGCCTTGCTCTCGCGTTCGGACATCCATGTGAGCAGAGTACCCAGAACGCGTGAAGAGATACCAGAATCGTTTTGATCCGTTGAAATCCCCTTCTCGATTTCATCCAGCCAGAGCACACAGGGCGACATCATGTCAGCAAGTTTCAGTGCATCTCGCAGATTACGCTCCGTTTCCCCATAAAATTTGTTGTAGAGGGCGCCGAAATCCAGCCGCAGTAAAGGCAGTGACCACAATCCTGCAACGGCCTTTGCCGCAAGGCTTTTACCACTGCCCTGGACACCGAGAAGCATAATCCCCTTGGGTGCATCCAGTGTTCCGATTTCGGAGTCCCGGAAGCTATCTTCTCGCTTCTCCAGCCATTCCTTCAGGCGTAGGAGACCGCCGACATCGGTAAACTTTGCCGTGTCGTATTGAAAACTGAGCACACCTTCCATATCCATCAGGGCGAATTTGGCTTTGTTCAGCTCGGGAATGTCTGTTTCGTCGATCACGCCATCGTCAAAGATGGCTCCGCGTACGAGCTGCCTGGCATCCTGAATTGGCAGACCTTTCAGATTTTGAACCAACTTTTTAAAGGTATCTGAGGCGCTACGGACAGGACGCCCACTCTTTGACCTGGACCAGTTGTTGGCCTCCTCGCGTACAAGATGCATCAGTTGCTCTTCTGTCGGCATGGAAAGTTCAAATCGGGCCGTATAGCGCTTGATCTCGGCTGGCGGATCAATGGAGTGACTGAGCAAAACCACGGTGTGACCGAGGTTGTGGTGGCGCATGGCAATCTCACGCAGAAGACGAATGTTTATTGGTTCGTCCTTCAGGTAAGGGTGGAAGTCGCAGAGGATGTAGATCCCGGGTACGTTAGTATCTTTGATGGTTCGCAGCACATGCTCAGCATCGGGTGACTCCAAAGTTTCGGGACGTTCACCAAACCCTAGTCGGTTCAGTCCTTCGGTTATCGACCAGGTGAATAGCGGCAGCGTTCTTTTCACAGCCAGCCCCGTCACCATTTCAATGACGCGCGGTTCCTCAAAAGACTCGATTGCCAGAATCGGTACTTTTGAATCAAGAATCAGGCTGAGATCTTTTAGGTCGTTGGTCATGGATTTTTTGTGCTTTCAATGAGGGTAATGAATTCCGAGCTTACCCGCAATGTCCTACGGGCTGGTACGGAGGCGCGATGTTGCTAGCCCGCTTCGGTCAGGATCATGATCCAGATCAGGTGCCTCTTGAAATGCTGAAATTAGCCCCAATCTACATGGAACCATAGGCCACATTTGTGTTCTAACTTACTGTAACCAAAAGGAAAAGGAGGTTTCATTGATGACAGCCCTGGCTCAGACAAGTCGGCTTCCGGTAATTGCTACCGGTTCGCATCAAAGCTATCTCGATTCGATTCAGCAGATTCCTGTACTGACTGCCGATGAAGAGATTGAGCTTTTCCAGAGATTTCAGGATAACGAAGATCTGGAAGCAGCGAGGCAACTGGTATTGTCGAATCTCCGATACGTTGTCTACGTTGCCCGTGGTTACGGGGGATATGGTTTGCCGCTGGAGGATTTGATTCAGCAGGGCAATGTCGGCCTCATGAAATCTGTCAAGAAATTTGATTTGAGCCATGGTGTGCGCCTGGTTTCGTTCGCCGTTCACTGGATCAAGGCGGAAATCCATGAATATATTCTGAAGAACTGGAAGATCGTCAAAGTCGCCACAACCAAGGCACAGCGAAAACTGTTCTTTAATCTGCGAAAGTCGAAGCAACGACTTGGTTGGTTCAGCGCAGAAGAGGTCGGCCAGGTCGCCACTGATCTTGGTGTTAAACCCGAAGAAGTGCTGGAGATGGAATCACGGCTTGCCAACCTGGATGAGAGTTTTGAACCGGTTGTTGTAGAAGACGAAGACTTTGTCTCAAGTCCCGCTGGCTATCTAACCCATGGCGAAGTGGAGGATCCCTCTCAACTTGCGGCGGAGGAAGAGCTTCGGGAAGCACGCCATGAAGGTATGACGAAGGCGCTGTCCTCACTTGATGAAAGAACACGGGACATCGTTGAGTCCAGATGGTTGCAGGATGAGAAGATCAGCCTGAAGATGCTTGCCGAAAAGTATGGTGTTTCTCTGGAGCGAATTCGACAGATCGAATCGAAGGCATTTAAGAAAATGCAGCCTTTTCTTGCGGTAGCATAGGCCACACCTCGCCCAAGGCTCTAACCTTTCTGCATAGCCTGAGGTTTGGTGTCTGATACGACTTCCTCAATCCACCTGACGGCACCAGCAATCAGATGCTGTGCCGTGGTGCCGCGCGTGAGAGCTCACAACGCTGAAATTGGTGATATGCTGCCAGGGTAGAGAACTGATCTTTGAGGTACAGATGAAACTACTCAGCCCCATAGAAGTTGGTCCCATCGAGCTCAAGAACCGGGTCGTATCCACCGCACACGCGGCATCACTCGAGTTTTTCAATCCCATTTCGGATGGTGAGCGCTACATGGCGTACCTGGAACGACGCGCCGAGGGCGGTACAGGTCTGATCATACTAACGGCGATGCATGTCCATGCGTCGAGCCAGATACCGAATCACTATGTGTTTGACGCCGAGACCATGGCGCCAAAGTTTGCACAGGTTTCCACGCGCCTGCATCGGCACGGCGCCAAGTGTGTTTCGCAGCTGTTTCACTTCGGTGCGCAGGGAAAGTCGGATCAGCGGGACGATTATCACCCGTTGTGGAGTTTTTCCGGAACCACCACCCTTGAAGGCGAAGTCACTCACAAGATGACCGATGCCGAGATTGAAGAAGTCATAGATGCCTTTGCGTTTACCGCCAAAGTCGCGACCGAAAACGGCATGGATGGTGTGGAACTCCACGGTACTCACGGGTACCTGATCCAGCAGTCGTTCAGCCCGTACGCTAATAAGCGCGACGACAAGTGGGGCGAAGATTTGTATTTTGTGAAGACGCTGGCAAAAAGGGTCCGAGAGGCTATTGGTCCAGACAAGCTATTGGGGTTTCGCATTTCCGGTGACGACTTTATCAAATCCGAAGCCGGTGGCCTGGGCCACGAGCGATTGTGTGAAATTGCTTCGACGGTGATCGATACCGGAATGTTCAATTATCTTAACCATTCAGAAGGAGCAGGTGGCCTGCATTACGCCAGAGCTATCGGCACCTTCCGTCACAAATTTGGTGAATACCTCCCGTTGACACGAAATCTGCGTGATGCGATTGGCGCCAGGGTGCCGCTCATCGGCGTTGGTAAAATACCTACACCGGATCTCGCAGAACAGGCGCTGCAGGACGGTGATTGCGATATGGTCGGGATGACGCGGGCTCAGATCGCGGATCCGGATTTGGTAAAGAAAGTGGCTAGTGGTCAGGCACATCGCCTGCGCACCTGTACTGGATCCAATCAGGGCTGTTTTGAACGTGCATCCTATCCCATCACCTGTTTTCAAAACCCCGAGGTTGGAGAGGAAAATCGTTTCAAGGCACTCGACATCCCCATCGTCAATGTCAAGAAAGTGCTTGTTATCGGCGGCGGACCGGCGGGTATGAAGGCGGCTGAGATTGCCGCGCGTCGAGGACATTCAGTAACGCTGGTAGAAGCCGGTACAAGGTTGGGTGGGCGCCTGAATCTCGTAGAAACTGCCGGGGATTCCACCAATCTGCTTAGTGCCACGGCCTGGGTAGAGCAGGAGTTGGCCGACCTGGATGTGAATATTGTGATGCAGACTAAGGTGGATGAAGCCTACGTCAAACAGTTTAAGCCGGAAGCGATTATTCTCGCGACAGGCGCCTACACGGAAAATGATCTCGACGTACCCACGGATGGATCAGTGCAGATTTTGTCATCGGATTCGGCAGCCATGGGTGAGATTGAGGGTACAAGGTTTGAACTTGAAAATACCCGGTGTTTGATGATCGACCTGCGTGGCAACCATGAGACGGGGTTGGTTCTGGAATCCCTGGCCCAGCGCGGCAGCAAGGTCACACTGGCGATACCAGGACCGGTTTTTGGTCGAAATCTGGGAATCTCTCACATCGATGACTTCAACCGGCTGGTGATACCCAAATACGGTGTCCAACTGTTGCCATCCACTGTCCTCACCGAGATCAGTCAGGGTCGTGGTCACCTGCTTAATCGGATCTCAGGCGAACAGATCGAGGAGTTTTTTGATTTTGTCGTCGCCGCTACCTCACCGAAACCCAGGGATGAGCTGTACCAGGTCTGCAGTCGACACGCCCCGACTACCCTGGTTGGTGATGCCGTTGCGCCACGTGATGCGATGATGGCCTTCCGCGAGGGTGATCGGGCCGGACGGACAGTTTAGGACGGCAGTATCGGCAGAGTGCTGGTATGAGAGGATGAGTGAATTGGCAGCATCATCCGGCGGATGGAAGGTTAGTGACCAGAAGTTCAGGATAGGTCAGAGATGCGAATCCTAATTACTGACGATCACCAGCTTTTTGCTGATGGTCTGAGATCAGCGCTGGAAGACCTGCAAGATGGGCTTAGCTGCGTAGTAGCCTTGAGCGCGGAAGTAGCATTGGACATTCTGGGAAATGATACAGCCTTTGATCTCTTTGTCGTTGATCTGAATCTGCCGGGGATTGATGGTGTCAGTCTGCTTAAATCACTGTCCCGACGTTGCCCTGAGATACCTGTGGTCGTGATTTCGGCGACTGAAAGTATTGATCAGATTAAGTCAGCCCTCGACCAGGGGGCTCGCGGCTTTATACCGAAAGCTTATGATCGGGTAGAAATTCAGCGAGGTCTCAGCGTCGTACTAGAGGGTGGTTTATTTTTGCCCGATGACATTGTTGACAAGATACAGAGGATCGAACAATCGCAATCAAGCTTTCCCACCTTGCCGGGCAACATTACTTCGCACGGCATCACTAAACGCCAATTTGAAGTGCTGGAATATGTGGCCAAAGGTTTTTCAAACAAGCAGATTGCGAACACCCTGTTCCTGACCGAACATACGATAAAGGTACACCTCAAAGCTCTCTTCAAGGCACTGGGCGTCAGCAACAGAACACAGCTGAGCCAGGTGGCAAAAGAGAAAGGGATAATCGCATAGTCGCAATAGCGGCAGGCTTCAGGCTTCCTCGGCGTAGCTTGCCAGCAGGTTAACAATAGTATGGCGCAACACCGTCGCATCTACCGGTTTATACAGGATTTCGGTACTGGCCAGTCCCGACAGACTGGTTGTTACAAGGTTCTTGTCGGCTGTGATGATGATTCCGGGCACGGTGTAACCGATGGTGCTGTGAAGCGCCGTCAGTACATCCAGGCCACTTTCACCGTGAAGATGATAGTCACATAGGATCAGATCCGGCGGACAATCCAGCTCTTCAATGGTGGCCATTGCCTCCACTCGACCAGCAACGGCAGAAACCCTGCACCCCCAGTCGGTAAGAAGGTCTCTCATTGCGCTGCGTACAGTTGGGTCATCGTCGATGAACACGACTGTGAGATCTTCCAGTTCGTCCAATTCCATGGTTGCCTTCACCGGTTGCTGAACGCTGGCCATTGTGGCCGCTGTAACTCGGTCCAGGGTCACTGAAAAACAGGAACCCTTGCCTGGTGAAGATGACACCTTCAAATCATGCCCCAGTATCTGGCTAAACCCGCGGGCGATTGACAACCCAAGACCTGAGCCCGTTACATTGGTTGTATTCGTTCTGGTGAATTCTTCGAAAATCGCCTCCACATCGTTGCTGGAAATCCCCATGCCGGTATCCCAGATCTGGATACAGATTTTGTCGTGCTGCCTGCGGCATCCAATCAGGACCTTACCTTCGTTGGTGTACTTGATCGCATTGCTGATGAGATTTCGAATAATCCTGCCAAG
>JABHYO010000063.1 GCA_018656865.1 Gammaproteobacteria bacterium | reverse complement strand
GGTTTCGCCAGTGCGGAAGAGGCTGAAGCGGCAAAGGTGGCTGCACAAGCGGAACTTGACGCTGCCATTGAGGAGGGGGCGACGATTGATGCCGAAGTTACGGCAGTTGAGTCTGCTCTCGCGGCACTTGAACAGGGGGCGACCTCCGGTGTCATCGAAGGTGCAACCAGCCTGAATCTGGCGACGGCGACCGGTGCTGATCTTCGAGCGTTGCTGGTAGATCTTAAAGCCAGACGGGATACTGTGATAACTGTAAGAAATTCAGCCGAAACTGCTTTGTTTCTGGCCGGTGAGGGCGAACAAGTGTGGTACGCCGCGAACGACGCTGACCAAGGTCTTACGCTTGCTATTGCTGCTATTGAAGCAGTGATTGATAGAACCGACGATGATCTTGCTGATCAGGCTAGTATCGTAAACACCGTTACAGCCAACGCTGAATTTTTGTTGGCCGACTTAGATACGAAGCTTGAAGATGCTCAGGCTGATGTTGCGAACAATGCGATTCTCAATGATATTGTTGAAGAGCTTACGGATGAAGCGGACCTCGACAATATCAACGATGCCATTGATGATGCGATCGCCAGTGTTGCGGGTACTTAACCGGCTAGCTGGCCGAGATGTTCGGCTGAAAACAAATGAAGCCCGGTCAAACCGGGCTTTTTTGTATATGGCTATAGTGCTTTTCTGCAGATGCGCCTAAATCGATCTTCTCTTGGCAGTCTTGGGCAGATCATGGTGAGTTTACCTGCGCGCTTAGTCAGGTTTAGTAACCCAGTTCCATTGCTATCTACAATGGCTGTTACCGTTTGTGTGACTATCAATTTCCTTTGAGCCTGAGTCAAAAGAGGCCAGAGGCGGTACGACAGTTTGATGTTGACTGCATAGGAACGTCGAACCCAATTACCAGTTGTCAGCATTTCAGCCAGGGCACTTGTGAATTCCAGTGTCCAGCCTTTGTATTCCTGTTCCATGACCACAAGGATTCTTGCGGGCATGGAAGGCACAGGGCTTTTTAAACCTCGATCAATGTTCGCGATAACTGTGCCTTGGGTAGATACAGGGAGGCTGCTGTAATTGGCTACACCGACACGGGTGATGGCTTGCAGAACTGCCGCTTCCCAAGGGCCATGGCGAGTCGCCTTTTCGATGGCCTGGAATAGATCATCGTCAATCTCTCTAAGGTAGTGTTTGAGTTCTGCATGAGAAGCCCAGTTACTTCCCCAGTAGGGTCTTATTTTTCGTGAGTGGAGAAGGTGTTCTTTGGCTTCTTCTCCCACGCTGGGTTTTCGGTCCATCAGCAATTGCAGAATGAGCAACCTCGCGAGTTGGTCCCGGTACTCTGGATGATCCGGTGCCCGTTTCACGGCTGATTTAGTGCCAGTGATCGCTTCCTGTAGTACTGCTTGTGAAAAGTTGTCGTTTTTCTTCCATTGCTTTTCCAGTTGACGGGCATCGTAGGCATAGCGATCTGCAATACCCCAGTTGATGGCGAGCCAGGCGACATAGAATAGTGGAAGAGCCAACAGAACGGCGATCGGTTTCATGATAGTGAAAGGTGGCTTCAAATGACTGGCTCTGCTTTACAACGGTTGAATCACACTGCATTGTAACCGCATCTTAGATTTGATGTGATGATGTGACCCGTAGCCGCGAGCAGGATATTCTTGTTATTGCCCTGATCGCCATACTGGTTTGGCTGCCCTTGCCTTTTGGCAGCAATCAGGCGATGTATTGGATGTACGGTGAAGCAGCGCTGCAAGGGCTTTCGATTGTAGTGCTGCTGATGTTCGCCACAAATCGATTGCTCATAACGCCATCTTTTCGTGCTGCCTGGCTGCCGCTGGGTATTTTCACTTTTTTTCTGATCAGCCAGCTAGTGATACATCACTGGCCTGGGTATCAGTTTTCAGCTGATCAACAGGCGACCAATCACCAGTTGATCAAGACACTGTGTCTTTTTCAAATTTTCTGTCTGACTCTGCTGCTGATTAATTCGGAAGGCCGCTTTAAGCTGCTGGTGCGGGTGCTTCTGGTGGCAGGGACTTTTCAGGCGGTGTACGGCACTTTGATGACGGTCACTGGCACTGACTATATCTGGAGCCACGAAAAAGTCGCCTACCGGGGAGTCGCAACCGGTACCTTCATCAACAGGAATCATCTGGCGGGCTATCTTGAGATGACGCTTGCCCTGGGCCTCGGGTTGATGATTGCGAATCTGGGAGAAGGGCGCTCACGCACCTGGCGGCAGTTCTTTCGTGGTTGGACGGATACATTGCTGGGTGAGAAAGCGCGGGTACGTATCTGCCTGGTATTGATGGTGATCGGTTTGATTTTAACGCGATCTCGAATGGGCAACACCGCGTTTTTTGTTGGCATGGGTGTGGCCGGGATCATTGGCCTCTTTGTGTTCAGACGCTCGCAGCCAGGGGTGGTGGCATTGTTTGTGTCTATCCTGATTATTGATATTTTTTTGCTGGGGACTTTTTTTGGCATCGAAGAACTACAACAGCGTCTTGAGAATACCAATTTGCAGGAAGAGCAGCGTATAACTGCAGTAATATTAGGACTTGGCCTGCTGCCCATGGCACCCTGGTTGGGGCATGGTCTCGGTGCGTTTTATTCGGTTTTCCCTCAAGTACGGGATGACCAGATATCGTTGTTTTACGACCATGCCCATGCCGACCTGTTGGAGTTCCCGATAGAACTGGGTATTGTCGGTACCTTGCCGCTGGTGATGTTGTTCTGTTTGTCACTTTATATGGCGATACGGGTTCAGCTAAAGCGCCACAACCGATTCTATCGGGCCATGGGCTTTTCTGTGACGATGGCGATGGTCTCTATCGGCTTACATTCGACGACTGATTTCAATCTGCAGATCTTTGCCAATGCCGGGACTTTTGTCTGTATTCTGGCAATGCCCTGGCTTTCGATGCATCTGAAAAGTGATCGTTCCGCTCGCACCAATCATTCTTCTACGGACATGAACCACAGGTCGGTTTCGTTGTAGCATTGGTGCTTTCTCGTCGTCCATGTGAAGCCGTCATGCGAAATATTTTTCTCTTAGCACTATCTCTCCTGTTTCTCGCCGCCTGTGGTGGCGGTGGTGGTGGGGGCGGTTCCAGTGCATCAGCACAGCCTACTTCTTCGGCAGCAAACGATCAGGCGAGTGTCGATGAGGAATCGTCGGTGGCTATCGATGTGACCTCAAACGATTCCCGTGTCGACAGCGCTTCCGTTGCGATCAGTAGCCAACCCACAAGTGGCAGTGTTGAGATTTCGGGTGATCAGATCGTTTATACGCCCGACGCTGATTTCTCAGGCAGTGATTCGTTCCGATACGGTGTGACGGGCGATGACGGCACGTCGCTCTCCGCGACAGTTAATGTCACGATCAATGATATTAACGATGCACCGATAGCGGTTGAAGATACGTTTACACTGGTTGAAGACAACACGCTCGAACTGACGCTCGCCGATAACGACTCCGATATTGACGATGCCATTACCGCCTTCGAGATAGGCGAGGTGTCAGCGGGTGTGGTCTCTGGTAGCGGTAGTGATCTCACCTATACACCGCCGCCCGATTTTGTTGGTGATATCAGTTTTGACTATCGGGCCATAGACTCGCGCGGTGCAGCCAGCAATACGGTCAGCGTGACCATCACCGTTGAAGCGGTAACGGCGACGATGCTCGAGGTTCTACCCTTGAGTCTGCCGCAATCGGGCTATGCGTCAGCCAATGATTCTGAGTTGGGTGCTGCCGTCTTGAGTTCGGCTGAGCAATCCTTTGATGTGTCGCCGAACATCGTGTCGGTGCTACTGAGTTTACGGGGGGGTGATGCCAACATTGACGAAGGTGGACTCTTTATCAGCGAAGTTGTGCCGCCTTCCGGGTCGTTTACGACCTACCAAAGAGAGGTGCATTTCTGTTTTGATGGTAACTGCACGAGTCTTGTGCCGCGGTCGCCAGCCTATGCGGCCGAGTCAGGTACCTGGACCTTTCGGTTAGGGACGCTTGCATCATCGCTGGATGATATCGATTTCAGCTCACTAACACTTACTGCAACGATTCGAACGGGGCCGACGCCCGATCCAGCTTCAGTAGAGCCAGCGGTCCTGAATCTGAGGTCATATCTCACATCGGACAGCGCGACGACCAGTGATGTTGAGGCTGTGCTCACCCGGTTAAGCGAGATAGCAGTAGAAAGCGAGATTACCCTTGATATCGAACCCGTTGTCGTTCTCTCGAATGCCAGTTTCGACATTGTGAGCACGAGTTTCCTCAATCAGACGACGAGTTCGCTGGTCAATGAAGGTGCGGCAAACAGCGTTAATCTCTTTTTTGTTGAGGGGTTTACCGACAGTGAGAGTCTGGCAGGTATATCACCGGGCATCCCTGGCAGCCTGGGTGCGGTGAGTGGCCATAATGGAGTTCTGATTGACGCCACGGCGAATCTTGGCTTCGATGTCGATTTCTATGCCAACCAAAATGCTGAAACAACGTTTCATGAAATGAATCATTTTCTGGGGCTTTATCACACGACGGAAGCAAGGTTTTCTTTCAATGATGTGATCGACGATACACCGAACTGTGATCCTGATGTCGATGATTTGGATGATGATGGTGTTGCCGATGCGGCCGAATGCCCTGATGCCGATAACCCCATGTTCTGGTTTAAGAGCGCTTTGATTGAGCGTGGACCGTTAACTGCAGGGCAGAAGCACGTGATTTTTTATTCACCTTTGGCGGCGCCAGGTAGCTAGCCGTTATCCTTCGCTTCTTTAGGATGACATTGATGTTGTCATGCTGAACCCGAAGGGTGAAGTATCTCGAGACCCTTCACTCGGTCAGGATGACGCGGCTGTTAGAAGGACTGGTCGACATCCTCGGCGGGTGATTCACCCATGGGTCGCCCGATGATTTCTGCCGGGACACCCGCCACAGTCACATGCGGTGGTACATTCTTCATGACCACGCTGCCGGCGCCCACTTTCGCACCTTCACCGATCTCAATATTGCCGATGACCGAGGCGGATGCGCCAATCAATACACCATGTCGCACCTTGGGGTGACGATCCCCCTGTTCCTTGCCGGTACCGCCTAGTGTGACACCATGCAACATGGTGACATCATCTTCTACGACAGCCGTCTCACCAATCACGATGCTGGTAGCGTGGTCGAACATGATGCCGCAGCCGATGCGTGCAGCCGGGTGAATGTCGACTCCGAAGATGGCGCTCATCTGATTCTGGAAGAAGAATGACAGACTGTGCCGATCGTTGTTCCAGAGCCAGTGGGCAACCCGGTAGCTTTGCAGGGCGTGAAAGCCTTTATAAAAAAGCAGGGGTGTCGAATAGCTGTTGCACGCCGGGTCTCGGCTGCGTATCGCTTTGATATCGATTTCAGCGGCGCGGATGATCGAAGGTTCCTGATCATAGGCTTCTTCGATGATCTCTCTGATTGCCATAGAGGAAACGACAGGCGAATCAAGCTTACCGGCTAATAGAAAGCTAAGGGCGCCCTCGAACGTATCGTGGTTGATAATGGTCGACTGGAAGAAGGTCGACATGATTGGCTCGAAATCGGCTCGAAGTTGCACTTCGTTACGAATCGCCTGCCACAGGGAGCCTGCGGAGGCGATCTCAGCAATGTTGCTTTCCTCAGCGAGTTCTTTCGCGTAGCGGCTGTTGATCCTGGAATTCATGACATGTCCCCATTGGGATGACGAATTTTGCGCGCTTTTATGGGTTTATCAAGGGGCAAATCATTCGGTCCGGGAATAATTACTATGGAAAATCAAATAAATCTTGTCGAGATTCTTCGGTCGTGCGCGACCCCGGTAGCTCAGAATGACGGCATACCTCAGGTCATCCTGAGGCATAGCCGAAGGATCTCGTGACGAGATTCTTCACTTCGTTCAGAATGACTACCTCATGATCTCGTGATGAACTTCCATACTTCGGTCAGAATGACAGCGCCTCTAGGTCATCCTGAGCGTAGCGAAGGATCTCGTGACGAAACTCTTTACTTCGTTCAAAATGACGACCTCATGATATCGTGACGAAACTCTTCACTTCGTTCAGAATGACGCTCCTATGACAGCATTCAAATGTATTGCCCTGGTAGCCCGGGTAGACAATGAGCAGGTTCGCGAATCACTCCTGAGGGTAGAACAGTTTCTGCTTTCGGAGGGGCTCGACGTCATTTTTGAGGAATTGTCAGCTGGCATGCTCGGCAGTAATGGGCGTAGGCAAGTCAGTCTGGAAATGCTGGGAGGCCATTGTGATCTGCTGATCGCCGTTGGCGGTGACGGTAATATCCTCTCTTCAGCCAGAGCGATGGCACCTCACGGCGTACCCATACTTGGTATCAACCGCGGTCGGCTCGGTTTTCTTGCCGATGTTTCACCCGATGAGATTGAAGAGCGATTGCGGGAAGTCCTTGCAGGTGACTACACCACCGAAGAACATTTTTTGTTGGAAGGCGAAGTGAAAGGGCAGGGCGAGCTGCCCTGTGCATTGAATGAAGTGCTGCTGCACTCAGCCACTATGCCGAAGATGATCGAGATGGATCTTTACGTCAATGACCGCTTTGTCTATACCCAGAACTCAGATGGCCTGATTATTTCTTCACCAACGGGCTCGACTGCCTATGCGCTCTCGGCCGGTGGCCCGATCATGCACCCCAGTCTTAATGCCATTGTGCTCGTGCCCATGTTCCCCCACTCATTGACCAGCCGGCCATTGGTCGTGCCTGGTGACGATGAGATCAAGATCGTTATTGGCGCTGATACGGGTGTTGATGCCAAGGTGAGTTTCGATTCGCATCTGGAGTTTCGAATCGAGGCCGGTGACTCGCTCGTCATCAGAAAGAAAAAGGAACGGCTACTGCTCGTACACCCTCAGGGGCACAGTTTCTACGAGGTATGCCGCAGTAAACTAGATTGGGCATCGCGAACGACGGGCAAGCAAGACACTCCCACTGGGGCAGAGTAGACTAGCGCCATGATGAATTCATATCTCAGAGCTGCTGTTGCAGTTTGTATTCTTCTCTTATCGCTACCTGTCTTGGCAGTACCCAGCGGTCCGGTTATCGGCAAGGTTGCGCTGGTATTGGGTTCGGTGGTTGGCACCGATCAGGACGGTGATACCTTTGAGGTTGTTAGAGGCACTGAACTTCATGCCGGTTATTCGTTCGAAACCGGCTCTCGCTCATTTGTCAGGGCGGAGATGAACGATGGCACACGAATGACAATCAGTCAGAATAGTACTGCCACACTGGACCAGTTCTCCTTTAATCAGTCACGCTCGACGGGAACATTTAATGCCACCGTCAAGAAAGGTAGCTTTCGATATATCAGTGGGCTGTTGGGCGCCGCAGGCAGTTCGCGGGTTCACTCGCGTATCAGTACGCCCAGTGGCGTTATTGGTGTTCGCGGGACGACGATTGTCGCCATTGTCAATCCAGATGGTTCGATGACCATCACGATCCCTGCAGGTACTGTCGATGTGGTCTTGACACAGTCGGACGGTACCAAGGTCACGCAGACAATCGGTGTTGGCCAATCCAGCCAGACTATCCAGGTCACATCAGACGGTCAGTCTACCGGGCTGGATCAGCTTCCAACGTCGTTGCAGACGGTGGTCAACGAGCTGGTCGATCTAGTGAATGAAGCAGAAAATCCGTCGGGAACCAATAACAGTGGCACCAATGACCAGGGCAGTACTGATCCCGACGAAACCGATCCGCAACCGCAGACCTACACGCTGGATACTGACAGCACCGCTGAAACAAACACCTTCACGAAATCGGGCGGTGGTGCTGGGGACGTTGTTGACATCCCAGCAAGTCCAGCAACGAGACAATAGAATAGAAGTTATCTAGGGAGTTTTTGTGGCAGAAAAAGTCGCACTGATTACCGGTATCACCGGGCAGGATGGGTCTTATCTCGCAGAGTTACTGCTGGAGAAAGGCTATATCGTTCATGGCATAAAGCGGCGAAGCTCGCTCTTTAATACCCAGAGAATTGATCATCTGTATGAAGATCGGCACATCGATAGTGCCAAACTTTTTCTACACTATGGCGACCTCTCAGATTCGTCCAACCTGACCCGCATTATTAACGACTGCCGGCCCGATGAAATCTACAACCTTGGCGCGCAGAGTCATGTGGCCGTCAGTTTTGAGTCGCCGGAATACACCGCCGATGTCGATGGGCTGGGGGCACTGCGTCTGCTCGAGGCGATTCGGTTTCTGGGTCTGGAAGACAAAACACGTTTCTATCAGGCATCCACTTCTGAGCTTTATGGGCTGGTGCAGGAGACACCGCAGAAGGAAACCACACCTTTTCATCCGAGATCCCCATATGGTGTCGCCAAGCTCTACGCCTACTGGATTACGGTGAATTACCGTGAAGCCTATGGCATATACGCGTGCAACGGCATCCTCTTTAACCATGAGTCCGCCAGGCGAGGTGAGACCTTTGTCACCCGCAAGATCACACGCAGCCTTGCCTCGATAGCAACCGGGCTTGAGGATTGTTTGTTCATCGGCAACCTTGATGCCAGACGCGACTGGGGTCATGCCAAAGACTATGTCGAGATGCAGTGGCGCATGCTGCAGCAGGATGTGCCGAAGGATTATGTGATCGCGACCGGCCAGCAACTCAGTGTGCGTGAGTTTATAGAGGCTTCGGCGAAGCAACTGGGGGTTTCGTTGCGATGGCAAGGAGAGGCTGAAAATGAAGTCGGCATCGTTGAAGCCGTTGATCCTGGTCGGGGTCTCGAGTTTAAGCAAGGAGACCAGATCGTCAGGGTGGATCCGAGTTACTACCGACCTGCAGAGGTCGAGACGCTGCTCGGTGATCCGAGCAAAGCCCACCAGGAACTCGGATGGCAACCAACAACAACGCTTGATGAGATGGTGGCAGAAATGATTGAGCACGATCTCGATCAGGCAAGGCAAAAGGCGCTCCTGAGAGAAAGCGGCTTTGCTATCAGTACACCGCGGGAATAATAGTGAACGGAATATTTGTTGCCGGTCATAACGGCATGGTGGGTGCTGCGATCTGTCGTCAGCTCGAGCAGCAAGGTGCTGCAATCATTACGGCTGGGAAAGGCGACCTAGATCTGAGAGATCCGGTAGCGGTGGGCGGATTCATCGGTGAAACCCGGCCCGGGTCAATCATCGTAGCGGCTGCCAAGGTTGGTGGTATCCATGCCAACAACACCTATCCGGCGGAGTTCATCTACGACAACCTCATGATCGAGGCTAATCTGATTCATGGAGCGTACAAGGCAGGGTGCGAGCGGCTGCTGTTTCTGGGTAGCTCTTGTATATACCCGAAACTGGCCGAGCAACCCATGAAGGAGGAAGCGCTGCTGACCGATGTGCTCGAACCTACAAACGAACCCTACGCCATTGCTAAAATTACCGGCATCAAACTTTGCGAATCTTATAACCGCCAGTACGGTACGGATTTTCGTTCACTGATGCCAACCAATCTTTATGGGCTGGGTGATAACTTCCACGCCGAAGATTCTCATGTGATCCCGGCACTGATGCGCAGGGTTCATGAAGCGAAGCTGGCCGGGGAAGAAGAGGTCGTTATCTGGGGTACGGGTTCGGCCATGCGTGAATTCCTGCACGTGGATGATCTGGCGCAGGCAAGCACTCATATTCTTGGACTGCCGAAAAGCGAGATAGATGCCGCTACGTCACCCATGTGCTCTCATATCAATGTGGGTACGGGTGTCGACGTTACCATTCGGGAGCTGGCGGAAACGCTGGTCAGGGTTATTGGCTTTGATGGCAAACTCGTTTTCGATAAAACGAAACCCGATGGCACGCCGCGCAAATTGCTGGATGTTTCGAAGATTAATTCACTTGGCTGGCGGGCTGAAATATTACTGGAAGAAGGGCTTGCTTCCACCTATGAGTGGTTTCTCGATCACCAGGAATCTCTTCGAACGTAACCTGTCGTTCTGAGGTTTCCGGGTCGCGCACTACCCGAAGATTCATGCCACGAGATTCTTCACTACGTTCAGAATGACGCCCGTGGTTCGTCATCCTAAATGATCTCTTTAGCTCGTCATCCTGAGCGCAGCGAAGGATCTCGACAATATCCCACGGCTACGGTTGCATCGCATCCAATGCTCAGGACGACGATAGATCTTCAGGTCGGTCCACATCCTGCAGTACACCCGGATCGTCGACCTCAACTTCAACCACCCGATCCAGATGAACCTGAATCACGGGTTTTGCACCCCGGTCTCCTTCCAGCGCCGCAATTTCATCGAAGAATTCATGACTGAAACCAACTGGGTGGCCGTAGCGGCCCACGTGTACCGGTACGACAATACGGCCTGATTCGAGTGACGATCTTAATTTTTCAATGGTTGCGGGTTTGATGTACGGCATATCGGCGAGAAAGATAAAGACGCTATCCCAGTCGCTGACTTCAGCCATGGCGTTGGCCAGGCTGTGGCCCATGCCGAGTGCAGAATCGGGTGCTCGGAAAATTCTTAGTTTTTCGGCTTCGAAAAGAGCACGAACTTCCGATTCGAAATCGGTGTCACCGTAGCGAAGTACTAACAGCACGTCATCAAATGAGGTGAGGACGGTTTCGATGGTTTGTTCAAAGACCATCCTGCCATCAGGCAATTTTGCTTTGCGTTTGTCGTCGCCGAATCGGCGTGAGCTGCCCGCGGCGAGTATGATGGCGCCAATCATGTTATCTCCAGTGGTTCCGAGATTCTTCGCTTGCGCTCAGAATGACCCCCTTGGCTCGTCATCCTAATGACTCTCTTAGCCAGTCATCCTGAGGCGCTGCCGAAGGATCTCGGGGTTTTCCGGTCGTACACTCAGCAGGACGATGTACTTTCAGAATGACTCTCGATTGAGTGTTACAATCCAACCCGTAATTCTACACATGTTTCCGTTCAAGGTAGTTTCTTGATCAAAGCACTCGAAATCCCCGTCGACTTTAATCTTGCCCCGTACAGTCGTTTTCTGCACGGTCAGGGGCTTGATCACCGTATCAGCGAAGAAGGTCTCAACCAGGTTCTCTGGGTGAACAATGAGGCCGAGGCGACCTTTGTCAGGCTTGCTTTCGATCAGTATCGGGCGGGTGATCTACCCCTGATAGAGGATCATGCCAGCGCGGGTTCTCCCAATGTCAGCTTGAGAAAAGTTTTCAGCAGCTTCCCGCTGACCCTGACGTTGATTGCCATAAACATTGTTCTCTTCCCGGTCGGCATGGGGCTTGTTGAGGATGCCACTGGCTTTCTCTTTGGCAAGATGATGTTTCTCGACATGCAGGAAATAGACGGCTCCCTCTATTTTGTTTCCTTAGCCGAAACTCTCGGTTCTGGTGAATGGTGGCGCCTGTTTACGCCGATGTTTGTCCACTTCGGCTGGCTGCATATTGTCTTCAATTTGCTTTGGGTGTGGGAAATTGGCCGGCGCATCGAGTTTGTGAACGGCGCCTGGTGGTTCGCGAGCGCGGTTTTGTTGTCATCGATTGCCGCTAATGTGACGCAGTATTTGATGTCGGGGCCTGGTCTTTTCGGCGGCATGTCCGGCGTGGTTTTCGGTTTGCTTGGCCATTCGCTGGTCTGGAGTCGCCTGGTTCCTGGCAGATCTACCGGTGTCGCCAATGGCATCTATATATTCATGCTGGTGTACCTGGTGATTGGTTTCACCGGCGCCATTGATCTGCTGGGTCTAGGTAAGCTGGCCAATGGCGCCCACCTGGGTGGGTTGCTGGCAGGGCTTGTTACAGGAGGCTTAGCTGGCTTTCTTGCTCGTTCCCGCCCGCCTCAGTCTCTGGATTGAAGCTCACCTCGTAGCTGGTAAACCGGCGAAGGTTGATGACGCCAGTATCGAAGATGAGATATTGCCCCTTGATACCGTGCAGTACACCAGTGACCTCAGGCGATTTGTCGAAAGAAAGTGATGTCACCTTTGCCGGGTATTGCAGGACAGGATAAACGAGAGTCTGAACCTCAGCATTACCTATGGGCTGGATTGCCTGAAGACCAAATCGCTCGGTTAACGAGTCCAGGTCGGATGCGATTTCCTCAAATAACTCTTCGCGCTTTTGCGCAAGATCTACCTCCGGGTTCTCTCCGCTCAGCATCTTTCGCCACTGAGTCTTGTCGGATATATGTTGTTTGAAGGCTACTTCGACGAAGCCCGATTGCTGCCGGGTCATTACGTTGAGAATTGGCAGTGCCTGTACTGCACCCTGATCAATCCAGCGGGTTGGCAGGTTTTCTTGCCTTGTGATGCCGACCTTGATGCCGGACGAATTGGCAATATAGACAATATGGGGTTGCATGCAGAAATTCTCTGCAAAACCGGTGTCACGGCAGGTGCCGGCGTCGAAGTGGCAGCGTTCCGGGCTGACGATGCAGAGGTCGCACTGGGCCAGTTTCTTGAAACAGGGGTAGCAATAACCCTGGCTATAGCTCTTTTTCGTCGCCCGACCGCACTCGATGCATTGGATCTTGCCGGTGAAGTTGAACGAGATGCGAGCCCCGACATGTTCATTCAGCGAGATTGCCTCGTCATTGAGGCGAAGGAAGTACTTGATGGGATTATCTGGATTGCAGCCTCCCTCCGGTACTTCGCTTGTCATTTTTCGGAGAAAGCCACGCATCGCGGAAGTCTAGCACGAGATGCTTCGCTTGATGCTCTGCCGCTCAGCAGGACTGGATATAAGCAATGAACGAACTTGTCTATTGAACCCCTCGATATCCCTGTAGAATCCCCGCCTCAGATTTGATGAGATGTCGTGACGTGCAGATTCTTGATGCGAATGAACTGGAGACGCGGGCTGATGCGATTGTTGAGCGTCTGAACGCATACCTGGATGAAGGTAAAAAGGTGTTCGCAACCTGCTCGTTTCAGACACAGAGTATGCCGCTGCTGCATATGATCAGCCGTGTCGACCGAGATATTCCCGTCTACTACACCAATACGGGATTCCTCTTTCCGGAAACTATCCGGTTTTCTGAACAGCTGGGCCAGTCGCTGGGGCTCAATATCATTCCGCTTCGCCCCGAAGTCACCAAAATCAGGCAGATGGATCACCAGGGACGGTTTCTCTATACATCCGATCCTGATCACTGTTGCTATCTGAATAAGGTGCAACCGCTTGAGCCGGTCCTGATTGAATATGATATCTGGGTGAATGGCATCCGTGCGGATCAGAGCGAAGTACGGGCGCAGATGTCGGAGGAAGAAGCGGCACCCAATAACTGCATGCGTTATCACCCTATGCTCGAATGGGATTCACGCATGATCCATTACTATCGTAAGAACCATGATCTGCCGGAACATCCACTGGAAGCTCAGGGTTACCTCAGCATTGGGTGCGAGCCCTGCACCACCAAGTTTCTGGATGATGCCAATGAGCGCAACTCCCGCTGGTTCGGTATGAATAAGACCGAGTGTGGCCTGCATACGACTCTCGTGGAGGAAGCATCGTGAAGATCATGATTACAGGCGGGGCTGGATATATCGGCACAGAGCTGGTTTATAGACTGTCTGCGGAACCCGGCATCAAAGATATCCTGGTTTATGACAATCTCTGCCGGGGTAACTACAATTTGTTTACCGGGTTCAGAAAAGTACCTGCCAACAACGTGCGCTTTGTCCAGGCAGACATCCTCGATTCGCGCAGCCTGCGCAAGCATATGGAAGGTGTGGACGTGGTCTTTCATCTCGCGGCGAAGGTGGAAACACCCTACGCCGATCAGAATTCACATGACTTTGAGCAGACCAATCACTGGGGTACGGCAGAGGTCGTCTACACCGCTGAGGAACTTGAAATTGGCCGCCTCATCTATCTCAGTAGCCAGTCGGTGTATGGCGAAGGCGAGGTCGAGTCAACCGATCATCCACGTGTGCCAAGCAGTTTTTACAGTATCTCCAAGATGCGAGGCGAGGACCATGTATTGCGGCTGATGGAAAAGATGCCGGTACAACTTATTCGTTGCGCCAATGTCTACGGTTACTCCAAGAACCTGCGTATCGAGTCAGACATTAACCGCCTGATCTTTGATGCCCACTTCAACAATCGCATCTCGATCCATGGTGACCCGGGGCATGAGCTCAGTTACATCAGCCTTTATCGCACCGTGGAGATGCTGGCGCAGATTGCACTGAATGAGGTGCCGTCAGATATCTACAATCTGTCGCACAGAACCCTGTCGTCGTTCGAAGTTGTGGAGGCGTTGAAGGAACTCTACCCGGCGCTGGAAACCATCTTTGTCGATCAGCATATTCCCATGAAGAGTCTCACCATGACCTGTGATGAGCGACTGAAATCCATGCTGCCGCTGGAAACCTCGATGGTGCAGGATGTAGCCAAGTTCAGGGAGCTATTTACTTTCTAGTGTAGAAAACCCTCAGGCGGCACGATACTGCGTTAAAGCCTGCTTAGAGATGCTCATTTATTGGCACATAAACTCCGCTCTCCAATCAGGCTTTGCCTTGCCTCGCGCTCACCTGAGAAATTTCTCGAAATTGGAGGTTGGCTGTACAATGCGCATCCCTTCCAATGTGTGAGAGCGGTTAAGTGAAAGAAGGCCAGCCGAAAGCGATTTACCTCAAGGATTACAAGGTACCACCCTACCTGATTGAGGAAACCAACCTGCATGTGGACATCCATGAAGATGTGACCTCGGTGACATCAACGCTTAAAGTCCGGCGTAACCCCGAGGCAGCGTTAGACGATACAACTGACCTTGTGCTTGATGGTAGTAGTGATCTCGAGACAAAGCGTATTGCCATCAATGGCCGGGATCTGACATCCAACGAGTATCAAGTTGATGAAGATCGGCTGGATGTTTTTGAAGTGCCGGAAGCCTTTGAGCTGACTACCACGGTCGAGATCAAACCTCAGAACAACACAATGCTGGAGGGGCTCTACAAGTCGGGTGGCATGTTCTGTACCCAGTGCGAAGCAGAGGGGTTTCGCAATATCACCTGGTACGAAGATCGGCCCGATGTTATGTCGGTATTCAAGACGACCATCGTCGCGGACAAGTCAAAGTATCCGGTGCTGCTTTCCAACGGCAATGATGTCGAGCGAGGTGAGGAGGGCGATCGCCACTGGGTGACCTGGCAGGACCCCTTTATGAAACCGGCTTATCTGTTCGCATTGGTTGCGGGTGACCTGCAGCATATCGAGGACGAATTCGTCACCATGAGCGGGCGCAGCGTAGCGCTGAAGATATTTACAGAAGCGCACAATATCGACAAGGTCGATTACGCCATGGTGTCACTGAAGAATGCGATGCGCTGGGACGAAGAGGTTTACGGTCGCGAATACGACCTCGATATCTTTATGATCGTCGCTGTTGAAAGCTTCAATATGGGCGCCATGGAGAACAAGGGGCTAAATATATTCAATACCTCCTGCGTGTTGGCAAGACCTGATACCACGACGGATGCTGCATACCAGCGCGTCGAAAGCGTGGTTGCCCACGAATATTTTCACAACTGGTCCGGGAACCGGGTCACCTGCCGTGACTGGTTTCAGTTGAGTCTGAAAGAAGGCTTCACGGTGTTGCGTGATCAGCAGTTCTCGGCCGATATGGGCTCGTCCACGGTCTGCCGGGTTAACGATGTTGCCGTGCTCCGCAGCGCGCAGTTCCCGGAGGATGCGGGGCCCATGGCGCATCCGATTCGTCCGGATTCTTTTATAGAAATCAATAACTTCTATACAGCGACGGTATATGAGAAGGGCGCTGAAGTGGTTGGCATGATCAGGACGTTACTGGGTGCCGAGCGGTTCCGGGCGGGCACAGATCTGTATTTTGATCGCCATGATGGGCAGGCGGTGACCACAGAAGATTTTGTTAAAGCGATGGAGGATGCCAACGGTGTCGACCTCGAACAGTTTCGTGCCTGGTACCGTCAGGCGGGTACGCCCGTAGTCAAGGCAAGCGCTCGCTACGATGCCTCCGCCAGGACCTACACGTTGGAGGTGGAACAATCCTGCCCGCCGACACCTGGTCAGGATGAAAAAGCGCCTTATCACCTGCCGCTCAAAGTGGGTCTGCTGGACAAAGAAGGCAGCGATATTCGATTCCCCGTAGTTGATCTCGACATATCGAGCATCGATGAGACCGGACCCGGATTTTCTACTGTCCTCAATCTGAATCAGGCGAAGCAGCAGTATGTATTTCGTGGCATCGACGCAGAGCCCGTACCGTCATTGCTACGTGATTTCTCGGCACCGGTAAAGCTCGATTATGGCTATGATCGGGATGATCTGACATTTCTGATGAGTCATGATTCTGATGGCTTCAATCGGTGGGAGGCAGGGCAGCGTCTCGCCGTGGATGTTATCCAGGAAGTTGTTCAGCAGATTGAGGTGGGTGCGACCGTGTCGGTGGATGAGAGGCTTATTGCCGCCTTCGATGCCAACCTCGCCCAGGCAATAGACGGTGACAGGGATCCGGCTCTGGATAAAGCCATGATTGCTCATATGCTGGCGTTGCCGGTCGAGTCCTATCTTATAGAACTGTCGGAGATCGCCAATGTCGATGCGATTCACGCCGCAAGGGAGGCCGTGAAGAATGAAATTGCAGACAAGCTCGCAGGTCTGCTGCTCTCTGTCTATAAGCTGAATCAGTCCGATGTCGAGTATCGTGCGGAAGCAGGGCAGATCGCCGAGCGGTCACTGAAGAACGTGGCGTTGGCATATCTGATGCAGCCGAATACGACTGAGATGGTTCCGCTTTGTCTGGCGCAGCTAGATTCAGCTTCCAATATGACCGATACCAGCGCGGCAATTCGTGCGCTTGTAAACTCCAGTGCGGCGCCGGCGCAGGAAGCGAAAGAAAAGGCGCTGACCGAATTCTACAACCG
>JABHYO010000116.1 GCA_018656865.1 Gammaproteobacteria bacterium | reverse complement strand
TGAGTCGATGTCGCACCGCTTGAAGAAGCTTCCTGGTACGGAATCTGGTCACCGGAGGCTATAGAAGCCGACTGCTTGTCTGCGGTGATCACCTTTGGCCGTGCAATAACTTCGCCGCGTCCTTCTCCTGCCTCTCCACGCCTGAAATCAATTTCCTGAACAATGGGAAAATCTTGGTCTTCGTATGTCTCTGCAGCAGATGCACCTGCGATTCCCAGATCTGCGGATGAAACAAGACCACTGTCATCTTCACCGACAAGTAAATACAGAGAATTACCAATCACTCTTGCGGAATAGGCAACCAATTCTGTCATTGATACGATGACTCGGGTCCGGTCACCAGCTTCGACAACGGTAACACTGCGAGCATTACCAGAGCCAAGCGGATGATGTTTGGCACCCAGACCACTCCGAACATCGGCAAGGTCCAGCGCAATTCTTGCAGGCTGTTCGATAGTGTAGCCGGTTGGCTCAGGCGGCACGCCGTCAAATATCATCCGAATTTCTATCTTATCGCCGGGCAGAGAGGAAAACTCGATATTCTCCATCACTGCTCCAAAGGCAGTTGATGAAAACGCCAGCCAAAGCACAGCAAACAAGCATCGCGGAAAACTCATTGCTATCGATTTATCTATTGTCATTGTTTTCACCATTTGCGCATTGGTCTTATCAATGCCCGAAAAAAAATCACTTTACTGAAGACCTCTCAGCTCAACCGTTCTTGGCCTTCTCAGCCAGCCGCCCGCACCGTCACTAACGATCTCGGTGATATCAATACGAGCATCTTCAATACTCTCGATCTGTCCCCATTGATCGCCCATGTAGTCTCCTACCTGAACCCGATGGACACCACTACTGGAGTCCTCAATCAATGCGAAGTTGAATTATCTTTCTGTAGTGTTCCCACCATTGCGAGCGCTGACAGAGGAAAACGCTCGAGAAACTGTTTGACATGATTCTTCGGTGGCTTCACGCCAACATTTCGTTTCTGCTCCGCAGTTTTCGGAGGAACAATGATCGGCGGCTCGAACGGACTTCTCTGGTTCGCCGCCCCGTAGGTAAACGCCTGATAGGATTCAAACTCAGGAAGCGGGGCAATTGAACCCCGGGGTTTATTCTCGACTTCCTTCATGAAGACGCGAAGATCCGCAAACTGGTCCCCAGCAGCGCAGCCTGAGAGCAGGCTGACAAGCAGAACAATTTTTAGCAGTCTTTCCCCAAACATGATCTTGACGCCGTTATCCTCGTTCATCGTTGTAACGATAGGTTTTTGCCAGTATCACCATGTTCAGGTGACTTCCCGGCGAGTCCGAACCGGCACCCCGGGCCTGTGGTGAGATTGTGAAGTCGTGCAGCGTCACAATTCGTGACAGATCCGCAACATCACTGACAAATGAACCAATCCCGTGATAGCTACCCGTGACAATAATTCTTATGGGTTTTTCAACATAGAATTCGTGCGCAGCTTCTGGCTGCAAATCGATGCTGGTAAACGTGAGGCCATTTTTTAGTCCTACAAGCGTAATGTCTTCAATAAGGCCCGGAATTTCCGTGTCGGAAGGTAGCTGCCTCAGAATAGCCTCAAAAGACTCTTCCATTTCTTTTTGTTGCAGACGGTAAGCTTCAAGATGAGCCGCCTCAAAAAACTTCTTCTGGTAATCCTCCTTCAGAGCGCCTTCCTGTGCAGTGACGCCCCCCAATTCTTTCTGCAGATTCGTCACGTGGAGGAAATAGCCAAGTGCCAGAGCACCGACAAAGGCCAATACCCAGATAATAACCTTGATAGCCATCGGCCATGAGCCGACATTGTTGACATCGTTAAGTTGATCGATGTCAAAGTTCTGAATACTCTCGAGCAGGTCTTCCATAGCCATGGCTACTCTACCTCCTCTTTCTTGGGCGTCGTCTGGTGGACTGTCAAAGCAAACTGACTCGCCTGGGGACCTTGATTCGGGTCCGCATTGATCGCAGTAACGTTAGGCCTTACAAACCACTCCGACTCGGAGAAATTACGCAGCTGGTTGGATATCCGGTTGTTGGATTCTGCCACACCGTTGATCGCCAGTGCTGCCTCGCTCATCTGGATGCTGGTAAAAAAGACCCGGGGAGCAAGACTGCGCGCTAGTTCATCGAACACACGAACAATAATGGGTCTGTTTCCCTGCAACTCCTGAATGACCTTCATTCGGGAGAGCAATTCGTTGCGCTTCTGTTGAAGCAATTTGATCTCTTCGATACGTTCCTCAAGGACGCCAATCTCGCGGGTTAGAAAACCGTTCCTTGCCGACTGAAGATCAATAGCCCGGTTATAGTATCGATCTACTCCACCGACAATCGCCCCTGCCAGAACCAATACACCGAGAGTGATATTGAGAAATTCCTGTTTCTTCTGGTCCCTGAGCTCTTCACGCCAGGGCAGTAAGTTGATTCTAATGTCATGCGTCATTCGATCAGCTCCCGGTCAATCAAAGCTTCTGAGAGCCAGGCCACAGGCAATCATCATTGCCGGCGCATCAGCGGAGAGATTGCCTTCATTTACTTTTGAGGACAACGACATGTTAAGGAAAGGATTCGCAATACTACAGGGTGTCCCCAGTTTAGCGGCAACCATATCAGCCAGGCCGTCGATGGAGGATGTGCCACCGGCAAGAATGATGTGATCGACATCATCGTAGGCGCTGGAAGAGTAGAAGAACTGCAGAGATCGAGTCACCTGCTGGACCACAGCTTCCTTAAAGGGTTGCAGCACTTCTGTTTCATAATCTTCAGGCAGTCCGCCCTGCTTCTTGGCTAGACCCGCTTCTTCGACTGACAACGAATATCGACGCTGAATCTCTTCAGTCAGTTGCTTGCCACCGAACAACTGTTCACGTGTATAGGGTGCGCCGCCCGCCATCAGAACGGACAGGGTCGTCATAGTCGCGCCGATATCGACAATGGCTATGACCTGATCATTTTCCTCATCATCATCACTATCGTCATTATCGCTGGTGAATTGACCACGGACCAACTCGAATGAACGCTGCATGCAATGAGCTTCGATATCTACAACCTTGGCCTTTAGGCCACCAAGCTCTAGCGCAGCTTCCCTCATTTCTACGTTTTCACGACGGCAGGCTGCGATTAGAACTTCGACCTGCTCCTCGTTTCTAGGCGAAGGTCCCTGCACCTCGAAATCCAGTGCGACTTCTTCCAGGGGATAGGGGATATATTGATCGGCTTCGACCTGAAGCTGATTTTCCATCTCATCTTCGGAAAATGCTGCGTTCATCTCAATAGTTTTGGTAATTACAGCAGAACCAGCCACAGCAACTGCGGCAAACTTCACTTTGGTCTTGCAGCGTTCAATCAGGCGCTGGATCGCCTCGCCAACGCCGTCGACATCGCTGATGTTTTTTTCCACAACGGCATTTTCCGGCAGCGGTTCCACGCCGTAACTTTCGACCCTGTAATCACTACCGGATTTGCTCAGCTCCAATAGCTTTACAGAAGTGGAGCTGATATCCAGCCCCAACATACTGGTGGGTCCTTTATTTAGAAATCCGAACACTCTATTTTCCTAAATTCCCTACAAGTACGTGCACTTACAGTCACTTCATGCAGGATTACATTAAATAACACCTTTAACCTGATCGCAAACAATTTAAATGAAAAAAATGCTGTAAAACATTCATTTTTAGACAATTTTCCATCTTGGCCTACCCCAAGCTTCAAGTCATCCAGGACCACCCTCCCCGAAAACAGGGCCGATTATTATAATGGTTTTTATCGATTTCGCATGAGCTGAAACAGTCTCTATAATGGCGCCCCTTCGCGCCTTTCATGGCAAATAGAGTACTAATGACGAGAGTTCTCAGGACATTTTATTGGTGGATACTCGGTACCGGCAGCGCCGTTGTACTGATGCTCTCGGCTGCCTACCTGTATCTGAACCCATTGATACCCGACATCCGAAGCTTCAGCCAGGTGGCCCTGAAGGCGCCACTTAGAATCTATTCCGATGACGGCCTGCTCATCCAGGAGTTTGGTGAGCGCCTGATCCCCGTCACCTACGATGAGATCCCACCACTGTTTTTAACAGCTTTGCTGGATACCGAAGACAAACGTTTTTTCGAACACAGCGGTATAGATCTTGTCACTCTGGTCAACGCGACCTGGCAACTGGTGCGCAACCGGGGCGCCATCAAGACTGGCGCTTCGACCATCACCATGCAGCTTGTCAAGAACATCTCAGGCGAAACTGAGGTCAGATTTCTTAGGAAATTCAAAGAGATGCTACTTGCCCTGAAGATAGAACGAGAGCTAAGCAAGGAAGAAATTCTGACTCTCTATCTCAATATTATTCCATTTGGCAAACACTCCTTTGGCATCCAGGCAGCAGCGAACACCTATTACGGCAAGGATGTAAACGAACTCAATCTTGCTCAAATGGCGATGCTGGCGGGGGTGCCCCAGGCACCTGAAGCTGGCAATCCTATCAACGGTCCGAAGCGGTCTCTAATCCGTCGCAATCTCGTCTTGCAGCGCATGCTGGAACAAGGTTCCATCACAGCAGATCAGTTCAATGTGGCTTTCACAGCACCTATCTCTGCCAGCGTTCATAGCCGATCAATCGAACTGGCCGCTCTATACGCTGCAGAGATGGTTCGTAAGCGCTTACTTAGAGACTATGGGCGTGAGGCATACAACCAGGGCATGATCGCCCATACGACTCTGTCTAGCCGGATGCAATTGGCCGCAGAAAATGCCGCAGCGACCAAACTACTCGAGTACGACCGCCGTCACGGGTATCGAGGCCCCGAATACAGGCGCATCCAGGGTACAGACGAATACCTTGCCGCACCGGAATATGGCTATCCTCAAAACTGGCTGGATACATTGGGTACCTTAAAGAGCTTTGGCAGCCAGCGACCAGCGATCGTCATCGCTGTACACGAGGATACCGTCGACATTCTGACAAGCGATCTTGAGAAGCTCACTATTCCCTGGGAAGGTCTTGAATGGGCCCGCAGATATATCAACGTTGATCGCCGTGGACCCAGACCAAAGGGGGCGGCAGATATTCTCGGCCCCGGCGATGTTATTCGATTCGATTTCGCAGAAGACGGCAGTCCAAGGCTCGGCCAACATCCCGCGATTCAAGGAGCACTGGTTGCCCTCGACCCTTATGACGGCGCTATCAGAGCCATTGTCGGCGGCTTCGATTTCGAAGCAAAACAGTTTAACCACGCCACGCAGGCTCGACGCCAGCCTGGATCCAACTTCAAACCCTTCTATTATTCCGGGGCAATGGAGGCCGGTCTTACAGCCGCCTCACTCTACAACGATGCACCCCTGGTACTGCCCGGCGGTGAACTCGAAGAATTGTACCGACCGAAAAACTCAGGAGATGTCTTTCACGGCAATATTCGGTTACGGGAAGCACTGTATCGCTCCATAAATCTGGTTTCGATCAGGGTGATTCTGGATTATGGCCCCAAGAATGCAGTCAACTATGTTTCCCGCTTCGGATTCGATACAACTGATTTTCCCCGTGATGTTCAGCTCGCATTCGGTGGCGGTACCATCGCGCTGACACCTCTTGAAGTCGTGACCGGCTATGCGACATTTGCCAATGGCGGTTTCAAGGTTGAGCCTTACCTCATCAGAGCACTTGACTCCATCAATCGTAGTGTCATCTTTCAAGCCGACCCTGCTGTTGCTTGCGTCAAAAACTGTACTGGACTGAACCAGGCAAAGAGGGTTATCGAACCCAGGGTGGCACACATCATGAACAGTATGCTCTCGGACGCCATCCGCCGGGGCACAGGCACCAAGGCTATGAGGAGCCTGAAGCGCGGGGACCTGCACGGCAAGACAGGTACAACCAATGACGCGGATATTTGGTTCTCCGGCTTCACACCCGATCTGGTAGCAACCACATGGGCCGGGTTCAGCGATAACAGTCCTGTCGGAAATCGCGAATGGGGATCGACGACACCTATCGAGACCTGGATCGAATTCATGGCCCGCGCCCTACCTAAAGAAGCCGATGCCAAATCCCTACCGACACCTGACGGTATTGTGTCCGTCAAAATCGACCCCGGAACAGGTCTCAGAACAGATCCGGCAGACCCTGACGGGATCTTTGAGATTTTCAGGGAGGAACGCGTACCTGCCACGACGAATCTGAAGAAACAGGCCGAAGAATCGGATATTACTCAGCAGGTTTTTTGAATTTTTTGCTCAGTGAAATTTTGTGAAAATTCAAAAATACTGAGTGAAGTTGAGGAGTAGCGGAGCTGAAGGGTAAAGCATAGATGCATTACCCACTTCTTGAATTCAGAATGAACCTGGTGGCTAGTTTCGCTTGAACCGCTTGTTAAACCGGTCAATACGACCCGCAGAGTCGATAACTTTTTGCTTGCCGGTATAGAACGGGTGGCAGTTTGAACAGACTTCAAGATGAATGTCTTCACATACCGTCGACCGGGTCTTGATCGCATTACCGCAACTGCAGGTTGCAGTAATTTCTTCATACTTAGGATGAACTTCGGCTTTCATGTCTTCGAGACCCAAATCAGAGGTGGCGCATCATACCAGAAAGGTCCGAATTGGCAAGATCGGTTCGTCACATTCCGAGATCGATGTGAATTTGATCCCGACCCCAATATCATAGGCTGATGCCAGCCTCCCCGAGATTCATATCTGTAGCCGTTCCTACGCCGCTGCGTTCAACCTTTCAATATAGATTGGAGGGTGGGCAGAGTGTCCGTCCCGGCAGCAGGGTTTTGGTCCCATTTGGCCATCGGAAGCTGGCAGGTGTTGTGACCGGCATTGAAGAAGAACCCAACGTCGATAACAAGAAAATTCGGCAGGTTCTGGATGTTTTCGACGACTCCGCCAGCCTCACAGATCCTATTCTGAAGCTATGCCAGTGGGCAGCGGGATACTATGACCATCCCATCGGCGATGTCATCGCCAACGCCTTGCCGACGCTCATCCGCAAAGGTGGCAACCCCAGAGACCCGCTAAACAAACTGCATATCACCTCTGCAGGTGCGAACGCTGATCCCACCGTGCTTCGGCGGGCACCCGCGCAACGCCAGCTCCTGGCCAATCTGATTGACGAACCCTTAACCCGGGGCGAAATCAAACTGCGCCGGATTTCCAGCAGAACAGTGAAATCGTTGATCGATAAAGACTGGGCAGAGTGGCAGCAGGAAAGAACCGAACCGGACCAACCGTTCGAGCTGGGTTCGGTTCATATACCGGATATTGAAATCACCGGGGAACAGGCGGACGCGATTGCGGCCATAGACGACACCACGCCTTACCTGCTCCAGGGAATAACCGGTAGCGGCAAGACGGAAGTCTATCTGCGTTTAATGGAGCCGCTGCTAAAAGCTGGCAGTCAGATCCTGGTGCTAGTTCCTGAGATAGGTTTGACCCCCCAGACAGTGGCCCGGTTTCGGGACCGTTTTGATGTCCCACTTACGTTGTTGCATTCCTCACTATCCGATCGCGAACGTGCACTCGGCTGGATGCAGGCAAAAGAAGGCAGCGTCGGCATCATCCTGGGTACTCGGTCGGCCGTATTCACGCCACTGCTCAATCCCGGCGCCATCATTGTCGATGAAGAACACGACACCTCATACAAACAGCAGGACGGTTTTCGATACTCTGCCAGAGATCTGGCCGTTTTGCGGGGACAGTTCGAACAAATGCCGGTTGTTCTAGGTTCAGCAACACCCTCGCTGGAAAGTCTGCACAATGTGGAGACAGGAAAATACCGGCATCTGCAGCTCCGTAAGCGCCCCCCTGGGACGGTTTCTGAAAGCTACGAATTGGTAGACACACGACATCTCGAGCGCAGGGAGGGCTTTACCAGAGCACTGCGCAACAGAATCAAGGATCAACTGGCCATAGGCGATCAGGTGCTTGTCTTCCTCAACCGGCGCGGCTTCGCCCCCGTGATGATGTGTTCGGACTGCAACTGGATCGCTCATTGTCGACGCTGCGACGCGAAGCTCACCTATCACCTCAATTTGAATTCACTTGTCTGCCATCACTGCGGCAGCAGCAATCACAATATCATCAGCTGTCAGGCCTGCGGAAGCAATCATGTGGCCGCCATTGGTCTGGGCACCCAGCGTATCGAACAGACTTTGAAAGAAATGTTCCCAAACTACCCGGTGCTACGCATAGATCGAGACTCAACCCGACGACAAGGCGCGATGGAGGATTTCGTTGAACAGGTCGGTAGCGGTGAGCCCGCCATCCTGGTCGGCACGCAGCTACTATCCAAGGGGCATCATTTCCCCAACGTCACTCTGGTCGCACTGCTCGATATTGACGCAGGCTTTTATTCGTCCGATTTCAGAGCACTTGAGAAACTCGGGCAACTGATACTCCAGGTCGGTGGCAGAGCTGGACGTGCAGAAAAGCCCGGCACGGTCGTAATCCAGTCGGATTTTGCGACCCACCCCCTCCTGCAAACACTGATTACCAATGGATATGCCGAGTTCTCGGAATTACTCTTGAAAGAAAGACAGGATCTGGAACTACCCCCCTACACTTTCAACGCCCTGATTCGGGCTGAAGCTGCCGACAGCTCTCTCGCACGGGAATTCCTCGAATCCATCAGCGACGGCAGAAAGAGCAGCCCCTCTGTTGATTTGTTAGGGCCAATTCCCGCTCTAATGGAAAAAAAGGCCGGGCGGTTTCGCCAGATACTGATTTTGACGTCGAATAGCAGGCCGCAGCTACACAGAGAACTGCATGAGCGGGTAACACTCGCAGAGTCGCTACCGATTTCAAAAAAAGTGCGCTGGGCGGTTGATGTCGATCCGGTCGATTTTTTCTAACCCATCTCCTGATAAGATAGCGCATTCATTTAGCAGCAAGCTGGCATGACCCAGGATTTCGCCAAACAGCATAGATCAGCCCCTCCAACGCAATCCTCCCCGCCGAGGTGGTCATGGTTCGTTACCGGTTTTGTGTCAGGTGCTTTTTTGACATTTCTGGGCGCCCTCTGGTTCTTCATACCCGCCACTGAAGTAGAAACCGCTGCAAAACCTGTCGCTGAGCCGGAAAACCCGGTTGAGGAAATGCAGTGGGATTTCTACGAAATTTTCCCTAAGTCTGTTGTTCCCGTGGTTGAGGAATATGCAGAGTCAGGAGAGAAGATTACTACCGATCAATTCGCCTGGGTGCTGCAGGTAGGGTCGTTCACCGATCCTGATGATGCTGACGAGTTGCGGGCGTCACTAATATTGATGGGGTTGGATGTCGTCGTTTCACCCGGAGAGGTCGATGGTCGGGAATGGCATCGAGTGGTTGCCGGGCCTTTTGAGAACACTCTGGAGAGGAATCGGGCGCAGGATAAGCTGGCACAGGCTGAGATCAAGTCGATTCCTATTCGGATTCCCAAGTAGGTCAATTTCGCTGGTGGTTAGCCTATCAGGGGTGCTCGCCATTGAAGGCAGGGACATGAGTTGCCGAAAACGGGCCTCAACGTAAAACAACTTGAAATGTCACCGGAGTGTCCCCATCTTGGGTTGACAGATTCTTGGAATTTCCTCTTGGAACAATACGAAGGCACAACGATTCTTTCCGTACGGAAGGGCAATGCAGTTGTCGTTGGCGGAGATGGCCAGGTCACGATGGGTGACACGGTGATGAAGGCGAATGCCCGGAAGGTCCGACGATTGTATAAGGATTCGGTGATTGCCGGCTTTGCCGGGGGTACAGCCGATGGCTTTACCCTGGTGGAACGATTTGAAGGCAAGTTGGAGAAGCACCAGGGCAATCTTGTTCTGGCTGCGGTTGAACTGGCCAAAGACTGGCGTACCGACAGGGCACTACGTCGACTGGAGGCACTGCTGGTTGTTGCCGACAAGGAAAACTCCCTCATCATTACAGGCAATGGAGACGTCGTTGAACCAAATGACGGCATCATGGCAATTGGGTCAGGCGGAATGTATGCGAAATCTGCGGCCCTTGCCCTGACGACTAATACAGATCTCAACGCAAGGGAGATTGTCGAAAAGAGCCTCTCGATCGCCGGCGATATCTGCATTTACACCAATCACGAACGTACAATCGAAGAAATCAATTTCTGATATGTCCAACATGACTCCCCGCGAGATCGTTCACGATCTCGACAAGCACATCATCGGCCAGGAAGAGGCAAAACGCGCGGTCGCGATCGCTCTCAGGAACCGCTGGCGACGGATGCAGCTGGATGAAGAACTCCGCACAGAGATCTCACCCAAGAATATCCTGATGATCGGGCCTACTGGTGTCGGTAAGACGGAAATCGCAAGGCGTCTGGCGCGACTGGCCGGCGCCCCCTTCATAAAGGTCGAGGCGACCAAATTTACGGAAGTCGGATATGTCGGCAGGGATGTTGAGTCCATTATCCGTGATCTAATGGAAGCCGCCGTAAAACTATTGCGCGATCAGCAGATACATCAGGCTGAACCCAGGGCATACGAAGCTGCTGAAGAGCGCGTCCTCGACGCATTGCTACCGCCTGCCAGGGACACGGAATACGATGAAGACTCGTCGACCCGGCAGCTGTTTAGAAAGAAACTGCGGGAAGGCGAACTGGACGACAAAGAGATCGATGTCGAGGTGGAGGCAACCGCTATCGGTGTCGAGATAATGGCGCCTCCGGGCATGGAGGAAATGACCAGTCAGCTACAGAACATGTTCTCCTCTCTTTCGCCGGGTAAGACAAAGCCGAAGAAGCTGAAAGTGCAGGACGCACTAAAACGTCTCGCTGAAGAAGAGGCGGCAAAATTGATCAATGAAGATGAACTCCGAAGTTCAGCCGTTGAAGCGGTGGAACAGACCGGCATTGTCTTTCTCGACGAGATGGACAAAATCGCCAAGCGAGCTGAACACGGCGGTGCTGATGTATCTAGAGAAGGTGTGCAAAGAGACCTGCTGCCACTTATCGAAGGCTCTAACGTCTCTACCAAATACGGGATGGTACGCACCGATCACATTCTATTCATCGCCTCCGGCGCCTTCCATCTGGCCAAGCCTTCTGATCTGATCCCTGAACTGCAGGGAAGGCTGCCAATCCGGGTCGAACTGTCGGCATTATCCATCGACGATTTCGAGAAAATCCTAACTGAGCCGGACGCTTCCCTGGTGGAGCAGTATCAGGCGCTAATGAGTACGGAAGGATTGGACCTCAGTTTTACAACCGAAGCTATCCACCGAATCGCAGAAATTTCCTGGCAGGTGAATGAACAGACGGAAAATATCGGAGCAAGACGCCTGCATACGGTGATGGAGAGATTGCTCGAAGACCTCTCGTTCAACGCAACCGACACGACTACCTCGGGTACAACGGAATTCATCATCGATGAAACCTATGTCAACGAACAGCTGGAAAACCTGGCCAGTGACTCCGATCTGTCGCGATATATTCTTTAGGAGCGACCGTGAAACCAGAAGAAATTAATGTCCACAAGAAATCTGCGACACTTGAGCTGAGGTATCCAGATGGTGTAACCCATACACTCACAGCCGAATATCTGCGGGTTTCGTCACCTTCGGCCGAGGTTCGGGGCCATGGCCCGGATCAGGCTGTTCTTCAGCACGGCAAACGCGAGGTACAGTTCCTCAACATTGAACCCGTTGGATACTATGCTCTTCAGATTGTTTTTTCCGACGGTCACGACTCCGGCATCTACAGCTGGGACTATCTGTACGATCTGGGCCAAAACCAGGCTCATAACTGGGCAAGCTACCTCTCAGAACTGGAAAAAGCCGGAAAATCTCGAGATCCCCTGTTTATAGCGCTTGGGCACTGAATCAGCACTGGTTTACAATACCGCCCCCGCAACTTCCGCTGCGCGCGCGATGGGCAACGACAAAGAAGATCTGACACATTTCGGTTTCACCCAGGTTCCCCTGTCTGAAAAGACTTCCAGGGTTGCAGACGTATTTCACTCCGTCGCCGGTCGCTACGACATCATGAACGACCTGATGTCTTTGGGCACTCACCGTGTCATGAAACAACTGGCAGTCAATGCAACGAAAGCGAGAGAAGGCCATCTTGTTTTAGATCTTGCCGGTGGCACCGGCGATCTGACAACCATTCTCGCAGAGTATGTCGGAGAATCAGGCCAGGTCTGCCTATGCGACATCAACGGTAGCATGCTGACCGAAGGCAGAAACCGCCTGCTGAACCGGGGCATTGTCAGTAACGTCTCCTTCGTACAGGCCGATGGCGAGTCCCTGCCGTTCCCATCCAACAGCTTCAACGCTGTCATCATTGGCTTTGGTCTCAGAAACTTCACATCGAAAGAGAGCGCCTTGAAATCCATGTACAGGTGCCTGCGTCCAGGCGGCAAACTGGTGGTCCTGGAATTTTCGCACCCCACCAATAACATTCTGAAGGGCGCCTACGAAAAGTTTTCCAAATTCTGGCCAAAGGTCGGCAAGGCAGTGACCGGCGATGAAGAAAGCTACCAATACCTTGTAGAGTCCATCCAGATGCATCCGGATCAGGATACCCTGCGCGACATGATCGTCGATGCCGGTTTTTCCCGAGTGCGGTACCAGAATTTGTTGAATGGCGTCGTTGCCATTCATGAAGGCGTTAAACCGAGGCAGGAGGAATGATCTTCCTTCGCCTTCTCCGCATTTTTTTCATCCTTGCCCGCCACCGACTGGATCGGAATCTGCCGGATCAAGCAAAAACCCTGGCGACACTGCCCCTGCGACTATTGCTGAAGCTGATCCCGCCACCGGCGAGAGATGGTGCTGAATCAGCACGGCTGGCGCTCGAGGAGTTGGGGCCCATTTTCATCAAGTTCGGTCAGATTCTCTCCACCCGACGCGACCTTTTCGAAGAACCTATGTCCCGGGAACTGCAAAAACTCCAGGATCAGGTACCGCCTTTCGATTCAGACACCGCAAGAGCCATTATCGAACAGAACCTGGGTAGTCCGCTCGAGCAATATTTTGCCGATTTCGACCCTAAACCGCTGGCATCGGCTTCTCTCGCTCAGGTTCATACGGCCACTATTGAGGCCGATGGAGGTACGCGGCAAGTCGTCATCAAGGTGATCAGGCCAGGTGTCGAGACAGCTATCAAACGCGACATCCAGGTCATGTATTTCGCGGCCAGGCTGTTAGAACGCCTTTGGTCCGACGCCAGCAGATTACACCCCGTCGAGATCGTCCGTGACTACGAAACCACCATACTCGGCGAACTGGATCTCCGTCAGGAAGCGGCCAACACCAAAAAGCTGCGTCAAAATTGGCAGCTGAGCGGCAAACTCTACGTGCCAAGAATTTACGATGCATACAGTAGCGACAACGTCATGGTCATGGAAAGGATCTACGGAGTCACCGCCACCGACATCGAAACTTTGACCCGCGAAAAAGTGAACTTAAAAAAACTTGCTCATCTGGGGGTCGAGATATTCTTTGCGCAGGTATTCGAACAAAACTTTTTCCATGCAGACATGCACCCTGGCAATGTCTTTGTCGATATTCGCGATCCCGACAACCCAACCTATATTGCTTTAGACTGCGCCATAATTGGATCGTTAACAGAAAACGACAAAAACTACCTTGCAAGAAACCTGATGGCTTTCTTCAATCGTGACTATAACGAAGTTGCCCGCCTTCATCTCAGAAGCGGTTGGGTACCCCCCGGCACAGATGAGGATGAGTTCGCCTCGGTCATCAGAAAAGTCTGCGACCCATATTTTCAAAAACCAATCAAAGAAATCTCGTTCGGCAAAGTGCTGTTGGAACTGTTCCAGACGGCACGTCAGTTCGACATGGAAATTCAACCACAACTGGTACTTCTGCAGAAAACGCTGATCAACATCGAGGGTATGGGCCGCCAGATCTATCCTGACCTGGACCTCTGGGAAACCGCGGCGCCAATTATGGAAAAATGGATGAAAGACCGCCTGGGTATCGGTGCCCTGATCAGGCGTATTGTTGATAGCGCGCCCAGATGGCTGGAACAGTTGCCAGAGCTGCCAGACCTCGTCTACAACACCATGATTGATGTCAACGAGATGGCCGAAACCAGTCGCTCCCAGGTGAGGATGCTCGGCGATGTCCAGCTGGCGCTGGAGACTCAGAATAGAAAATCACGATCCCAGCGGCTCGGCGGCCTGGCACTGATTGGCGCAATTCTATCGATGCTGCTTCCTGCCACCGGCTATCTAACTGCGGTAGACCCCGTCATCCCTGGCTCTGTGCTCGGCACGCTTGGTATCTACTGGATGTATATTCATTCCTGACGTGCTATTCTCGCCGCCCTTTTTTGCACACCAATGGCAATGGACATCAACTCAGACTGGCTAAGTGAAGTTCGCTTCAACAGCGATGGATTGATTCCGGTCATCGCACAGGACGATGATAACAATCGCATACTGATGCAGGCGTGGATGAGCCGCGAATCCCTCGAAGAAACAGTCCGCACGGGTAGAGCCGTGTATTGGTCACGATCGAGACAGAAACGGTGGCACAAGGGCGAATCTTCAGGCCACGAACAGCTGGTCAGGGAGGTTCAACTCGACTGTGACGGCGATGTGCTAATATTAAGAGTGGAACAAGTAGGTGAAATCGCCTGCCACACGGGTAGAAACTCGTGTTTTTTCAGAAAGTTAACGGAAGATGGCTGGCAGGACTCAGAACCTGTCCTCAAGGATCCCAGGGAGATCTATCCCGGTGAATGACATCATGGACAAACTGTGTCGACTCCTGGAAGAAAGGCGAGATGGCGACCCTTCCAGCTCCTATGTGGCCAGCCTGCACGCAGCAGGTTTGAATAAGATTCTGGAGAAAGTTGGCGAAGAGACTACAGAAACCATAATTGCCGCCAAGGATGCCGCCACTTCAGGGGATTTGGCTGAACTTGTTCAAGAAACGGCTGACCTCTGGTTTCACACCATGGTGATGCTCGGACACCTCAATGCATCCCCGCTGGATGTACTTGAAGAACTCGAACGCAGGCTGGGAACATCCGGCCTGACTGAGAAAGCGGCCAGAACGAAATAAGCTGGCATGAATTTGAAATAGGGAGGATAACCATGTCCTTTGGTATAACAGAACTTGTGATCATCCTGGTCATCGTGATCCTGCTATTCGGGACCACTAAGCTGAAGTCACTGGGCAGCGACCTTGGCGGCGCAATCAAAGGATTTCGAAATGCAGTTACCGATGAGAAATCTGCCGAAGCTGCTGAAGCCGAGGAAGTCGAGCCTGAGAAAAAAGAGTCAGAATCCGCGGGAACATAGTGAGACTCTGATAGAGAATATCTATGTTTGACATCGGCTTTCCGGAACTGATGATGATCAGCGTCGTGACGCTACTCGTTATCGGGCCGGAAAAACTGCCGGAAACTATTCGAACCATCTCTCTCTGGATTGGGCGCATCCAACGTAGCTTCTCCAATATCCGACAAGAAATTGAGAATGAGATCGGAGCCGACGAAATCAGAACTCAGCTTCACAACGAAGGTATTCTGAAGGAACTGGAAGACGCCAAGCACACGCTCCAGGATGTACAAACCGAAGTGAACGATACGATACGCTCAGCGGAGGCAAAAGCCAGCCAGATAGCCGTTGATGCAAAAACCGCGACAAACGGCAAATCATGACGACATCAGCCGATCAGGATCAGGGACAACCCCTGGTTGAACACCTGATTGAACTCAGGACCCGACTCCTGCATGCCATCATCGCCGTCATGCTGATCTTCCTCCCCCTGTTTTACTTTGCCAACGACATCTACGCCTACATTTCAGAACCGCTGCGTGTTTTCCTGCCGGAAGGCACCACGATGATTGCAACCGAAGTGGCGTCACCTTTTTTGACACCTTTCAAGCTGACCCTGGTCTTGTCTATCTTCGCCGCCATGCCCTACCTCCTCCACCAGATCTGGAGCTTTATCGCTCCCGGACTATATGCGAGCGAGAAACGGGTCGCAGCACCGCTTCTCATTTCCAGCATCGCCCTTTTCTACTCCGGTATCGCCTTCGCTTTTTATGTCGTCTTTCCGCTGGTGTTTGGCTTCTTCACCTCGGTTGCACCGGATGGTGTCACCGTCATGACGGATATCAACCGATATCTCGATTTTGTATTGAAGCTCTTTTTTGCCTTTGGGCTGGCATTTGAAATCCCGATTGCCACCGTCCTGCTCATCTGGACTGGGGCCACGACAACGACTTCCATGGCTGGCAAACGACCCTATGTGATTGTCGGCTGCTTCGTTGTCGGTATGCTGCTGACACCGCCTGATGTCATTTCACAGATCCTGTTGGCTTTCCCTATGTGGATTCTATTTGAGGCCGGGATTATTTTTGCGAAGCTTTTCAAGCTGGACAAGCGTGAAGAAGGGGAAGAAGGGGAAGAAGGGGAAGAAGAAGACACCTCCACCACTTGAGCCTATCGCTCACGCGACTGTTCTCGACCGGGCCGCGTTCAGCTTCGCCGAAGCCGCTAGGATGACAAGAGAAAGGTCACGGGTCCATCGTTTGTCAGCGACACTTTCATGTCTGCACCAAACCGGCCTGTCTGCACATTCAGAGAATCACGAGCATTTTCGACAAACTCATCGTAGAGTGATTCCGCCAGATCAGGCGGCGCCGCCGAAGAGAAGGAAGGTCGGAGCCCCTTATTGGTATCAGCTGCCAGAGTGAACTGCGAGACAATCAGCAATTCACCGCCTGTATCCAACAATGACAGGTTCATATGCCCCTTATCGTCACCAAAGACACGGTAGTTCAGAATCTTTGACAGTAGCCTGCCCACCTGGACGCTGGTATCCGCTTTCTCAACGCCAAGTAACAACAACAGTCCCGAACCGATTTCGCCAACAACTTCACCGTCTACGGCAACGCCTGCATCGCAGACTCTCTGGATCAGGCCGAGCACGAACTATCCGCGCAGCCTGCAAGCCGATCTTCGGCTACCCGATACATCTGACCGCCGCAGCCTGCAGATGCTTGCCTTTCGCCACTTCGTATAACTCCAGTGGCTTTCGGCTGTTATCTTCGGCTACGTAGTAGCCTACAGATAACTTATACATCAAAATCCGCTTCAAACCTCAGCGCCATATCCCGTGTCGCCCGAATCAACGCATCAATCATGGCAGGTTCCGTCGCCGTGTGGCCGGCCTCTCTGACGATAAACAACTGCGCATTGGTCCAGACCCGCCTTAGCATATGGGAGTTATCCATTGGGGCTATACAATCAAATCTGCCATGCACCAATATGCCTGGGATATCACCCAGCACACCGGCATTGGCAAGCAGTTGATCCGGTTCCAGAAAGCATTCGTTCCTGAAGTAGTGATTAGCAATGAGACAGCGCGCATGCGCTCTTCCACCATCCGAAAAATGCTTGATCAGACGATGATTCGGATGCAGCGTCGACGCGTGCGCCTCCCAGGTTGACCACGCCTTGGCAGCAGCCATTCGAGCCAGCTCATTGTCCTGCATCATCATTTCGTAGTAGGCATCGCAACAAGGCAGATCCTTACCTTTGGCCGCCCTGAACTTTTCCACCGGCGCGATAAAATCTTCCCAATGATCAGGATAGAACCGACTGGCGCCATCCTCATACAACCAGTCTATGTCTGACTGTCTGCCGAGAAAGAGACCACGCAGAATCAGTCCGAGCACTTTCGATGAGTGAGCTTCTGCATAGGCCAGCCCAAGCGTCGCGCCCCAGCCCCCGCCGAAAACAAGCCACTGATCAATCTTGAGAAACTCCCGAATCTTCTCCATGTCTGCGATGAGGTCAGCCGTCGTATTGTTGGCAAGTTCCGTGTGTGGCTTTGACCTGCCGGCTCCCCGCTGATCGAAAAGCACAATCCGGTACTTCTCAGGATTAAAAAAACATCGGCTGTTGAATTCGCAGCCTGAACCGGGTCCGCCGTGCACAAAGATCACGGGTATCCCATCCGGTGTACCACTTTCATCCAGATATAGTTCATGCACATCATCAACTTTGAGATGATGTCTGGCATAAGGTTTGATTTCAGGGTACAGCGGCAGCATAACTTTCGATCCTTATCTTTCTAACTTTCACGTAAGTTCAGATTTTTCGTGATCTTACCTGCCCAATGACAGTGAAGAGTCGCCCAATGTTTTCGGCCGGGCCGCAGTCGGCTTCGCTCAAAACCACTATCAGGCTACTCGAACTCGCGACGCCCGTTTTCTTTCGTTCTCGGTCAGCAACTTCTTCCTAATCCTGATATTTTCAGGTGTTATCTCCACCAGTTCATCCTCATCGATAAACTCAATAGCGGCCTCAAGCGTGTGTTTCACAGGCACTGTTAACATTATATTTTCGTCGGTTCCCGCTGCCCTGACATTCGTCAGTTGTTTCTCTTTTAGCGGGTTTACCGTCAGATCGTTTCCTCTGGCATGCAGCCCGACGACCATGCCCTCGTATATTTCTTCGTTCGGACCGACAAATAGCCTCCCACGCGCCTGAAGATTGTTTAATGCAAAACCAACACTTTTACCTTTGGCCATCGAAATCAGCACACCGTTATTTCTCCGACCATATTCCTCACTGACAACCGGACCGTAATGGGAAAAAACACTATTCATTATCCCCGTACCTGAAGTCAGGGTCAGGAATTCCGACCTGAATCCCAGTAGCGCCCGAGTCGCGATAATGAACTCCAAACGAACCCTACCGACGGTATCGGGCTGCATGTTAACGATAGTTGCCTTGCGCCCGCCAAGCTCTTCCATGATCGAACCCTGATGTTCCGCTTCGACATCGAGCATCAGTGTTTCAAAGGGCTCCTCCATGCCAGTGGCTGTTTCGTGAAAAATGACCTCAGGTCGTCCCACCGCCAGTTCATAGCCTTCTCTGCGCATAGTCTCGATCAGCACAGCCAAATGCAGTTCGCCCCGTCCGGATACCTTGAATCGATCCGCATGTTCTGTGGCTTCGACCCGAAGCGCGACGTTGTATTGCAGCTCACGATCAAGGCGCTCTCTCAGATGCCTGCTGGTTACGAACTTTCCTTCCCTGCCAGCGAAGGGTGAAGTATTTACCTGAAAAGTCATGGAAATCGTCGGTTCATCTACCTCAAGCGGCGGCAATGCTTCCGGGCACTCGATCGCGCATATCGTGTCAGATATCTGCAGGTTCTCGAGTCCACTGATACAGACGATATCACCGGCAAAGGCGCGATCGACCGGTTTCCGTTCCAGACCGTTGTACCCCATAACCTGAAGTATCTTACCGCGGCGTTGCTCACCGTTACGGTCAACGACAGTAACCTGATCGCCTGAAACAATTTCACCTCGCGTAATTCGGCCAAGCCCAATCACGCCAACATAGCTGCTGTAATCAAGAGCGCTGATCTGCATCTGCAGTGGACCGTTAATGTCTGTATCCGGGGCGGGTACATGCTCAGCGATCACCTCCAGCAGGCAGCTCAGATCATCTCCCTGTTCGTCGGGATCAAGACCGGCTTTGCCGAGAATGGCGGAGCCATAGATCACCGGGAAGTCCAACTGCTCTTCCGTGGCGCCAAGTTGATCGAAGAGATCGAACACCTGATCGACAACCCAGTGAGGTCTTGCGCCTTCACGGTCGATCTTGTTGACCAGGACAATCGGATGCAGACCATTTTCAAATGCCTTCATCGTGACGAATCGTGTCTGCGGCATGGGTCCATCCACCGCATCGACAAGCAGCAACACAGAATCGACCATGGACAATATCCGTTCCACCTCGCCACCGAAGTCAGCATGACCCGGTGTATCGACGATATTGATGCGGAGCCCATTCCAGGTCAGTGAGGTATTCTTTGCGAGAATCGTAATACCTCGTTCGCGTTCAAGATCGTTGGAGTCGAGCAGGCGTTCGCCTTCGTCTTCACCGCGTTGCAGCGCACCTGCCTGCGCAAGCAGCTTATCTATCAATGTGGTCTTACCGTGATCGACATGCGCGATGATGGCGATGTTTCGTAGTGGCTGGGATGAGCTATTCATGAGGTTTGCGCCGGTCGGTCGCCCTTAAAAAGGCGCGCATTATATCCATATAATGCGCGTTGAATCAGAAAAAGCTGAGAGCATGGCTTATCAATAGCGATGATGGGCCATCCAAGGACCGACACCCCGCTGATTCCGTGAGGCCCTGCATCTTACCAATTTAGACAGATCAGACTCACGACTCTCCGTTCCAATAGGTATAATGCGCGCCCTATGAATGAACAGCGCAAAGCGGTTTCCCTGATATCCGGTGGCCTAGACTCCATGTTGGCAACCAAGGTCATTCTCGACCAGGGTATTCACGTCGAAGGAATCAACTTCTTCACAGGTTTCTGTGTCGAGGGACACACACATGCCATCAGGGCCAAAGCCAGAAAGAAGGAAAAGCGCAATAACGCACTCTGGGTCGCCGAACAACTCGGTATCAAACTGCATATCGTCGATGTCATTGACGAGTACAAGGATGTTGTCTTCAACCCAAAGCACGGTTACGGACAGAACCTGAATCCCTGTCTCGACTGCAAGGTCTTTATGGTAAACAAGGCCGTCGCCTGGGCCGAGATGGTGGAGAACGACTTCGATTTCATCATTACCGGTGAGGTGATCGGCCAGCGACCAATGTCTCAACGCAAGGACACCATGCCGGTCATTGCCAGGGAGTCAGGCGCCGATGACAGATTGCTTCGTCCGCTCTGTGCGAAGAACCTGCCTCCGACGCTACCCGAGCTTGAAGGCTGGGTCGATAGGGATCAGCTATTTGACTTTCATGGCAGGAATCGCAAGCCGCAGATTGCCCTGGCTAAATCGTTCGGCTTCGAAGAGTATTCCCAGCCCGCCGGTGGTTGCTGCTTTCTCACTGACAAGGCTTATTCCGGCAAGCTTGCGGACCTCTGGCAATCTCGAGGTGAGCGAAGCTATGAACTCGATGACATCATGCTGCTCAAGATCGGCAGACATCTCAGGCCAAAACCTCACTACAAGGTAATTGTCAGTCGGGAGGAAGGCGAGAATCACTACCTGCAGGGTTACCAGAAGTGCTATCCAACCATCCGTACGATATCGCATGGCGGACCAATCACACTGGTCGATGGCAATCCTACACCTGAGGATCTTGAGTTCGCCGCGCGAATCACAGCCCGCTACAGCCAGGGGAGAGATTCAGACGAGGTCACACTGACAATCACATTGCCTGGTGATGAAGAACCGGAAGAAGTCACGGTAAAACCAATACCGCCTTCAGAGATCCCGGCTAACTGGCATGTCTGAAATCGAACTCGACGCCAGACACCTGCTATGCCCGCTGCCCGTCATCCGAACCCAGGACAAAATAGCCTCGCTCGAAAGCGGTGACACTATCATTGTCACCTGCACCGACCCGGGGACTCTAAATGATATCCCGGCCTGGTGTCGGATCCATGGTCATGAGATGTTGGAACATCGTACCGAAGGCAGAGAACTTAGCTTTAGGATCCTGGTACACAAATAGCACCACACCGGTGCACCCCAAAATCAACCGCACCAATATGGTGCGCCTGTAAACCCTGGGACCTCCACAAACCCCATAAAATCAATGATTTATTAATTACCCGGGATGGCATATTCTTTGCTCCCCTTTATCCGGACCGCTTTGGGCGATACGAAATACACTCGGCAATAGGAGCAATCAAGTAATGTCAGAGAAGACTCTGGGCTTAATTAAAGAACACGATGCGAGATGGGTAGACCTCCGTTTTACCGATCCTCGCGGCAAGGAACAACACGTCACCAACCGTGCCTCGAAAATCGATGAAGAATTCTTCGAAATCGGTGCCATGTTTGACGGCTCATCAATCGCGGGCTGGAAGGCCATCAACGAGGCAGACATGATCCTGATGCCGGATGATGCGACATCTGTCGTTGACCCGTTCACAGAAGAAACGACTGTTAATCTTCGATGCGACATCGTCGAGCCCAGCACATTGCAAGGTTACGATCGCGACCCCCGCGGTGTGGCCAAGCGAGCGGAAGCTTATCTTCAAGCCACCGGAATTGGCGACACGGCCTACTTCGGTCCGGAACCCGAATTCTTTATTTTTGATGATGTTAAGTACAGAAACGACATGGGTAACGCCATGTATCAGATCGAATCTGAAGAGGCTGCATGGATGAGCCACGCGCACTTCGATGGTGGCAACATCGGCCACAGGCCTGGCGTCAAGGGCGGCTACTTCCCTGTTCCGCCGGTCGATTCCCAGCTCGATATTCGAAACAGCATGTGTACAGCGATGGAGGCTATGGGCCTCGATATCGACCTGCACCACCATGAGGTCGGTACTGCCGGACAGGGAGAAATCGGTGCCAAATTCAACACGCTGGTTCAGAAGGGCGACGAGGTTCAGATCTACAAGTATTGCGTACACAACGTAGCGCATGCCTACGGCAAGACCGCAACCTTCATGCCTAAGCCGCTGGTCGGCGACAACGGTAACGGTATGCATTGTCACCAGTCTGTCTGGAAGGATGGCACCAATCTTTTTGCCGGTGACGGTTATGGCAACCTCTCCCAGGAAGCTCTCTACTATATCGGCGGCATTATCAAACATTCTCGCGCAATTAACGCTTTCGCAAATGCGTCGACCAACTCCTACAAGCGACTCGTACCAGGCTTCGAGGCACCTTTGCTATTGGTTTACTCGGCACTGAATCGATCCGCCTCAATTCGTATCCCCTATGTACAGGGTGGTAGCCCGAATGGTATTCGAATTGAGGTTCGTTACGGCGACTGTACTGCCAACCCATACCTCATGTTCGCCTCAATGCTGATGGCGGGTCTTGATGGCATCAAGAACAAGATCGAGCCCGTCGGGCCACTGGACAAGGATCTTTACGATCTGCCGGCTGAGGAGATCAAGGATCTGCCAAGTGTCTGCTCTTCTCTTGAGCAGGCGCTGGACGAACTCGATCAGGATCGTGATTTCCTGAGGCAAGGCGATGTCTTCACTGACGGCATGATCGACGGTTACATCGAACTGAAGCGCGAAGAAGTCGAAATGCTCAACATGAGCACTCACCCTATCGAGTTCGAGATGTACTACTCTGTATAAGGAAAAATGCGGTCCTGCATTTTTCCCCGGGTCGCGCGGCTTGCCGCGCTCACGCCAGATTAATGGCCTTCAGCAATTAATCTGCGACCGGATCATCCGATACGTCGGACCGCCAGATCCGGAGCGCTCGATCAGAGACTGAACTTATGCTGAACGCCCCTCATCAGAGGGGCTTTTTTTTATCCCGGTTTCATTCGACAATGATCACAACTGATGCAACCAGCAGGCTTCGACATGATTCAAGCCATACCCATACTGCTCGCCATTATCTGCACGAGCGCAGCCGCCGAGGATATCTACCGGGATGTAGACGAGGAAGGCGTGCCCTCCTTTTCAGATCAGCAACTACCCAGTAGTGAAAAAATCGAAGTCAGAGAAACGGTGACTTTTAGTGACCCTGTCATCAAACGCAGGCTTAAGAAGGCCTCTGAGAACAAGGAACCCAATGTCGAGTCCATGGGATACGAACTCGTAATCACCGAGCCCACAAGCGGCTCTGCAGTCCGTGACAATACGGGGAGTCTGACGCTGACAGCCTCCATCGAGCCTTCTCTCAGGATCGGTCACAAGGCCGAACTGCTGATGGACGACCTTGTGATAAGACGGCTATCCAGCAGCGGTCCCGTCTCTCTCTCTAATATAGATCGGGGTACACATGAATTTCTGCTTCGCGTGGTTGATGCAGATGGAGAGGTTGTCTCTGAGGGACCTTCCTCCAGCATCAACATGCTGCGCTTCAGCAAGCTGCACCGAGCCAATTAGAGAATCTCACTATTCGCGCACCATATTGGTGCGTTAACCGCCAGACTCTGATACTATCCGTTTCCGCTTTTGCCCCTGGAAGACCACAATGACGGTATCTGCCAGCCACAGTGCTTTTCTGGTGCATTTCTTGCAAACCCAGCTCAACAATGAGCTACTCAAACCAACCCGTCAAAAGCAAACCAGACAGTGTCGCGACCGATATGAGTGATCGCGTCCTTGGTAATCTCAGTACAGCCATCCTGATGCTGGATGAGAATCTGGCCATTTTGTTCTCAAACCAGGCTGCCGAAAATCTCCTCCAGGAGTCATCGGAGCATATGCGCGAAAAATGCCTGACGTCCATGGTCGCCAACGGAACAGAACTGGCCGCGATCGTCACCACTGCACTGTCGACTGACCAGGTTTACACGCTCAGACAACTACAGTTAATTGTCCCAGGCAAAAACGAGGATGTAACAGTGGACGTCACTGTTACGCCGATTCTCGGCACCCGCCAGGCACTAGTCGAATTCACCCCCATGGACAGGTATCTTCGTATCGACCGGGATGCTGCTCTCAATGAGCATCATGAGATAACCCGGCAGATGGTTCGTGGCCTGGCTCACGAGATCAAGAATCCACTCGGTGGCATCAAAGGATCAGCACAATTACTGGAGAAAGAACTGCCGCAGCAGTCTCTAACCGAATATACGGACATCATCATCAAGGAAACTGATCGCCTGACCTCCCTCGTCGACCGGATGCTGGGGCCCAACGCCATCCCCGAGATGCAACCTATCAATATTCATGTCCTTCTGGAGAGGATCTGCAAGCTGATCGAACTTGAAGCTGACGATACCTACCACTTCAAACGAGACTACGATCCCAGCATCCCCGAGGTTGAGGTCGACCCGGGACTCATGCTGCAGGCATTGCTCAACATTACGCGCAACGCCATGCAATTCCTTGTTAACACGGACAACCCCCAAATTACATTGACCACGCGAATAGATCGACAGTTCACTATCACTGGAAAGCGACACAAGGTCGTTCTTCGAATCGATATCGCCGACAACGGTCCTGGCATTGACGAAGACATACGGGAGCATCTTTTCTACCCGATGATCTCCGGGCGCCCTGGCGGTACCGGACTCGGTCTGTCACTGGCCCAGTCAATTATCAGTCAGCATCGGGGGATGCTGGAATTCACCAGCATTCCTGGAGATACCGTTTTCAAAATCTACATACCATTGGAGCAGCTATCATGAGTACAGACCGCGTCTGGGTTGTTGACGACGAACGCTCTATCCGCTGGGTGCTGGAGAGAGCACTGACGCAGAACGGCTGGCAGGTCGACACGTTTGAAAGCGCAGAAGAAGTATTAGACAGCATCCAAAAGTCGGTGCCCGATGTCGTGATCACGGATATCAGGATGCCCGGTGCAGACGGTCTGGAGCTCATGTCAGCCCTGAAGTCGAGTAATCCCGACCTGCCTGTTATTGTCATGACTGCCCATTCCGACCTCGACAGTGCCGTTTCTTCAATCCAGAGTGGAGCATTCGAATACCTGCCGAAACCCTTCGAAGTCGATGAGGCGATCGACGTCGTCGGTCGTGCTCTGGCACAGGTTAAAGCCTCCACCAGTACCCACAAGGCCGAGCCGGATGACGACGTTGAAATCATCGGCAGAGCACCGGCAATGCAGGAAGTCTTCCGTGCCATCGGCAGATTATCCAAATCCAATGTCACCGTACTAATCAATGGCCAATCGGGAACAGGTAAAGAACGAGTCGCTCATGCACTGCACAAGCACAGCACTCGGGCCGCGGCTCCCTTTGTACCCCTTAACATGGCAGCCATCCCGCATGATCTGGTTGAATCGGAACTTTTCGGTCACGAGAAAGGCTCGTTTACCGGAGCCAGTCACACCCGACAGGGCAGATTCGAGCAGGCAAGAGGCGGGACGCTCTTTCTAGATGAAATTGGTGATATGCCACCAGAAACTCAGACACGGCTCTTAAGAGTGCTATCCGATGGAGAATACTACCGAGTTGGGGGCCATGAACCACTCAGGTCGAATGTTCGCATTATTGCCGCAACGCACCAGAACCTCGAAGAACTCGTCAGTCAGAACCTGTTTCGTGAAGATCTGTTCCACCGACTCAACGTCATCCGAATTCATCTACCAACACTTTCCGAGCGACGTGAGGATATTCCGACGCTGGCAGCACATTTTCTCGCAAGCGCAGCCAAAGAAATTGGAGAAGAACCTAAACATCTTCTGCCAGAAACACTGGACTACCTCGCAGAAATGCCATGGCCAGGCAACGTACGGCAGCTCGAAAATGCCTGTCGCTGGATTGCCGTAATGGCGACATCGCCGACTGTAATGATCCAGGATCTGCCTCCCGACCTTCTCGATTCCGAGCCGGAACAGACCGTACAGGGTGCCGACTGGGAAAAGGCTCTGCGTGCCTGGGCGAGTCAGCAGCTTTCCAACACAAAACCGGGTGAACCCGGTGTACTCCTCAATGCGGTCCCTCGATTTGAGCGAATTATGATTCAGTCTGCGCTGACACAGACCGGAGGGCGAAAAAAGGATGCTTCAATCCTGCTGGGCTGGGGCAGGAATACCCTGACGAGGAAAATTGCTGAGTTGGGCCTGGCCGAAGACGGCCTCGTCGAATAACCCCCACGGTCATGTTCGATATAGTGCTATATGAACCTGAGATTCCACCCAACACTGGAAACATTATTCGCCTCTGCGCCAATACCGGCTGCCGATTACACCTGATCCGGCCACTCGGTTTTGACATGGACAACAAACTGCTGCGACGTGCAGGTCTGGACTACAGCGAATTTGCCAGTGTGCAAATTCACGATTCTCTTGATGATCTACTCGGCGACAGGGATTCGAGCCGGGTCTTCGCTATCTCAACCAAAGGTCAGTCGAGCTACGACGAACCGCAATTCATGCGCGACGATATATTCCTGTTTGGCCCCGAAACAAGAGGGCTGCCCGATCAGGTTCGTCGTCGATTCAGCAGCCTGCGTATACCCATGAAGGCGCATTCCCGAAGCCTGAATCTGGCTAATGCGGTGGCAATAGTCGTTTTCGAGGGGTGGCGACAACTGCGCTTTATTGAATAGTGCTGACTTCGGCTTCGGCCCGGGCTTTAGCCTGAGCATAAACGGCATCGAAATTCACCGGCGCCAACATCAGTGCCGGGAAGCTGCCCTTGCTGACGATGGAATCGATGGTCTCTCTGGCATAGGGGAAAAGCACATTGGGACAGAAGCTGCCCAGAGTCTGGCCCCTGGTATCATCGCTCATACCCTTGATCATAAAAACACCGGCCTGCTGGACTTCAACCAGATAAATGGTTTCTTCAGCCTCATTTCTGGCAGTTACAGTCAGAGACAAAACCACCTCGTAGTTGTCCTCATCGAGGTTTTTATGGCTGGTGTTCAGCTCAAGATTGATCTGTGGTTTCCACTGCTGGGTAAATGCATCGGGTGCCTTAGGAGACTCAAATGACATATCCTTGACATAGATGCGCTGCAGTACGAATTGCGCTTGCTGATCTTGTTCACTCATTGTTGGCTCCCATTACCAAGCTTTCCAGCTGACCTGTAACATCCAGCCTGAAGAGGTCATCACAACCTCCTACGTGTTTGTCCCCAATCCAGATCTGGGGAACGGTATGTCGCCCGGCCCTTGCAGTCATCTCTGCTCTTTTCTCAGGGCTCATATCGACGGCAATCTCATGAAATTCCCACCCTTTTGCACCGAACAGACCGCGCGCGCGAATACAATAGGGGCAGTATCTGGTGCTGTACATCACGATCCGGTTGGCAGTGCCTTTCGGCTCAGCTTCTGATGCTCCCACCGAGAAAAAATCTCTGAGCCACTTCAGCAAGCTACTTCACCACAGGCAGATTGCTTGCCGTCCACTCTGCCATCCCACCTGACAGCCGTCGAACATCAACAAACCCCTGAGCTTTCAACTTGCGCCCAACAGAACCGGCATGCTGCCCCATCTTGCAGACCAGAACGATGGGATTTTCCTTAAAAGACTCCAGTTCACCAAATCGTGACTCGATACTCGAAAAGGGCATATTCACGGCGCCAGCGATATGCCCGGCACCAAAGTCGTTGTTGTCACGTATATCAACAATGACAGCACCCTCACGATTTACCAGGTTCACCAGATTACCTGGTGTGATGGCTGAGCCACCCTGCTTGCCTTCATTAATAATGAAAGCCACCAGCAGAAACACAAAGACGCTGACAAGGACTACATGATTACCTATAAACTCGAATATCTGCTCAAGCACGGCGGGAATCGGCGGTTAAAACGAAGTCGCGGAGTATACACAAAAGGCAGCTAAATGCCTCGGCCTATTCAACTCATGCCACGAACCGGTAAAATGCAGTATTGCTCGCCACATGTATTCTGACACTTTCCATGACCTCTAAATCACCTACCGCTCTGATCATTCTCGATGGCTGGGGACATCGAGCGGATGCGGATGCCGATGACAACGCCATAGCCCGTGCCAGGACACCAGTCTGGGACAGCATCTGGCATGACCGACCTCACTGCCTGATTTCAGGCTCAGGGAAGGATGTGGGCCTGCCGGACGGTCAGATGGGCAATTCAGAAGTCGGGCACATGAACCTGGGCGCAGGCAGGGTTATTCACCAGGATTTAACGCGAATTACCCAGGCCATTGAGGACAGGAGCTTTTTTGAAAATAGAGTACTTGCCCGGACCATGGCTGAGATCGCCAGTTCAAACAAGGCGCTGCATCTTTTTGGCCTCGTCTCCCCAGGCGGTGTCCACTCACATGAGGCCCACATCAAGGCGGCAATCGATATGGGTCGTGCAGCCGGTATAAAAAGAATCTACGTACATGCATTTCTGGACGGTCGTGACGTCCCGCCCAGGTCAGCTGAGCCTTCTCTGACGAACCTGCAAAAGCATCTCTGCAATGGTGGCGAAGGCACCATCGCCTCTGTCGTCGGGCGCTACTACGCCATGGACAGGGATAATCGCTGGGAGCGAATTGAACAGGCCTTTCGTCTGATTACGGACGGAGAAGCAGATTTTGTCGCGAAAGATCCGGTCGCAGCACTGATGGCAGCCTATGACAGGGATGAATCCGACGAATTCGTCAAAGCGACCGCTGTGCGACCGGATGGTGAGGTCAATCGTATCGAGGATGGTGACGCCGTTGTCTTTATGAACTTTCGTGCCGATCGCGCCCGCCAGCTTACCCGTGTCTATACTGAACAGACTTTTAATCATTTCGAACCGGCCCGTCTACCGCGCCTTAGTCATTTCGTTTGCCTCACAGAGTATGCAGCAGATATTAAGGCAGAGGTTGCCTTCACGGCAGATTCGGTGAGCAACAGCCTCGGCGAATACATCGCATCCCTGGGCATGAAGCAGCTACGCCTCGCAGAGACTGAAAAGTATGCCCACGTTACCTTTTTCTTCTCCGGCGGCCGCGAAAAAGAGTTCTCCGACGAGGAAAGAATATTGATACCCTCACCGGACGTTGCGACATACGATCTCAAACCTGAGATGAGTGCGCAGAAAGTCACTGACCATCTCGTTGAGGCCATCAACTCTGACCACTACCAACTCATCGTCTGTAACTATGCCAATGGCGATATGGTCGGCCATACCGGAAACTTTGAGGCGGCGGTGCAAGCCGTTGAATTTATCGACGAATGTCTCGGCCGTGTCATCAATGCGCTGGGTCAGGTTGGCGGTCAGTGCCTGATTACAGCGGACCATGGCAATGTCGAGCAGATGAGCGATCAAAATACCCGTCAGCCACACACAGCTCACACTTCTGAACTGGTACCCCTGGTTTACATCGGTCCCAGGGAGCTATCACTCAACATCGAAGGTGGTGTACTTAGCGATGTGGCGCCCACTCTTCTGGACCTGATGGAACTGGATCAGCCCGGAGAAATGACAGGTCACTCCCTTGTGATCAGCCCCGAAATAAGAGCCGCTTCAAGTTGAGGTTTCCCATGTCGAGAACTTTGTTAGGTCTTCTGCTTTTTCTGTGCACAGGTCATCTGTTTGCTCAGGAATCGATGAATCAACAGGAAATAGAGCAGAAGCTCAGAGCCCTGGAAGAAGAAATCTCGAAGTTCAAGGGTATGATCGAAAATACCGAAGGACAGAAATCCGATATCGAGGAAACCCTGCAGCGCAACGAAAAAGGCATCAGCGATCTCATCAACAAAATCGAAGGGATTGAGGAAGAACTCAAGGGAAACGAGGATAAGGTGTCCCGCCTGACACGGGAAGAAAAAGAACTTCTACTGAAAAAAACAGAACAACAGGACTATATTGAGAAACAGGTGCGCGCTGCCTACGAAATCGGCAATCAGGAATACCTGAAGGTGCTGCTCAACCAGGAAGATCCGGACGAACTTGCCCGTATGCTGATCTACTATGACTACTTTAATCGAGCCAGAGCGGAGCAGATCATCCACTACAACGACACTCTGGAGAATCTTGACCGGGTCAGCTCCGAACTAAGCCTGGAGATTACCCTACTGGATAAGAACAGGCAGTTTCTGGTGCGTGAAAAATCAGCACTGGCTATTACCCAGCAGCAAAAAAAGCGGGCTTTGAAAGCATTAATCAGCCAGATCAGGTCGAGCGGTACTGAAATTACCAGGCTGCAACAGGATAGAAGCCGCCTGGAACAGTTGCTGAGCAGACTTGAGAACAGTCTGGCCAACCTACCAACACCGGAAGACGCCCTCCCCTTTTCCGGCATGCAGGGCAAACTACAGATGCCGATTGATGGCCGTGTATCGCAGCGATTCGGACATCGGCGAAATGCAGGTAAATTGACCTGGGATGGTATCTTTATCGAGGCAGGCGAAGGGGAACCGGTTTATGCCATACACTACGGTCGAGTGGTCTTTTCAGATTGGCTGCGAGGATTTGGACTGCTGATGATCATCAGCCATGGCGAAGGATATATGAGCCTGTACGGACACAATCAGGTTCTTTATCGGGAAACAGGGGACTGGGTGACGGCAGGAGACATAATTGCAACTGTTGGTGACAGCGGTGGTCAAAACAAAACAGGACTGTACTTTGAGATTCGAATCTCGGGTAAACCAAGCGATCCCCAGCGATGGTGCATCGCACGTGAGCAAAGAGCCGCCTGAAGCGCGGCAGGTTGAAAAGATGAAACGATTAATATTCACACTATTACTGCTAACCTGCTGGTCAGTGTCCGCCGACAAGGATGCGTCGACTGAGACAGCAGAGGAACCGGTAAAGCCCACCGCTGCGGAAGCCATCGAAGTACCGTCGGCTCCTGCCACTGCAGAAGTTACCGAACCGGAATTAGAACCACGATTGCCTCTGAACGAACTCCGCGTTTTTGCCGAGGCGTTCAATCGCATCAGTACCGCCTACGTCGAGGAAATAGACGATCGAACGCTCCTCGAAAATGCCATAAAGGGCATGCTGTCACAGCTCGACCCTCATTCCGCCTACCTGGACAAGGATTCGTTTTCTGACCTACAGGAAACTACCACCGGAAACTATGGTGGTCTCGGTATTGAGATCGGCATGGAAGATGGCTTCGTCAAGGTTATCGCACCGATGGACGATACACCTGCTGCCAAGGCCGGCATTACAAGCGGAGACTTGATTGTGCAACTCGATGGCACGCCGGTTAAGGGAATGAACCTTTCTGATGCCATCGACGCCATGCGCGGCGAACCGGGCAGCGAGATCAACATCATGCTGGTCAAAACCGGTGAATCAACACCGAAGGAAATGACACTGACACGCGAGATCATCAAGGTTGCCAGTGTACGGCAAAAATATCTCGAAGATGGTTATGGTTATCTGCGAATTGCTCAGTTTCAAAGCGGCACCGGCGAAGAAGTCGAAAAAGCTGTTATCCGGCTCAAGGATGAGGGAGACCTGGAAGGCCTCATCATCGACCTTCGGAACAATCCCGGTGGCGTTCTACAATCGGCGGTGGAAGTCTCTGATGTCTTTATGAGCAACGGTCTCATCGTTTACACCGCAGGCCGCCTGAACGACTCGGAACTTCGATACAACGCCACTGATCCCGATGCGACCAATGGCGTACCCATCGTAGTTCTGGTAAATGAAGGTACCGCTTCCGCATCGGAAATCGTCGCCGGCGCTCTGCAGGATCACGGCAGAGCCATTGTCATGGGCACCAATACCTTTGGCAAAGGCTCCGTTCAGACTATCCTTCCGCTCAACAACGAAAGAGCAATTAAGCTGACAACAGCGCGATACTACACCCCCAGCGGCAAATCTATTCAGGCGGAGGGTATCGTTCCGGATATCTGGGTAGACAGATCAAAAGTAACACCGGTCAAAGCTAATCCCTGGCGAATTAAGGAGAAGAATCTCGCCAAGCATCTCACCGCTGGTGGCAAGGGGGACGTTGAGACCAAGCTGGATGGAAAACCGGCCAATCTGGAGTTAGCTACACAGGACTATCAGCTCAATGAAGCGCTGACATTGTTGAAAGGTCTGCATATACTAAGCAGGACGACAACACCACAAGGGTAGGCGTTGCCGAAGCGGTTCCCAATCGGCCTCACATTTCTTGCAGCCTTAATGCTGCAGTTGGGTCCAACTCCCTCAAAATCTGACCCCCTGCCTTCTGCCTATATCGCCATCATTATTGATGACATTGGTCACAACCGTGTACGCGGTATGCAGGCGATCGATCTGCCCGCATCCCTGACCTATGCGGTCATACCTGATACTCGCCATAGCACCGGGCTTGCCCGCTACGCCCATAGAGCCGGCAAAGAAGTAATGATTCACCTGCCTATGGCAAACATGCGAAATCAGCCGATGAGCGAGATTGCCCTAACCCAGGGCCTTACCCGAAACGACTTTCTCCACGTCATCGACAGAGCATTGATTCGTGTGCCATTCGCCCGCGGCATCAACAATCATATGGGTAGTCTGCTAACCCAGGAACCGGAAGCAATGAGTTGGCTGATGGAATCTGTCCGCCATCGCAAAATGTTTTTCGTCGACTCGCGCACTACTCACAAGACCGTGGCCTCTCATGTCGCCAGACAAAAAAATGTCCTCTCAGCCAGCCGTGACGTCTTTCTCGACAATGACCGCACCCTGTTTGAAATTGACCGCCAGTTCAGGCGCCTGCTTAAACTCGCCAGACGTCGTGGGACTGCCATTGCCATCGGCCACCCCTATAGGTCAACCCTGCAATACCTGACACATGCCATACCGATACTGGAACAGGAAGACATCAAAGTGATTTCAATATCGGAGATGATCCAGAGGAGACTGGCGAAGCAGCAAATTGCCGCTAAAACGTCTTTCTGAGTGAACTAGAGCGTCATCTTGAGCGTAGGGAGCAAAGCGACCGAAGTCGAAAGATCTCGAGATTCTTCGGTCGTGCGCGACCTGGGTGCCGCATCGCCCTGTATGCTCAGGGGGCAGGCTTACTTCGTCAGGAGGACACTGATTTGGTCATGGCAATCGCTTCCGCCAGATCCAGCGTACCTTCATAAAGCGCACGACCGGTAATAACACCGGTAATTCCGCCCGTCACTCTTTCGCCGACGTCAAGCAACGCTTCTATATCTCCAAGGTCGTTGACACCACCGGATGCAATTATCGGCACTTCGATCGAATCTGCCAGATCTTTAGTTGCATGCAGGTTTACGCCACCCATCATGCCGTCCTTACCAATATCGGTGTAAACAATGGCATCAATACCGTCGCTCTCAAACAGCATAGCCAAACTCTTAACGGAAATATCAGTCACTTCCTTCCAGCCATTGATGGCCACCATGCCGTGCAGACCATCCAGCCCGACGATGATATGCCCGGCGAAACGGCGGCACATCTCGCCGACAAACTCCGGCTCCTGAACAGCCTTGGTACCGATAATTAAATAGTCCACGCCCGCTTCGAGATACGCATCGATTATTTCCGGGCTGCGGATTCCGCCACCCAGTTGAATCGTTAGCGACGGGTGATTTGATGCGATCCTTCCGATCGCCTCTGCATTCATCGGCTTGCCTTCGAATGCGCCATCCAGATCGACAAGATGGAGTCGCTCACAGCCCTGACTGACCCAATGATCCGCCATCCCAACAGGATCGTCGGAGTAGGTGGTGGTCTGGTCAAGTTGACCCTGTTTGAGGTTAACCACCTTGCCATCCTTGAAGTCGATGGCTGGAATAATCCGCATGTAAGTGTCCTATCTAGGTACTAAAGCGTACCCTTGGTTGAAGGCGTGACATCCGACATTCTCGGGTCTGCCTCTACCGCCATACGCAGCGCTCGACCGAAAGCCTTGAAGACAGTTTCAATCTGGTGGTGAGCATTGTTACCCCTGAGGTTATCGATATGCAGCGTGACCTGGGCATGATTGACAAATCCCTGGAAAAACTCCTGGAATAGTTGAACATCGAAGTCACCCACTATTGTCTGGGCAAATTCCACGTTGTACTCAAGCCCCGGCCTGCCGGAAAAATCGATCACAACCCTCGAAAGTGCCTCGTCCAGCGGCACGTAGGCATGTCCGTAACGACGGATGCCCTTTTTCTCGCCAACGGCATCCTTCACCGCCTGACCCAGAGTGATACCGATATCCTCCACTGTGTGGTGAGCATCAATCTCCAGGTCTCCTTTGGCCCGGACAACCAGGTCAATCAGCCCGTGTCTCGCCACCTGATCGAGCATGTGCTCAAGAAAGGGCAGGCCTGCCTCAAACGTCCGCTCACCTGTCCCATCCAGATTGATGGAAACGAAGATCTGCGTTTCAAGTGTATTCCGATCTATCTCTGCCGTGCGCATGGCTCTTCACCGCCTTGTAACAAAACCCCACTTGCGGGGAGCGCGGATTATACTGCCTGACTCCGGCAAAACGAAGAATTGTATGGAGGGGCCCTATAGGGCGCTTCCGTATGGAAGATACCGGTTGTCGGTAGTGGTCTTGATCCATTTTCTAAGTTCCGGTGTGAACTCTTCTCGTTCCTTAAGGAGTTTGGCGAGGGGAATAACCGGCGATTTCGCACCAGCATCCCATCCGGCTATCTGAGATTCAACGAGGGTGAAAAACCTGATTAAGCCGACAATTTCTTCTGTCTGAAGAATCTCGGTGGACCGCCATGCAGCGGTGTCGAGCTTCATGATACCGCTTTCAGAAGCTAAGCCAGCAGACTCAAGATCTCCTTCGCTAATAACACCGCTAGCCGTATCAACGGCAAGAAACCGCTTAAGCAGCGTCGTGTCTACTGTCTTTTCTTCTCGCTTTTCAGGTTCCCAGACGCCTACGGCCATCATTCACTCTCTCATTTGATTAGACGTTATTATCGAACATGCCCGCCCCTGTCACCAGCGGTGTATGATCGTGAAACCAGGTAAGGAGGTGAGCCATGAGCCAATTCCCCATGACGGATTCACGCCGATCTATCCTGGAGCGAATCCCGGACTATGAAGTTAGGGTTACAGCCACCGATTCCCTGATCAATGTACGCTACGGCGATCTTCTGATTGCCGATACGACCTCCGCCCTACTGATTCACGAAACTCGGCACGGAGATGTCTACTATCTACCACCCAAAGATATTGACTGGTCACTCCTGGAACCGACAGAACTCTCCACCTACTGCCCGTTCAAGGGACACGCATCCTACTGGAGTCTCAAAGGCGAGGATACGCTTGAAAACTTTGTCTGGAGCTATCGGAATCCCTATCCGGAGGTAGAAGAACTTAAGGACTATATGTCCTTTTATACGGACCGGGTGGAAGTAAAAGCCGGATGATTGGAGCGGGCGACGAGGCGGTCCGACGTATCGGCGGTCCGACGTCTCGGCGAACTCGTGGACCGCGCCCAATGGGCTCGGTCCTTGCTGATAAGAAGTCCAATCTGAACCGATTTTGGTTTATTGGAGCGGGCGACGAGGGTCGAACTCGCGACAACTAGCTTGGGAAGCTAGGACTCTACCAACTGAGCTACACCCGCTACAGATGTATCAGATTACCATGAGTCTAGCCGCCCCGCCACAAGTAAGTAAGCACTCACATTTTTCGCAGAGGTAGAACATGCACCTACCATAAGTCATTGAATGTATTAGATTTCAGTGCATATCTAGTTTTTACCCAAGAAAATGGGAATAAGAAGGGCGGGGGTTGAAGTTGGTGCAGCGCAACATATAATGATGCAGTGCAACATTGAACAAAGGTCAGAAAGGGCCAAATGCCAGCACATTAGCCCGGTTACACACTAGTGCAGCCGGGGGGTTATTCTACCCCTCCCAACAGAGATCAACCCTTCTATAAATGGCTGAAAAACGTCCCGCCACTGAGCCATTGCATGTATTGGGCAGGCACGATAATGTCACCACTTGGCCCACTGAGACTGAATGGCCAGTAATAAATCACGCTTATATATAGTTTGTGGAGAAACCAAAAGACACACCAAAAATAGACAAACTAAAAGAGAGACAATATAAAAAAAGCACTTAGGGGAATAATAATGAAGAACTTTTCCACCGTTGTCTTAGCACTTGTTGGTGCGCTGGGCATTAGTACTAGCGCTATGGGAGCAACAGGTCAGATTGAAGAAGTCGTTGTATCAGCACAGCGAGTATCGGAAAGCATTCAGGACGTACCAATTGCGGTATCTGCTTTCAATACTGAGATGTTAGAGGCAAAACAGATAGACACATTCAGTGATCTTCAGTTCAACGTCCCTAATGTTTCTTACTCCAAAACCTTTTTTTCCGGCAATAATTTCCAAATTAGGGGAATCGGCAACCTGCTGGTCGCACAGAGTGCGGATACCGGTGTTGGCATGCACGTTAACGACGTATATATAAATTCACCGCGAATTTTCGAGACAGAATACTACGACATGGCGCAGGTCGAAATTCTGCGGGGGCCCCAGGGTACGCTCTTCGGTCGAAACGCGACCGGCGGTGTCGTCAACCTGAAAACCGCCCGACCGGTACTAGGCGAGACCCTGTACGATGTCGATCTACAAGTCGGTAACTACGACCATCGCAAGATCAAAGGTTCCTTCAACGTCCCGATGGGTGATTCGATGGCTTTTCGCATGGCAGGCATCTTTCTCGACCGCGAAGGCTATACGGACAATCTGCTAGGGGGTGACATTGATGGTCGCGACCAGTGGTCCGTGCGTGGTTCGTTCCGCTGGGACATTGGTGACAACACAAGACTGGATATCATTGCTCACCGCTTCGAAGAAGACAGCAATCGATCTCGGAGCCAGAAGCAGCTCTGTAACCAGGACCCGAGTGCGGTTTTAGGTTGTATTCCAGATTCCACACCGACAGAAGCCATCAACCCGTTCTCGACTTTGGCCGGTCTCTTGTCATCAGATTTGATCCTTGGACCAATTGGTGCTTCGAGTTTCTTCGCCTTTCCTCTGTCACTTGACCCGACATTCGGCAACCCGTCTGACCTGCGGGAACAACGCCTTGCGTTCGAACCGGAGTACGAGGCTGAAGAAGATTTCATCATGCTGGAGCTGCAGCATGAGTTTGCAAACGGTTACGATCTCAACCTGATTCTGGCCCACCAGGAAACTACCGTGTTCTCACGCCAGGACTACAATGGCACAGCAGCTAACTTGAATGATGCGACCATCCCGGCATCTTTCTGTGCCTTCTCACCTGCAGCCTGTACCTTCTTTGGTACTCAGGCGGGTGGTCCACAGTTCATGAGTTCAGTACCGAACACCTCCTCCCTTGGCGCCGTGGGTGGTCCGGGACATTTTCTTGCGTCCAGCAGAGGCAGTGCTACTGACGTGTCTGATGTGGACGCAGAGCAGGATAGTGTAGAAATTCGAATTACCTCGAATCTCGACGGTCGATTTAACTTCATGCTGGCCGCTTACTTTCTGGAATATGAGGCAGCAGGCGGCTATGTGGTTCAGGCCCCTGGCCTTGACTATGCCGCCGTCGGACTTATTAATGGTGCGCTTGGTCTGGCAGGAAACCCAGATGTCTTCGGCTCCTTAGCTCCCGGCTACTTCAACACTGTCACGACCCCATACGAACTGGACTCGAGAGCTGTTTTTGGGGAGGTTTACTACGAAATCAGTGATACGCTGAAATTGACCCTGGGACTAAGGCACACAAAGGATGAAAAATCAGTCTCTGATAGACAGTCGCTCTTAAACATTCCAGTCACTGTGGACGTCGCCACCGGCACGGTTTCCGTTCTCGGTGTCGCACCGGTCACGAACTTTGAAGAACTCCTGTCAACTGCCGCAGGCCTGGGTGTCTACGATGCAGACCCTAACACTCCCGGTGGTCAGGTCTTTCGCGAGTTCGAGGAGGAGTTCTCGGAAACCACAGGTCGAATCGTACTTGATTGGACGCCAGACCTGAGCTTCACGGACGATACGATGGTCTATTTCTCCTATTCAAAGGGCTATAAGGGTGGCGGTATCAATCCACCGATCGATACCACGCTATTCCCGAATACACCGACGACGTTCGATCCTGAAGATATTGACGCTTTTGAAGTGGGGATGAAAAACACGCTCAAGGACGGCACCCTTCAACTCAACGGCAACATGTTCTTCTACGACTACGGTGGATATCAGATCGGCAAGATCGTGAACAGGACCAGTTTGAACGAAAACACCGATGCGGAGATTTTCGGATTGGAACTCGAAGCGTTGTGGGCTCCGACTGAAAACTGGCGCCTGAATGCAGCCTTCAGCTACCTGGATACCGAGCTGGATGACACCGATACTATCGACCCTCGTGATCCGACACAGGGACGCCAGGACGTTACCCTGATCAAGGACATTTCCAACACGGCAAATTGTATTATCGAGCACAATGGACAGGTGGCACCTTCACTAAACCCGGTTTTCACCGGCACCGCTGCGGCAGTCGGGCTCCCATACCTGGCCACCGGCGCGGCCGGCGGGCTGGGGATTCCAGCTACTCCGGGTGTGTCCGATTCGGCGTTTTCTGTCTGCAGCGCACTAGTAGGCCTGGCGCCAGCACTGGGTTACGTCTATTCCGACTCGATTACAACCAACCTCAAAGGAAATGAAATCCAGAACTCACCAGAAATGACGATCAGCCTTGGTGGTCAGTACACCTGGTTCCTGTCCAACGGCATGAGCTTCTCGGCTCGCCTTGACTATTACTGGCAGGATGAGTTCTTCAGCACTACCTTTAATCGTCCTCAGGATCAGATTAACAGCTGGGATATATACAACGCTCAGTTCGTTCTCAGTGGCGCTGAAGATAAATGGTCAGTCACCGCCTTCATTCAAAACATCGAAGACGACGATGAGATCACCGGTACCTATCAGACCGATCCTTCTTCCGGTCTGTATACAAACGCGTTCTTCATCGAACCCCGTTTGTACGGTGTGACGTTTAAATGGAGGAACTAGGCTCAACCCGGTTCAACTAAGCCAAAAAAACCCGCGCCTGTCGCGGGTTTTTTTTGCGAATCTTTCAGGGGGCAAGCAAAAGTAGGATGACACCCGCTATAAGCGTGATCATGCCCAGCAGTTCAATACGGTTCGGTCGTTCCTTGAAATAGAGAATCGAGATAGCCAGGGTTACCAGAAATTCGACCTGACCCAGCGTCTTGACGTAAGCAGCACGCTCAAGAGTGAATGCAGTAAACCAGCCTGCCGAACCAATGACGCTGGTTATGCCGACAAAGAGGCTTGGCCGCCATTTTCTGAAGACGACCACAATCTCACCTGCATTCTGCCAGGTTATCAGCACGAGACAGACGATAGTTTGAAAGACAATCGTGAAGCCAAGAGTCAACGCCGCCGTAAACATGGCATCTTCAATTCCAAATGAAAGACTTGCCTGACGAATGAGAAGGGATGTGAACGATAGTGAGATACCGGCACAGAGACCATGGGCCGCGGATACATTCCAGAGTTCACTCAAACGACCTGTCTTGGCAACCGTGATCAGGACCAGACCAGCGACACAGGTCGACATCGCAACCCAGCCAAGGCTCGAGACCATCTCGCCAAACAGCAGTAAGCCCAGTATCGCTGTCGTCAGGACTTCTGTACGAATGTAACAACTGCCAACGGCAAAATTTCGCAGCGTAAACAGTCGAACCAGCAGTATTGTCGCAACGATCTGCAGCATACCTGCGGCAACACCGCAGGCGATGAAAGTGGTGTTAAGTGGTGGGAGCGCAGCGCCACGATCATCCAGCAGCCACAGGATATAGACGACGACAAAGGGTACCGCAAAAAGATATCTCACCAGGGTTGCCGCCAATGGTGAGACATCCTCTGCCAGATATTTCTGCCCGGCTGTCCGCACCGACTGCATGAGCGCAGCAAGTAGTGACCAGAAGACCCAGCTTTCGAGCATTCAGGCTTTCCTCAAACCCGAACTATTAAAGTCATTCTGAGCTGGCGGGTGATGCGGCACCCCGATCGCGCCCGACCGAAGAATCTCGTCACGAGATGTTTCGGTCGGGCGCGACCCCGGTTGCTCAACATGACCGTTGTGGGTTGCTCAGGACGACGGATCTAGAGAGCGTCGAGAATCGCCTCTGCCGAGCTGACTTCAAAGGCACCACCCTGTTCGAGATTCAGCACCGTTATTTTGCCGTCTTCCGCTACGAGGGAGTATCGCGATGATCGCTTGCCTAGTCCAAACCCAGTGCCATCAAGCTCCGTTCCCATGGCGCTGGCGAGATCGCCGGCCGGATCACCCAACATCGTGATCTCTTCTGCATTCTGGCCCTTGCCCCAGGCATCCATGACGAATGGATCGTTGACGGAAACGCAGACAATCGCATCGATGCCCTTGGCCTTGATCTTATCGGCGTTCGCGACATAACCAGGCAAGTGCGCTGCGCTGCAGGTTGGCGTAAACGCGCCAGGTACGGCGAACATGACGACCTTTTTGCCGGAAAATATTTCAGATGTCGAAACATCTGCCGGGCCCTGTTCACCAAGGACCTTCAGGTTTACGTCAGGTATCGAATCTCCTACTTGTATAGTCATGGAAAGTGCTCCTCTCAAAAGCTTTGAATTTCGGAAGGCAGAGTCTCGCTTGATCTACATCCCAGTGCAAGCCAATTGAGCTACTTAGCCTTCCCGACTGCAGCATCCATGTACCGAGTCTCCCCGCCGGACTGCCGCATCGACATTCCATGAATCTGCCAGCCCTTGCCCGGTGTGTACTTCACCTCATCGAAGTAGGTCCCGAGATACAGCCATACTTTTTCATCCAGCATCTCGTGCCAGGCCTGCACGTAACTTTCCATGTGGGCCTGACCCGACACAATATTGCAGTCCGCATCAAGCTCCAGTGTCTCCAGCTCCACCAGTTGAGTGCCGATCAAATGCTGCGTCGGTCCGATAGGGCCGAGCGCGTTATGTACCAGTGTGACCCAGGCGTCGGGTCCAATTTCAGGTTCACCGTCGGCGCTGGTCTTAAGCTCAGCCTTCTCTGCAAAAATTCGATGATAGACCGCCCTGCCTTCGGCAATAGCGTCTTCTGTATCCTCGCCTATCATGTCGGTTGCTTTCGCATACCAGCGACGAAGGTATTCTATTTCCTGAACTGCCTGCGCGCGGGCATAGCCTTCATTGCAATCAGCCATCACAAAATCCACCTGTAAAATAAAGAAGAATATCAGTCCAAAAGTCGCTCGCATACTTGATCGTCGCCTCTAACCACCAAAGGGTTTCATAAAAGTTGCCATATCGAAATAATCCCTCCAGACCTTGATCTTGCCGTTTTCCATTTCGAAGACACCGCAGCAAGGGAGGTCTACCTTGACATCACCCGCCTGTGTACGGTCAAGCCGCTCCGCAAAAACCACATCGCCCTGCCCCACAATATTGAGTGTATCCCACTCAGTTTGCGTCCAGTTCCCGATAAACCCCCCAATAAATGCCTTCAGGTTGTCCTGACCCTGCACCGGATCGGTCGGCATGTTGTAGTAGATACCGTCTTCGGTGAAATAAGAGGCAAGTTCCTCGGCATCCAGTCTTGACCAGGCATCGATGAAATTCTGTATGATCTCAACATTGTCCATAGATGATCCCTCGTTGAATATTCAGTCAACAGTCTCCATTCTATTCTATCAGCACCCTTGTCGTGATCGAGGCAATTAGCATCGCCATGAACAGCAGATTCCATCGTTTCATCTATCAGTGGCCGCTCACGCACTATGTGCTGGGGATCGCAATTCTTCTGTTTCTGACCGCCTTTTATAGCATCGCCGGTGCATTCAACCCCGGGAGCGCGCCCTGGTATTTCGATTCCGACCGTGAGTTTCAGGGTATGGTACTGATGCTGATTACCATGCCAGCGTACATCGCCATCTGCTACGTGAAGGGAACGCGTCGTTCGCGGGAGATTGCAGCCTCTGTTGACGAAGCCAACGGCACTGAGCTCGCTGACACCGTCATCAACTATCCCATAAGGCTCTCGCTGACTTTCGGATTCGTCGGATTCCTCTACGCGGTGTTGTTTAACATCCCGGGTTTTGGACTGAACTTCCTTTCCGTAGACAATACTGAAAAGGCGACGATTATCGGACAGGTGATGGTCTGGACCATTATGGGTGTGTTTCTGCCGGTACGATGCCGAATCGCCTACGCCTTCAACCGGGCCAGTCAGAGTGTGCCCATCGACATTTTTGAACCCGGCAATCTCAGGCCATTTGCCCAGATCGGACTGGTCGATGTCTTGATCATCTCAGGTGCCCTCGTGATCTCGACGGTGCAGTCACTGGACTTCGCATTTCGACCCGATAACTACAGCAAGGCTCTTGTCATTGCCCTCCCGGCAATTTTCTACCTTGCAATTTATCCCATGTGGCGTCTACACCAGCGGATGGTCAACATCCGGCAGGTTCAGCTCGAGGAATTGAATATTCGAATCAAGGCAGCTTCAAAAGACATCGATATCGATCATATCAATCAGCTTGAGATTCTACTGCAGCGCAGAGAGAGGGTTCTTGCTGTATCCACCTGGCCAGTCGATATCACCATCGTACAACGGTTCCTCCTTTACATCGTCATCCCACCGCTAGCCTGGATCGGTGCTGCTCTGGTGGAACTGATGATCGATGGATTCATCGGTTGATGCTCTATCCGCTGAGGGCTCTCTATATGGCTGAGGGCTCTCCATTCGCTGAGGGCTCTCCATTCGCTGAGGGCTCTCTACATAGCTGAGGGCTCTCCATTCGCTGAGGGCTCTCCATTCGCTGAGGGCTCTCCATTCGCTGA
>JABHYO010000033.1 GCA_018656865.1 Gammaproteobacteria bacterium | reverse complement strand
TAAAAAAAAGCATCATGCCGTTACTGCCTCGAAGCTCCTTGCTATGACGAACACTGTCGTTTGAATCAAGCGCTTCAAAATTGGGCAGTTTCTGGCCTACCTTGAGATCGGGAGCCCAGGTCCAGTCATCGGCGCATGCTGCCATGATATTGGTAGCGATCAGCAAGGCAAAAAGGTGCTTCATGACTTTCTCATTGATCTCGTAGCGGCAAAAAGCCATTATCTTGCCGAGTCCTGAAAATAGCAGACACGGTACCTGGAATCGATAATAGCTATCACATACGTCTATTGGAAGAGCGCGACGCCCGGGACATTTTGCGTTGGCGCTATACAACGCCTTACGATTTCTACGATCCGCCAGACGATGACCGACAGGACTATTACGTCAGCCAGTTTCTTAAACCGGAGCTGATGTTTCACGCCATTGTAGACGCTGAAGATCGTTTTGTTGGTTATTGTTCCTATGGCCTTGATGGCCAGGTACCCGGCGGTGATTACTCCGAAGATGCACTTGATATTGGTCTTGGCATGAGGCCCGAGTTTACCGGTCAGGGCAGAGGGGCTGCCTTTTTTAACATCATTCTGGATCACGGCATAAAAATTCTAGTGCCGGACAAGGTCAGGCTGACCGTAGCGAGTTTTAACCGTCGTGCCATGCGCCTCTACGAGAATTTTGGCTTTATTGAGGTGGACGAGTTCAGTGATGCCCTGTTTGAAGTCCCCTATACAGTGCTGACAAGGGATCCCACCAATACCTGACCGGCTCAGGGATCGGGTTTTTACGCCGGTTTGTTTCAACATCATGAACACGTTACCCTTCGAGCAGGGCCAAAGAATAAGACGACAATAAATTAGATGTCCGAATTCGAAGGTAAGGTTGTTGTAGTAACAGGCGCAGGCAGAGGACTCGGCAGATCGCATGCGATTGAGTTTGCTCGTCGGGGTGCCCGCGTGGTGGTTAACGATCTGGGTGGTGCAGTCGATGGCACCGGCACTGGGCAGACCGCGCAATCTGTTGTTAATGAAATTTTGGAACAAGGCGGTGAGGCGATTGCCAACACCGGTTCCGTTTCATCCAAAGAAGGTGCACAAACGATTATTGACGATGCCATGTCTCGCTTCGGTAGCGTTGATATCGTGGTCAATAACGCTGGTATTCTCAGGGATAAAACCTTCGCCAATGTATCGGTAGACAACTTTAAGGCAGTTCTCGATGTGCACCTTATGGGTTCGGTGCACGTGACCAAGGCAGCATGGCCGGTGATGACGAAAAACCAATGGGGCAGGGTGGTGTTCACCAGTTCCGGCTCTGGGATATTCGGTAGTTTTGGCCAGGCCAACTACGCCTCTGCGAAAATGGCACTGATTGGACTGATGAACGTGCTGGCGCTGGAGGGAGAACGCAAAGGCATAAAGGTGAACACACTTGCACCGGGCGCCATTACCCGAATGACTGAAGGGCTGCAGGACCCCAACCGCCGTGGTAAACCCAATCAGGTCAGCCCGGCGGTACTCTATCTCTGTTCTGAACAGGCACCTCAGGGGCTCATTTTGCAGGCTGCTGACGGCAGGTTTTCGACGATAGAGATAAACGTCAGCGAGGCAGTCGATCTAGGGCCGGATGTAGTCTATGAAGATTTCGTTGAGGCGCTCGATCAGCTGCAACTCTGACAAACTGCTATGAGATTGATCAAGCCCAAGCTGCCTCATCTGGTGTCGGAAAGGGTCACGGCACGACTGCTTGAACCCCATGAAGCACCAATGATGACCCGGTTTCGGAAAGAAAATAGAGCGCACCTGGAACCCTGGGAACCGTTGCGCAAGCCGGAGTTTTTCACAGATTCCTTCTGGCAGATCTCTCTGCGGGTCGCGCTAGGTGATTTCAGAAACGGAGCGAGTGTCTGCTTTTCGCTATTGTCTCCGACGGAAGACGAGGTCATAGGTGTCTGCAACTACACCAATGTCGTTCGCGGCACCTTCCAGTCCTGTCACCTGGGCTATGCGCTTGCAAGCAGACACGAAGGGCAGGGGCTCATGTTTGAAGCACTGCAGATGACAAACCGGTACATGTTCCACGACCTGGGCCTGCACAGGGTCATGGCGGGCTATCTGCCGCACAATGATCGTAGTGGCACACTGCTGGAGCGGCTGGGTTTCGAGAAGGAAGGGTTTGCTCGAAGGTATTTGAAGATCAACGGCGAATGGGAGGATCATGTGCTGACGTCGTTGATCAACGACGAATAAGGTGCATCAGAGTTCGTGAATGAACCCCGGGCTTCCCATGTACATTCCACCGTCCACATTCAGACATCGGTCTCCGGCATAAAGCCAGGCCTCGGTTACTGATTCAGGCTCGACCTGGCGCGCAAAGGGTATGGGTGTATGCCCATGAATGATCATGTCACCGCCATAAAGCGAGAGTAGTTGATCCACTCTTCGCTGTCCTGTCATCTCAAGGGACGAAAACGCCATATGTTCGCTGAACGCAGACAATACTGGCAGCCAATCGTAAACGTCCGTCGATGTCATAAGCGAAGTGAAACTGGAATTGACCTGCTCAATACTGAGCCCGTGATCAACGTAGAGCATGGCGTCCGCATGAATGAGCAGGCTATTTTCAAACCTCGCCATAGCAGGTAATTGCCTGATCCAGGCAGCATGTGTCTCGGTAAATCCGTCGAAGTCTGATTCAATACCTCCCCAGCGGAGCCATTGATCGTAAATACTTTCCCCATTGGTCGACACATCGTTAAAAGTGTAGGCGCAAAGAATCATTAGTTCGTGATTGCCGAGCAGGGAGTTGACACTTCCGCCTGTAGCGACGGCCTGTTGCTGCAACTTCATCGTGAGATCGAGACACCTGATGCCCGACGCGCCGCGATCAAAGAAATCGCCCATCAACCACACCTGTGCATCGCCGCCACTCCAGTCAAGATTGTCATCGCACAACCTGGATTCCTTGAGCAATCGCTCGTAGTCCCGATAGTGTCCGTGGAGATCGCCGATAATGTAGCTTGTCATGGTTTGTTTCTGATTCTAGTGACCAATGCTGATGCCTTCTTTTTTCAGTCTTGTGGCGACGCGCCTCGATAACTCTGGCCCAATCTCTTCGGACCATTCCTGAGCCGCCGACATGGATTCTCGCATCAGAATGGGCATCACTCGATTGGCCTTGACGCCAATTGACGACCGGTTGAATTCAATTAGTCCCTCAATTTCTTTCAAAGTGAAATAGCGAGCATAGATTCGATACATTTTCTTCTGCAGGGCTTCGGACTTTAGTTGTTCTTCGACAACGGTATCCACTTCATCCCTGATAATTGACATGGCCCGGTCCGACAGATTGGCATTGTTGGCCTGTAACACGCTGATCAGTTGCCCGGAAAAGGTTCGGGTCAGCTCTTCCCGGTTAGCCTCTGCCCCGGTCACTTCGAGGAGTTCTCGGATAGCAGCCGCTTTCCCGGCATCGATATCAGCAGGAGCAGCCCCAATTTGTATAGTGGCGGCAAGCATGATTGCAGCCGTTATCAGCCCGATCTGCAGTTCAGGTTTCAATACGGATGACAGCGCGATGATTGATTCTCCCGGAGAGACGGGAGAAGAAATCGGTAATTTTCATCATCCAGCCATACTTGCTGTTCAGGCACCTGTATGCCGATTGTATCTCTTCAGAATCATCCACGAGATAGGACTCGCAGTCAGTCCATTCGCCCAGAGAGCCACCTCTGCCATCACAGGTCGCAATCTGCGCTTTTGCACTATTACGGAGCCGCTTGACCTTACCTGCATCTGCAGCACTAAAGACGTAGTGTTTGTTCGAGTCTGCTGAAGCAAACCAGACAGGTGTATCCACCGGTACGCCGGACTTTCGAAAAGTTCTGAGGGAGATGTATTTTGCGGCTTCCAAGTTCATCATTAACGGATCTTCAGTAGCAAAACCAACAGGATAGGGGTACCCACCGCTTGCAGCAACATGAATCTGACCAGCACCTGGGTATTAGACCAGCCCATATTGTGACGAACATGGTCATGCAACGGATATCGAATCTGACCGAAGATACCGATCTTGAAAAACCGCAGAAGGGCTACCTTGATCATGCCGGTTGCGCCGTTCACCAGGACGACAAAGGCGACAACTAGGATCAGGAAAGGGTTGCCGCAGGCCAGCACCAGAATCCCCAACAAAAGTCCTATGGGGCGAGAACCGGCATCGCCCATCATCACCGCGCTGGGGTAACTGTTGTGCCAGAGATAGCCTGTCAGGCAGCCGACCATCACAAAAGCGACAATGGCCCAATCGGCACCCTGCGCATAATGGGGAACAAGCAGGTATGCGGCGATATCAGCATGGCCGACAATGCCGTAGAGAATTGC
>JABHYO010000108.1 GCA_018656865.1 Gammaproteobacteria bacterium | reverse complement strand
AGGCAATACCGGTACCGGTGGTGGTGGCAATATCGTTGAGAACCTTGTGATTGCTGTGCAGGCAGTCAACGACAAGCCGGTACTGGCAGATCTTTCAGGCGTCGATGAGAATCTGGTGACCAATACCATCATCGAAATGACGTCCGCAGAACATGACGCCAGCATAACCACGGCCAGTGCTACCGACATTGATGGTGATACGCTCTACTTCCGGGTCAGCAATGCAACGGCGACCAACGATATTGGCGCTGAAAACTCTGCCGATACCGGTCATTCCACCTTCAACTTCGAAATTAGCGGTAGCGGTGTCCTGACCTGGACTGCTGAAGATGATCTTGAGTACGAAGTACCGGACTGTGAGGCATTGAATACGCTTGAGGCATACGCCTCCGGTGATGGGGACTGTGAATTCGAGATAACAGTTACGGTCTATGATTACGACCCATCTGGCTCCGCACCCAGCGGACTTGGAGTTGGTGATGGCAATACGGATACCATCGACTTTACGCTGACTGTCGATTCAAGCACCAATGATGCGCCAGGTCACTGGGTCTGTGAGGAGTTCGTTGGTGGCGCCGATCAGGGCACGGTCGATGCCAGGTACAAGTATGTCAACGGTGTCGACAATTCAGCCGGCAACATCATGACGTTTGCAGAAGACGACTCCGGGACATCCGCCAGGGAAGACTGTCACAGAATACTGCCAGAGACTCACCTCTACGAGATGACCCAGGGTGAAGTGTTGAACGGTTATGCCCGACTATTAGTAGACAATTCCGGTCAGCCTGTAGATGTTGTGGGTACTACAGATTTCGAATCACCGCTGCTCTACATCTTCAGTTTCAATTTGGATCAGGATCACTGGGTTGGTCAGGATCCGCTCGATATCACCATGGACAATTCCACCGAGACCATGTATTTCTCGTCAGTGACCCTGATTACAAATCTGGGTGCGACGGTGGCCATGACCAATCTCGCAGGAGACCGCCCAGATGAGGTGGTCCAGTCCGGTGGCTTTGTCTACACACCACCGGCGAGTCTGGCTACCAAGGATGGCGTGACCGCCATCACGGATCCCGACTACTTCCTGTTCCGGGTCTGTGACGATGTTTCAGCCACGACCCAGGAAACCAACTGTTCAGTTGGGCTGGTCGAAGTCAATATAGAGAAAGAGGCTGCGGTAGCGGTCGCCTCTGAAGATGCCGTGACTTTTGTTGAGCCGTTGGCACAGACTCCACTTGAATTACCAGTACCTGCTGTGCCGAATGTCATGGTTCTGTTTGACGATACTGCCGATGGCATGCAGACAGATATTCTCACCGATGTTGATACCACGATCGAGGCGACCTACGGTATATCTGATGATGCCGATCAGAGTGGGGGAGAGGGCAAGTACATTTATGGCAATGATATTAAGACCTGGATCATGCCGTACAAGCTGGGCAGCAATCCGGATTATCTGACGGACGAAGAAACAGATTCTGGCAAAGGGCTCTGGCGGATAAGAAACAAGAATTTTAACTCTCTTTACTACGATCCTGAGACCACCTACAGTCCCTGGACCGGTCTCGATTCGGATGGCATCGCCTATGCTGATGTCGATCCGACCGACGCACCGGATAACCCTTACAGTGCTGGCAGGAACTATGACCTGACGGATTGTCACAGCCTGGGTGGTGGTGGCGGTGGCGGTGGTAAAGGTAGCACATCCAGCTCATCATCAAGCTCGAGCAGCAGTTCATCATCGACTTCATCAGGTGGAAGTTCGAGCAGCTCGAGTTCAAGCAGCTCGAGTAGCTCAAGCAGTTCCGGTGGTGGCGCCTGCAGCAGTGATCTTTACCTGCCCTATTACTGGACATGGACAGATTCCAACAGCAACGACTATGTCGATATCAGCGAAAAGGGCACCAAGATAGAAATTGTCTCCGGTTCGACTTACACAGGTAGTGCTGACCGTGCCGACTGTATTTCCGATGCCAGTGCACCGCTGGTTTGTACCTATACAGAAGAACTGCAGAACTTTGCCAACTGGTACAGTTACTATCGTTCCAGAGGTCTGACCGCGAAAGGAGGCCTGGGGGCGGTGATTGCTGAACATGACGATCTTCGGGTTGGTCTCGCTGAATTCAATGGCCAGAGTAACGTGATTGGCGTTGATCAGCTCAATGACAGTGCAATCACAGGGCACAAGTCCGACCTGCTCGATACGCTCTATCAGATTGGTGACAGCTCGGGTAACAACAATATGCGGACTGCACTCGAGCGCACCGGTAACTACTTTGCCTGCGGCAGTGCAGTGGCGACGGGCAACTCGATTATCACACCGGCAGGCAGTGCGCCCGGCGGTACAAACTGTCCGATTTTGGCCGCCCCGGTAGGCAACTGCCAGCACAACTTCGCACTGGTGGTGTCTGCAGGATTCTGGGGTGGTACATCGCCGGGTATAGAAGCGGATGACGAGGGGGTAGACGATGATCTCGACTCCGCCTTTGATGGTGGCAAGTATTCAAGCACGGTGCAGAACACGCTGGCGGACGTTGCCATGTACTTCTACGAGAATGACATCCAACCCTCTCTCAACGATGAAGTACCGACCGGAACTCGCGACTTTGACAGCATCCCGGAAGCCGACTGGTCGACGGCATTTGGCGGTGCGGATGGACTGACGGAAACCATGCACCAGAACATGCGTACCTATGTCATCGGTTTCGGTTCGCAGGGTACTGTTGGTTTCGACACCATCGAAGCCTATGATGATGCAACCGGCTTCTCCTGGGGTGATCCGACTTCGAATGATGATGAAAAACTGAATGATCTGGTACATGCGGCGATCAATGGTCGGGGTGCCTATCTGGATGCCGGCAATCCGACCGAACTGAACGAAGCGCTTGAGTCAGCCTTTAGTGAATTCTCAACCTTTACGGGTACGGCAACGGCGGTCGCATCGAACGCGGAAGAAATTCTGGTCGGTTCTGTCATCTATCGCGCTTCCTACAACGTCTCTGACGGTACCGGCCAGCTGATTGCCCAGGAAATCAGTCTCAACGATGATGGCATTATTGAGCTGGGTGATGAAACCTGGAGCGCGGCGGAAGAACTTGATAGCGTTGGTTACGCCGACCGAGTGATCATGACCTTCGACCCTGATAATTACCAGGGTGTACCGTTCCGCTATGCGAATCTGACCTACGAACAGGCAAGCGCAATTGCCGATGCAGAAACCTGTACAGAAGCGAACTTCGATGCTGACTCCTGTAGTGCGGATTTTGTCACTGAGGTAACCAATCACGTCAACTGGTTCCGTGGCGATTCGACCAATGAGCGACCTGCCGGTAATCTGCGCGAGCGCCCTGAAGTTGAAGGCAAGATGGGTGATATCGTTAACTCGACACCGACCTACTATGCTGAACCGGGCCGTACTCGACGAAACGGGTTGTCATTCCCCCAGACAACCGGGTTTACCTATGCGGAATTCTCTGCGGCCCACTCCGACCGGGATGGTGTCGTCTATCTGGCGGCCAATGACGGTATGCTGCACGCCATCAATGGCTCCACCGGTGATGAGGAGTGGGCTTTTGTTCCTAACTCCGCCATTGTCGGGACCTACAACAACAAGATAAAGGATCTGCTGGATTTCAATTACTCCCACGAGTATGTGAACGACCTGTCACCTGCGATTGAAGATGTATTTATTGACACGACAGGGTTGCTATCCAGCATCTCTCGAAACTGGGCATCGATACTGCTCGGTGGCCTGGGTGCTGGCGGCAAGGGTCTGTATGCGCTGGATATTACTGATCCTGCGCCTTCGCCGTCCGGTCTTGAGGAATCCGCGACTTCAACGATTGCAGATATGATTCTGTGGGAATTCAGTGACGAAGATGATACCTATCCCACCTGCGAGCGACCTACTGTTGATAGTTGCACCCTGGGCGAAGGCCTGGTCGATGGTGGTTCGTCGCAGCTGATCGATACCAGCATAACCCCGAATGAACCCTATCGGGATCTGGGTTTCTCGCTCAGTCTGCCGACGATTGCCATGAGTAATCTCGAAACTGATAGCGAACACGAATGGATCGCTGTCTTCGGTAATGGCTACAACTCCAGTTCCGGGCGCGCCAAACTGTACGTACTCAGGATCGAACGAGGTATAGACGGCGAATGGTGTCATGCGGATCAGGTCTTCAGCGAAAATTCAGCCATCGGTGAAACCTGGGCGGAAGACGATGCCAACAAGGTTTGTACGGGCGGTGACGACTTCGTCAAGATCGAGGCGGCAGGTCCGATTCTGTCGACCGATGTCGATGATGACGGTGTCTATGACGCCGCCGATGGTGACGAGATTAGCGCCAATGGCCTGGGCACACCGAGAGCGATCGACATCGACCGTAACGGCACGCTCGACTATGCCTATGCCGGGGACCGTTTCGGTAACCTGTACCGATTCGACCTGACCTCGGATGACCAGACTGATTGGTCAGCGGAAGTCATCTTCCAGGCTGAGTACTCAGAGGTCAGGGCTGGCCAGGACGTTAACGGGGATGCAGATGCACTTGATGTATTCGAGCAGCCGATTACCACACGACCGTTTGCGGTAACACATCCAACAGCGACGGCCGGTGCGGATTGTAATCCGGATCCGGATCCTGCTGAGGTGACTAACTGTGGTGGCTTTATCATTATCTTCGCGACAGGTAGCTACCACTACGAGGATGACGGTACCAGTGATGAGATCCAGTCTATCTACGGCATCTGGGAGCGATTCCAGACGGGTGCATCGAGCCTCATCACCAAGGATGACCTGGTGGAGCAAGCGTATACGTTTACGGATGTGTCGCATCTTTACCGGCAATTATCGAGTAATACGGTGGACTACACGATTGGTGATGATGGTTCATCGCCGGATCGTGGATATTACCTGGACTTCGATACACCCGGGTTCTCAGACCCGAGCGACATACCGTTTGCAGGTGAAAAGGCAATTCGAAATATCCAGGCCTTTGCCGGCGCGGTTTTTGTCAACAGTGTGATCCCGAAAGCGGAGACCAGTTGTACCAACGAAGCAGGGGGCGCGCAGAATGCCTTCTGTCCCGATACCGGCGGGCTTGAATGTACAGGCGGTTCTCCGATCTTCGATGTTAATAACGACGGTGTCTTTGATAGTGATGACCTGATTGATGGCAGCACAGTACCGGCCAGCTTAATTATTGAAGACGGCGTACCAACAGATTCCACCTTTATCGGCCGAAGCCGTCTGACACAGTTGAGTGACCAGAGCTTCCAGGCGACATTGGTGAACCCGGCGACGACTGACAGTACGGGACGATTGTCCTGGAAGCAGTTGGAATCGACATCCGACTAGGAGCCCTGCCATGAACCGAATCAGAGTATTTACATTCATGATCCTGCTCATTGCGGCTCCTTCTGGCTTCGCAGCGGAAGAGTGGGTTGAAAAAGAAGGTGTTGTCCGAGAGATCGATCTGGCTACGCGAACGGCCATCATCAGTGGATTTCGCTATTACTTTGGTACATCGGGTGGCTACCAGACCCCGGACATGGAACTTATTTACTATCCGACAGCGAGCTTCGAAATGCTTGAGGTGGACATGAAGGTACAGTTTCATTTCACACCGGAGAAACCCTTGCGACGGATATTGCGTTTGCGTCAATTAGCGAACGATGCCTGGCTCGATAACAAGGAACTTCCGGATGCAATACCGGAGGATCCGGAGTAAGGATCTCCCGCTTCAGCATCGAAGGTGCTTGCCGTAGCGGTCTTCAACCAGACCGTCATTGTTCCGGTCGTAGGATCGTTTTACTCGCCCTTGCATGTTGAGAACGATTTGCCGTGCAAACCTTAGATTCTGATCTGCTGAGCAGTAAACAAAGTTGCCATTCTGGTAGTTGGTGAATCCGCTCGCAGTCATCTGCAGAAATTGTCTATTGCGGAAGGCTCTCCACTTGAGGGTTGAGCCTTCATAGGGGAAGTTCAGATAGATAATGACGCGGTCTTTACCATTCAGTGTTCTGTCGTCGTTGTTGTCAGTGAATATCATGACTCGATCATGCCAGGCACCGCCACAGCTCTCATCATCGCGTGTTGGACAAAGCGTTGTCAGTGATCCATGGTCGACGGCGGATATTCGCGTGAGATTGATGGCGCGAATAATCCAGTTGATACCATTGGCTGCCTTGTTGCGTTCTATCATACGATGAAAGGGAGGGGCAGCCAGCCCGAAGACAATGATGACTATCGCCATGGTGGCGATCATTTCGATGAATGAATAACCTCGTAATTGCTGACGCATTGTGCCGCTGATCCACTGAGACCATGCAACATTAGGGGTACAAAAATGTGGTGTCTGTCAGCGATAAGGTGGCGAATAGGGGGAATAGTGCTGATTATGATGCGCGAGATCGCCGTGCGTTGGTTACTCCATATCCAGTTTCTTTAGTTTGTAGCGCAGTGCTCGAAAAGTAATGCCGAGCAGTTTCGCTGCGGCAGTTTTGTTCCAGCGTGTCTTCTCCAGTGCATCAACGATGGCAGAACGTTCAACATTCTCCAGGTACGAGTCCAGTGATTCCTCGTTCTCCGGAAGTGCTGCACCGGTAGTCTGTTCTGGTGCTTCCTCAAGCGGTTCGTCCATAGACGGAGCATCGACAGTCGCTGGAATTGTCTGCCCCTGCAACTGTAGATCGTCTTGAGTGATCACATCGTTTTCACACAGTGTAATGGCCCGTTCGAGCACATTCTGTAGTTCTCGGACATTCCCTGGGAAGTCATAATCTTTTAAAACATCCAGCGCAGCGGTGCTGATGTTCGGCGCATCAACGCCGTAGTCTGCGGCGATTCTGTTCAACAAATGCTCTGCCAGTAAGGGCATATCATCCTTGCGTTCCCGAAGGCTGGGGACGATGAGTTCGATGACATTGATCCGGTAGTAAAGATCCTGGCGGAAATTTCCAGTTTCCACTTCTGCAGAAAGATCTTTGTGGGTTGCACTAAGGATGCGAACATCGACTGGGATTTCCTGCTGCGAGCCGACGGGGCGAATGGCCTTCTCCTGAATGCCTCGAAGCAGTTTTACCTGCATGGCAACCGGGAGGTCAGCGACTTCATCCAAAAATAGCGTGCCACCGTTCGCTGCCTGAAACAGTCCTTCCTTGTCTGTAACGGCACCAGTGAAGCTGCCCTTGGTGTGGCCAAAGAATTCGCTTTCCATGAGTTCGCCTGGAATGGCGCCACAGTTCACAGGGATGAAGGGCCCATCCACGTGGGGACCATTGTCATGTAGTGATCTGGCAACCAACTCCTTGCCGCTACCGGATTCACCCTTGATGTAAATTGGTGCCTGACTGCGGGCTAGTTTTGCAATCTGCTTTCTTAGAGCCTGCATGATCGGCGTATTGCCCAGGAGGTCGGTATCTGTGTCGGTCTTGATATCCAACGGCTGCAAATTCAGCGCAGTGTCGACAAGATTCCTGAGTAACTGCAGATTGACCGGCTTTGATACGAAATCAAAGGCGCCGGCTTTCAGCGCTTCGACGGCGGATTCCATGTTGCCATGAGCCGTAATCATCGCAACTGGCGTGCTCGGATAGTTGGTGTTGATATGCTGGACGAGATCAATGCCGTTGCCGTCCGGCAGGTTCATGTCGGTCAGGCAAAAATCGAAACTATGACTTTCCAGCAGATTCCGTGCGGTACCGATATCCGGTGCGCTCAGTGTGTCTATGCCCATACGACCCAGTGTAATTTCGAGCAGTTCCCGAATGTCAGGTTCGTCGTCGACGATAAGCGCAGATTTTTTAGCCACTATCTGTTCCTGAAAGAAATGCGAAACGAGGCGCCGCCGGATTCGGTGTTTCTGTAGGTAAGGAGAGCGTTGTTGGCGGCGCAAAGTTCACGGCACAGATAGAGACCCAGCCCTGTTCCCGTCGTTTCCGTGGTGTAAAAAGGCTCGAATAGTTTGTCGATGTTTTCCTGTGGTACACCGTCTCCGTAATCGATGACGTCGAGATAGTAGGCGCCTGATAGTCCATCCCTGCTGCCGGTTATGAGGATCCTTGCCTCTCCAATTTTTTTCTCACTGTAGCGAAGACCATTCTGACACAGATTGCCGAGTATCTGGGAAAGATGACCGGGATCGGCAACGATTGTACTTCCCCCTCCTTCGAGTTCGATCCTGATATCAGCATGCTCAATTTCACCTGCAGAAAACTTGGAAACAAATTCGTCAAGCCAGTCTCGAAGCTCAAGCTCAATTTTCTCCGGAGCGCGCCGGCGAGACATCTGCAGAACATTTTCGATCACGTTGTTCATGCGGACGCTATGATCCTGAACGATTTCACAAAGGCGTCTATCGCTCGGATCGATATTTTGTGACTCGAGAAGCAACTGAGCAGCATGACTGATGGCGCCAAGTGGGTTTCTGATCTCGTGGGCGATGCTCGCAGACAGTCTGCCGAGAGATGCGAGTTTCAACTGTTGTGCCTGTTGTTGTACTTCTGTGCTGTCCTCCAGAAAGATCAGGGTGTCGGCTTCAGGTGAGGGTGTGTAAAGCTCTGATAGGGTTGCCACCAGTTCAACACCACTTTCATCCATTGTGAATGTTACTTCCCTCTGAGCAGGATCGTTGTTCCATTTATCAACTGCTTCGAGCAGAACACCGGGTAGCTGCTCTCGAAGGGTTCCAATTGACTGATCCGGCAGCAAAAGAAATCTCTCGGCGGCATTGTTCATTAGTCTTGCCGTGTTGTCCTGTGTGAGGACGACGACACCCGTTCTCATTCCTTCGATAATCAGCTGATTGATCTGTTCCAGTGTGTACACTTCCGATTGTCTTGTACGTAACTGATTTGAAAGTGTCTGGAAAAGAATGTTGGTGACAAAATAGACGATTCCCAGCAGTCCTGCCTGGAAGAACGCCTGAACTTCGTTTTCGTTTAAAAAGAAAAGGTAGAATTCATTGTAAATCGTAAGAATGAAGGCGATCGCAGGTAATACAGTAGAGACACGACCATGAATCAGGCCGCCGGCGAACGCGAGTGTAAAAAAGAGAAAGTTGCCTAGACCGGAAGTGACCCCTCCACTTGCGGACATGAGCAGAGTCAGTGCAATAATGTCGCCAATCACCACTGTGAATGCAGGGCCAGCCTTGGCTAGCAGGTTGACGCTGACGAACAGGGTAGCGATACCGATCACGACGTTGACAGCGATGTAAGTGATGATCGTGTTTTGAAAAAGTCCCGGGTTGACGGTGCCAACGAATCCGTTGAGGTTTGGGTCCAGGAACAGAAAAAGAAAAAGAAAGGCGATTAGAATGCGGTAGTAGTTATAGACGCGAAAGATCGCGGCACGTTGTGCTTTCTGTTGTTCTTCCAAGAAAGATTGGTCGAACTGTTCCAAGATTTTGTCCTTTGTCGCGGTCGTTATCTAAGTGGCAATCACCCCATTAGGCCGAAAGTAATGACATTCAGCCAGCCACGCTCCTTGTTCTTGACACTTTTCGTCTTGCGGAAACTGCCATCGTCGTTGAGCGATTCATGGCTTGGGTAGTTACTGCTCAACACTAGCAATGCCTGTTCCGCCAGCTCATGCATTTCCAACAATTGATAGGCCTCAATCATCACGGCCAGGGCGTCAGGTACACTGGCCGAACCCTGGAAGTTTTCGAATACCCAGCGACCTCTGTTGGCTGCGGCGACGTAGGCTCCTCGCCTAATGTAATACCGCGCGACATTGATCTCCGATGCAGCCAGCAGGTTACGCAGATACTTCATTCGTTGCTGGGCGTCCGGGGCGTATTCGCTGTTCGGATATCGTCGTATCAGTTGCGAGAAGTCGTTGAAGGACTCACGTGCTGCACCAGGGTCTCTCTTTGACGGGTCCATCGGGATAAAGTTTGAGAGGAAGTTTTTGTCCTGTTCGAACGAAATCATACCTTTCAGGTAGTAGGCGTAGTCGATATTCGGATGGGATGGATGCAGCCGAATAAAGCGGTCAGCCGCTGCGCGGGCAGCTTCGGGCTGAGCGCTCTTATAGTAGGCATAAATCAGCTCCAGTTGGGCCTGTTCTGCGTAGCGGCCAAAAGGAAATCGTGATTCCAGGAATTGTAGCTTCTGAATGGCGCCTTGATAGTTACCGGCACGCAAACTCCCCTGGGCAGATTCATAGTAGGAGAGTTCCGTTGCATCCAGATCCTCCTCGATTTCATCTTTGGAGCAGCCGCATAGTGTGACGAGAAAAAGGATCGGTACGAATTTGAGTAGATGCATACGAAAGTTTTACCGGAGAGCTAAGTGCTTGAAAAACGGCTTATTTAAACATAGCCTCTAGGCAAACCCAATACGTCCGGACTCACCCACTGCGTATACATCACGAAGTTGAAATCCCAGCTGAATTCACACTGCAGCGGCTCGATCAGGCTGTAGCCAGTCTGTTGCCTCAGTATTCCCGGTCCCGATTGCAACAATGGATCAGATCCGGCGGATTGATCGTGGATGGTTGCAGGGCGAAACCAAAGGATCGGGTAAACGGCGGCGAGCAGGTTCTGATCGAGGTAGAAACGGTAGGCGACACCGACAGGGCTGAGGATATACCGCTGGATATCGTCTACGAAGACGAGCAGCTTGTCGTCGTTAATAAAGCACCGGGACTGGTGGTGCATCCCGGCGCAGGGAATCCGCACGGGACACTACTGAATGCCCTGCTGAATTATGTGCCGGAAGTTGCTGACATTCCCCGCGCAGGTATTGTTCACAGGCTCGATAAGGAAACCAGCGGTCTGCTGGTTGTCGCCAAGACGCTGGAAACCCAGAACTATCTTGTTAAACAGATCCAGGCTCGTGACGTGACTCGGGTCTACCATGCAGTGGTTTACGGTCTGCCCGCAAGGCAGCAGGGGACTATTGATGGGGCAATTGGTAGGCACCCTATTCAGCGCAAGAAAATGGCTATCAGAGCTGATGGAAAACCAGCTCGGACACACTACCGCGTCCTGCAACGATTTGCTGAGCATGCGTTGGTTGAATGCCGCCTGGAGAGCGGGCGTACTCACCAGATTCGGGTACATATGCAGGCGCTGGGTTATCCGCTCATTGGTGATACGGTTTATGGGGGACATTACCGTCGGCCGCGGACCCAGGAACTGGAAATTGTCCTCCGATCCTTTAAGCGTCAGGCGCTGCATGCCTGCAAATTGGGTCTGAGTCATCCGGTAACAGGCAGGGAGATGATCTGGCGTGCAGAGTATCCGGAAGATATACAAATATTGATCGATGCCCTCTCCGAAGCCTGAGTTCATCATGCCTGATTGGCCGGCACACGACAGTGTTCGGGCCGTGTTCACAACCCGCAGTCAGGGGTTCAGCGAGAGCCCGTATCAGAGCTTCAACCTCGGTACTCATGTCGGAGACGAAAGTGAGGTTGTGGAAATGAATCGGCACTTGTTACGTGAGTTGCTGCCTTCCGATCCGTTGTGGCTGAATCAGATTCACTCAAGCCGCTGTATCGATGTCCATTCGGATAAATCAGCCGACAGGGAAGCGGACGCTGCCGTGACGGACTGCAAAAGCCTCGTACTTGCGGTGATGGCGGCGGACTGTTTACCGGTTCTTGTCTGTACCCGGGATGGCAGCCGTATTGGGGTAATTCACGCAGGTTGGCGAGGTCTGGCCCGGGATATAATTGGGCAGACGTTGAGGAACAGGCCGGGAGACTGGATCGCTTGGCTGGGGCCGGCTATAGGCCCCTGCCACTATGAGGTGGGTGAGGAGGTCAGAAGGGAATTTGATCTTGAAGATGCTTTCGAGCGTCGATCGTCATCGTGGATGATGGATCTCTACCGAATAGCTCGTGAACAGCTGACACGGGCGGGGGTTTCAGAAATATATGGCGGGGACTGCTGCACCTACTGCGATGTCGAGAAATTCTATTCCTACCGTCGGGATGGTAAGACAGGGCGGATGGCCGGTTTTATCTGGCTGACCTGACTGGTTCCTGTCCGACAGATTTCCGCGGTAGTTCTCGGTCGAGCCGCGTTCGGCTTCGCTGAGAACTGCTAGCCAGTGCAGTTTTCTCGAATTGTCTTCTTGGCTTTGCTGATTCTCTGCTTTTTTTCCTGGTCCGACAGTACATGTTCTCGTCCGTCATCATCCTTGATCCTGATTCGGGCGTAAGCTTCGAGTTGTGCCAGATTGCGTTTGCCAATGCCGCAATTGTTCTTCTTGGCTAGCGCGATCTCTGCATCAATCCGGGCACGTTCGTCGACAATATGTTTGCCGACATCCTCATCACTTTGTGGAGCTTCTGAGTCGACTTCGCTTTCGGCATTGGTTTCGGCATTGGTTTCGGCATTGGTTTCGGGCTGTTCAGGCACAGCAGCGCGGCGCCCAAATTGTGGGCCGAACTTGGACTCACGACTGATGTATCTTGCCTCATAGCCCTGTGGATTGCGCTCGGCGTAGTTGGTTACGCCATTCTCGTCCACCCATGTGTAGTACTCAGCTTCGCAAAAACCAGTCGTTGGTGACAGTAGTAATATACTGGCAAAGAAACCTGCGGTGAATTCTAACTTTCTCATGTAACCCATCACGGAAGAAGAAAATTTCCCTGATTTTACTGTAAGATTGCGCACTTCCCAAATACCCATTGGTATGAAAAAGGGGCCTTTAAACCGCCTAATTGACTAGACAGGGCGGATAAAAGAGAATGCCGGCCCCTAAATTGGGTACAAGCTGGTAAATCAGAGGTAAAAGGTGGAAAAGCTATCTGGCGGGGATATGTTAATCCGGGCACTCCAGGACGAAGGCGTTGAATACGTTTTTGGTTATCCTGGCGGTGCGGTTTTGCATATCTACGATGCATTGTTCAAGCAGAACAGGATTCAGCACGTGCTGGTACGCCACGAGCAGGCGGCGACCCACATGGCAGATGGTTATGCCCGTTCGACTGGTCGGCCCGGTGTAGTCTTTGTCACCAGTGGGCCAGGTGCCACGAATGCGGTGACCGGGATTGCGACCGCTTACATGGATTCCATCCCCATGGTTGTCCTCTCAGGCCAGGTCCAGAGCCACCTGATCGGTACGGATTCCTTTCAGGAAACTGATATGGTTGGTATTTCCCGACCGGTTGTTAAGCACAGCTTTCTGGTGAGATCAGCCTCTGAGCTACCGGAGACGATCAAGAAGGCCTTTTTTATTGCAACATCCGGTAGACCTGGGCCTGTTGTTATCGATGTGCCGAAGGATGTGACCAGCCCGACGGAACTTTATGATTACGATTATCCTGAGACCGTTTCCATGCGGTCTTATAGTCCGGCGACCAAGGGGCATACCGGCCAGGTTAAGAAAGCGATCAAAATGCTCATGTCCTGTGAACGGCCGATGATCTATTCCGGTGGCGGGGTGGTACAGGGCAACGCCGCGACGCAATTGACCGAGATGACAAGAATGCTCGGTTTTCCGATCACCAATACGCTTATGGGGCTGGGCGCCTATCCGGGTACTGATAAGCAGTTTCTTGGGATGCTGGGCATGCATGGTACGTTTGAAGCCAATAACGCTATGCATCACTGTGATCTGCTGCTGGCAATTGGCGCGCGGTTCGACGACAGGATTACCAACACAGTTTCTAAGTTCTGCCCCTACGCAGAAATCATTCACATCGACATTGATCCGGCCTCGATTTCAAAGACGGTGAATGCGGATGTTCCCATTGTCGGGCCCGTAGATGCAGTTTTGGATGAAATGAATCGACTGCTGGCACCGGAGATCGCAAAGCGCTCTGACAACCAGAAGTCCCTGCTGGCCGAATGGTGGGAGCAGATAGAAGGCTGGCGACGGCAGGACTGCCTCAAGGTTCTCCGTGACGAAGGCGACACGAAAATCAAACCGCAGGAAGCAGTGCAGGCGCTCTATAAGGCGACAAAGGGCGATGCCTACGTTACTTCAGATGTTGGGCAGCACCAGATGTTTGCTGCGCTTTACTATCCCTTCGATGAGGGCAGAAAGTGGATCAACTCCGGTGGGCTTGGCACCATGGGTTTCGGCTTACCTGCTGCAATGGGCGCTCAGATAGCTCATCCGGATGATCTCGTGGTCTGCATCACCGGAGAAGGCAGCATACAGATGAATATCCAGGAACTGTCTACCTGCTCGCAATACGGACTGCCAATCAAAATCGTCAATCTGAACAACGGATCACTGGGTATGGTGAAGCAGTGGCAGGACATGATTTATGAAGGTCGGCATTCTCATTCTTATATGGAGTCTCTTCCTGACTTTGTGAAATTGGTGGAGTCTTACGGTCATGTTGGCTTCAAGGTAGAAACGATCGACGAACTGGAGCCGGTTTTGAATGAGGCAATGGCGATCAGGAACAAGCTGGTATTTGTCGACGTTCTGGTTGATCCGTCTGAGCATGTCTATCCCATGCTGGTCGCGCCCAATGGATCTATGCGGGATATGTGGTTACGCAAGGGGGTAAGAACCTGATGCGCAGAATAATCTCAGTTCTGATGGAAAACGAGGCCGGAGCACTTTCCAGGGTCATTGGCTTGTTCGCCCAGAGGAACTACAACATCGAGACGCTGACAGTTGCACCGACAGAAGATGAAACGCTGTCAAGACTGACTCTGACTACGTTTGCCAGTGATGAGCAGGTGGAACAGATTACCAAACAGCTGAACAAGCTGATCGAAGTCGTGAAACTCGTGGATCTAACGGAAGGCGATCATATCGAAAGAGAGCTGATGCTAATTAAGGTCAAGGCCACCGGCGCACAAAGAGCGGAGATGAAACGAACCGCAGATATTTTCCGCGGGCAGATCATCGATGTCACCCAGAATGCCTATACGATTCAGCTCGCAGGTACCTCCGACAAGTTGGATGCCTTCCTGAGGGCGATCCCGGAAGCGAGTGTGATGGAGGTCGTCAGGTCGGGTGTCTCCGGTCTGTCCCGGGGAGAAAAGGTATTATCAACTTAGCGGCTGTGCAGCTAAGTTGACCCGGCAGCAACATTGAAAGTTTGTGATATAAGATCACAAACGGAATGTTGCGGGAGCGGTCCAGAATCGAACCAAGGTATAATGCTTGTTAAGTAATCGGAGTCCCGTTATGTCAGAACAGGAATCTGCTATTCCTGAAGAGTCCACGGTCACCCAGCTACCTGAGCGCAAGGGTTTAAAGAAGGGTGTCTTTCTCTTGCCCAACCTTGTCACGACGGGCGCCCTGTTTTCCGGTTTCTACGCCATCATTGCGGCAATGACCGGGTCGTTCGAAAATGCCTGCATTGCTATCGTTATTGCTGGTTTTCTCGATGCACTGGATGGGCGCATAGCTCGTCTGACCAATACCACCAGCGAATTCGGTGTTCAGTTTGACAGCATGTCCGATCTGGTCGCTTTTGGTGTTGCTCCTGCGGTTCTACTGTTCAGCTGGGCATTGGCAGATCTGGGAAAAATTGGCTGGATTGTCGCATTTCTCTTTGTCTGCTGTACTGCCCTGCGTCTCGCGCGATTCAATTCATCGCCCGATAGCAAGATCTTCTTCGGTCTCCCGAGTCCGATGGCGGCAGGCACCATGGCGACTATGGTCTGGACCTGGGTTGATAACCTTGGGACGATGGAAAGTATCCAGATTTCAGTCCTGGTTGCGGTGTTCGCTTCTGTTGCAGCACTTCTGATGGTGAGCAACGTGCGTTATTACAGTCCGAAAAACATCAAAGGGCGCGTTCCTTTTATGTACATGCTGGGTGCAGTGATGCTGTTTATTGTCGTTGCGATCTATCCGCCGGGTATGCTCTTCTGCGTCGGCCTCGCCTACGGTGCTTCGGGACCGTTTCTGGCTCTGCTTCGGTTTGCTCAGGAAAAAAGGGAAACACGCCAGGTGTAACTTTTTGGCATTTCAGGCGTCTGCTGGTTATTAGTCGGAGAAGTCTGAATATGTTGATAAAAACACGGGACAATTGCGATATTCCTTCATCTGAAATCACAGATGAAGAGACCTTCTACAATCGCCGCCTGATACTGAAATCGATTGGCCTGGGGATGGCTGCCGCATCTACGCGTGTCGGTGCCAGTCAGCGACAGCTATACCAGACGAAAGATTCGATTACGGGGCCGGACTGGCTGGAGAAAAAGCTCACAGGTCTTCGGTCAGGACCATACTCAACCAACGAAAAAGCGACTCCGTATGAGTTTGTGGCTGGATACAATAATTTCTACGAGTTCGGTACCGACAAATCTGATCCCGCCGAGAATGCCGGTGGCTTTATAACGGACCCATGGGCAATTGAAATCAAGGGCGAGGCAGAAGTCACTGGCAAGTTCCAACTGGAGGATATTCTTAAACCTCATGATCTCGAGGAACGCGTATATCGACTTCGTTGTGTAGAAGCCTGGTCTATGGTGGTGCCCTGGGTTGGCTTCCCCCTGAAGGATCTTCTGGCCAGATTCAAGCCGACATCTGATGCGAAGTATGTTCGCTTCGAAACTCTTTACGATCCGGAACAGATGCCGGAACAACGGTCAAGATTTGCCTCGATCGACTACCCCTATGTCGAGGGACTTCGTATTGATGAAGCCATGAACGAACTTGCGTTCATGGTGGTCGGTGTCTACGGCAAGACACTACCCAACCAGAATGGTGCACCGATCCGGCTGATTGTTCCCTGGAAGTATGGGTTCAAGAGCATAAAGTCGATAGTCGGAATCGAATTCACAAAGCGCCGGCCCGGAACAACCTGGCAGAAAACGAACCCAAGAGAATACGGTTTCTATGCCAACGTCAATCCGAATGTCGATCATCCAAGATGGAGTCAGGCAAGGGAGCGCCGATTGCCATCATCCCTGTTTTCAGCAAAAAAGACAGAAACGCTGATGTTTAACGGGTACGCACCGCAGGTTGCTCACCTGTACCGCGGTATGAATCTGAAAAAGAACTATTGATGCTGAAACCCTTCACCTTTTTGTTGAGTGTTGCTCCCGTCTCCTGGTCCGTTTACCAGATCTGGCTGTTGCAGTCAGGTGCATCGCATCATCTGGGAGCAGACCCGGGTAAGGAGCTTGTGCTGATCCAGGGCGAATGGACCATTCGTTTCCTTATACTGACGTTGCTGGTGACGCCTTTCAGGACACTCTCGGGCTGGCGCTGGCCACTGCGGATTCGTCGAATGCTGGGATTGTTTACCTTCTTCTATGCAAGCCTTCACCTGTCCGCATACTGCATCTTTCTGCTTGAGCTTGATCCAGGCAGGCTCGGAGGTGAGCTTGCCAAGCGACCCTTTATCGGCGCTGGCTTCATCGCCTGGCTGCTGCTTGCCTCACTCGCCGCGACATCTACGAAAGGTATGGTTCGGCAACTTGGTCGTCGCTGGAAGCAGCTTCATCGTGCGGTATATGTTGTGGCCTTACTGGCGGTTCTGCATGTCTTCTGGCTGGTGAAATCAAGCTATCTCGAGGCTATTGTCTATGGTGGGGCGATACTTCTGCTGCTTTGTTTTCGTCTCTTTGACGGCAAACACCGCATATTCCATAGCGCTCTTAAAGCCCAGGTTTAAATTCTCTATGGTTTTAATAGACAATGCCGAGAAAGGTGATAGACTGCGCGCCTTTCCCGTCCCGACGAGGGGGAAATCGGCAGGAATATGGAGCCCGGTCTTTTTTGACGAATTCTTGCTAAAAGTAGTTGTAATGCGGGCTTCAAGGCGTATAATGCGCCTCCTCGATCAAGTGATCGGGCTGAATTACCAGCCGTAATTCAGGGCTAAATAGTTAGCCATTCGGACTTAATATTTCACAAATCACCCGTTGATTTAACACTCAACGCGGGGTTTTTTGCGCAGAAAGTTACGCAAAGCTGTAGATAAATTGAGTCTGGAATTGTTCTTTAACATGGTTGGAAACAAACAATAGGTGTGGGTGCTTGTTGGTTGAATGCGAAAAATATTCAGCAACAAGTTACCTAGGTTGTGACCTGCGAAAGCAAACACAACCCGGTGGAAGGTGAATTGCAAAACGTAAGTGGAGCAAAACACTGAAAGCCGAATTTATTTGAGAAGTGAAAGATGCTTTGTAAAAAGTATCGGACGCAATACTTACAAATTGGTAATTTAAGAACGAACACTCGTAAGAGTGATCGTGATTAACGAAGGACATTTCGATGTCCTAGTCTTGTTTAGCTGAGCAAAGATTGGTGGCTTAAAACCACTAATGGAATCCTGAGGGAGCCTCAAAAGGGTGTAACAAGGGAGACCATAGATATAACTCTTAAATTGAAGAGTTTGATCATGGCTCAGATTGAACGTTGGCGGCAGGCCTAATACATGCAAGTCGAGCGGTAACAGATCGCTAGGATCCCTTCGGGGTGACTTTGATGCTGACGAGCGGCGGACGGGTGAGT
>JABHYO010000126.1 GCA_018656865.1 Gammaproteobacteria bacterium | reverse complement strand
GAGAACAATATTGAGGAAGATCGTCTATACGAAATTGAATCTGTTCCGGTATCGGACGCTGATTCGATTAGTTAGCGCGCCGAAGTAGATACCAGGGAACCTATCAGCATCCACTTGGGCGCACCGGCCAGTCTGCACGCGACTCGAGGAACATTCGAAGTTTCTGTGCATCGGCGGTGATTGCACGCTTCTGCTTCAACTCGTCCAACGCTTCCGATTTCGAGGTTTGTATCCTCTCTCGCAACGGATACACAGGACAGAGAAGCACCAACAATACTGGCGTGGAAATCACCAGCAGCTGCCCCCTCAACCAATAAACGAAGTCAACGATCCTCCCGACCTTTGGGTTGTACCGAGTCAGGATTTGGAAATCGTTCGCATAACCAAAAATAATTAAGTCCATATATTTCAATGGTTTATGGTGCCGGAAAGAGGACTTGAACCTCCGACCAATTGCTTACGAAGCAACTGCTCTACCAACTGAGCTATTCCGGCATAGGTCGCGGATTATACAGCGGTTAACTGTTAGCTGGAATCACCTGCGTGAGCCCCGCATCGAGACAAAGACGACAATACCGCCTGCGAGCAGGAAGCCCAGCAACTGGATTATGGTCGCGCCGGGGAATGTCGATACGACTGGCTCAACTGAAATGCGTTTCGTATCCGAATCGACCAGCACGCCAAGCAGTGCGCCGTAGGCAGGAAAGGTTCTAAGTATTCGGCCATTCTGATCCTCAGCCTTGAGGATGCTGGAATAGTTCATGGCGACAGTCAGGTAACACTGCCCTTCTATACCGAGTTCAAATTCAAATGGAAATTCTGTCGATGTCGTCGAGACATCCCTACTGATTTGGCAATCTGTAAAGCTCTCTTCTTTGAATGTGATCCTGGGGTCTTCATCCAGGAGCAGTAATCGCCCTTTGTACTTCAATCGTTTCACGCCGTCAGCGAGCGATGCCCAGGAATCGTGCCAATCCACGTTGCCGGACAACCAGGCTGCGCCAAAGGTTTCATTGCCCTGACTAACAGCAACGCCTCGTGGTCCCGGGTTCAAGACCCAGGCAACATTGTATAGCCGGTTCATCGGTTCGAACGCAGGTGATTCAGGCGGACGAAAGAAGACACTTAATGTCGGGTGATAGGGGATTCCCTCCATTGCTGCGACCAGTTGTGCATATCGCGACAGCGGGAACCAGTAGCTGGTTAAACTCGAAACATCCAGGAAGAACCCGGTGTTGATACCAATGCTTTCATGCTGAACATTGACCTGAGCCCGGTTAAGCGGTGACCGCAGCGCTGGCTCCTGTTGGAAGATATCTGCTCTGAAAGTGGCGATGCCTGCATCGGTAATGGGGTCTACCAGCGGCTCGTACGCTCGCTGCTTGAAGGCGGCAACGGCGCCGCCCGCAAAAAGCGCCATCACAATGATATGCCCCTGGACTGGCACCTTCTGGCGAAGAAACAGTAGCGCGAGAACGGCAAGAATGAGAATGCCATCGTTGATAATGGGCGGACTAAAACCGATCGCCACAAATGCCGCACCCGCCGCCACTAGCACACCCCACTCCGGCCATCCTGCATAGTCGGACCTGGATGACCTGTTAAGCAACGCAGCCACCGAGAGAATCGACAGGAACACCAGAAAGGGGATCATCGATCGCGCCGGAACCCGGAACGAGTCCAGCAGTGGAACCGCCGCAACAATAGCCTTGGACAGCGGTTCCAGGTTCATACTGACGATAAGTACCATCACCAGAGAAATAAGCATGCCGGCACCGAAGCGAAGCAAGCGGTGCCCTGATAGTGAAAGCAAGACCAGCAGCACCAGGGGACCGAACGGGTAGTTGATTTCGTGATGGGTAAACTTCTTTCTCGCCTCCGGCAGGTAGTCAGCCGCCCAGGGTAAAGACGACAGCCAATCCGAGAGTTCGGCCACGGTATAGCTGTATATGACGTTGTAGCCACCCGCCGCCCGACTGGAGTCATCGCCAAACCCGTTCAACAGGATGCCGTAAAGTTTAGGCAGGCTGATTAATAGCGCTGCAAGAAAGACGAGCACCGGCAACCAGTACCAGGCGATTCGTTCTGTCAGCCGCAACCCCGGCTTCATAAACATCAGCCCCAGAACGATGGGTGCTCCAAAAAGGATGCTGTAGTGAACAAGTTGAAATCCGTTGAACTGAAAAGTGTGGCAGAGGGTGATGACACAGAGAACGATAGTCGTCACCGACCGCTTTCGTGACATTTCGTCCAGAAAGAGCGCCGTGAAACAGAGCAGGACATAAAGCCCGACAATAATGGAGTCATGGCCATGGGTGATCCGCCAGCTAATGACCGGCAGGAAGGCAAAAGTGATACCTGCCAGAATTTCCAGTTGCCAGGGAATCACATCATCATTGCTGTACACCTCTCGTAGAATGCCCAGCGAACAACAGACACAGAGGTAGGCAAAAATGATCTGGACAAACATTACCTGAAGATTGGCCATGATCAGTGGCGGTGAGCCAAGCCAGGCCAATAGCTGCGCAATCGGCAGGCTGCCGGTTACATCATGGACCTTCACCCCACCGCCGAGACCAGGCCAGTACATCAGGGAATGCCAGTCCCCCGCTGCCCGGGTCAGCTCTCGCATGTAGATAATGCCGAGGTGCACATGGTCCTGCTGCGGGATGAGTTCTGCCGGATGCCAACCGAGAAAGAGCCCCCATATCAGGGGAACGGCCAGAAAGAGCGAGCCAAGGAGTATCAGCTTCCGTGATTCGTGTTCTGGTATTGAGGCGTTGAGATTCAATCGTTTGATTTCGAATTAAAGGTGAATCGGCTGTTACCAAAGTAACTGACAATGACAGTGACAACGATGATAAAAAATTGCGCGACTATCGGATGCATACCCAGCAATTCCACCAGCAGTGCCAACATCACAATACTAAGAACGAAGGTGACGCCGTAGACGACATAGATCTTCAGGTATTCGTGGATGAGATTCCCCTCAGACTTGAAGACAAAGTAGCGATACACCAGAAATGCGTTGGTAATAGCAAGAATCTGGGCGATCGCAGCAATGACAAGATAGTGCAATTGCGGCTCCAGCAGCAGATAGAGACCGGCGAACGCCAGAAACCCAAAGACCGTGTTGTAACCACCGGCAATCAGATATCGAATGACCTCTGCGTGATCATGGTAGATCTTCAGGATGGATATCTTCAGGCTCATGTTCCGGGCTGACTATCCTGCAACAGCAAGCTCTTCGTTTTCAGAAGGTTGCCAGTCATCAAAGCTTTCATCCGAATCAGGCAATGCGAAGAATTCGACCCAGGGGGTCCAGAAGTCATTGCCTGCGAACTGAAGATACGCCTGTCGGTGATGCTGCGCCTTCTCAGTTTCGCCAATCGCAGCGAAACACTTTGAAGCGAAGAAATGCGCGAAAGCGTGATCGTCTCGCAGCCGGATCACATTCAGAAACCCCAGAAGCGCGGTGTCGTAATCACCAAAGCGCATGTCGTTGTTGCCGACAAAATTAAGCTCAAGGTTCATTCGATACTGGTACTGCTGAATATAGTCGGGCGTAAAGTCTTCTGTCGCAATGACAGCTGTTCGATAGTCAGCGCCCATCGTGTTGCGCTGAATGTAGTCGTTCTTTTTGGCGATCTCGTGCATTTCACTGCCAACGATTGGGCTGGCACAGGCGATGTTGTACCAGTTGGTGACAACTCGCCTCAGGTTGCGTCTGCCGTCATCCAGATCTTCCTTGGTCTCACCTGGCATACCGATGAGGACATTGGAATTTGTGTAAATACCCAGGTCGCGGCAATCCCGGGCCACCTGTTCCGATATGCGAAGCTTCAGTGGCTTTCGCATCTGATGCTTGAGTACCTTTTCGCTGCCTGATTCGACCGGCAGCACCAGGTGTCGGACGCCAGCATCGTGAAATGCCTGCAGCATGGGCTTATCCAACGCGTACAGGGTCAGCCCGTTCTGGTACAGGGATTCAACACCCAGCTCTTTCACGATCTCCAGTATTTCGAGTACCCGGTCCTTGTCCGACATGAAGTGATCGTCCTGAAAGACAATGGTGCCTGCAGAATAATTCTCCACCAGCTTAGTCAGATCTTCGCGAACCCTGTCGAGGGAATGGAACCGCATGTCCCTGCCATGGGTCTTGTGCGAGGCGCAAAAAGTACAGCGGTAGGGGCAACCTCGGGACGTCATTACATGAAAACCGCGCTTGTCCTCAATGTTGTGGAAACTGGACCCGGCGACCTGATTGGACGCGTGTTTTTCAAAGTCACACAGCTCGTAATCGAAAAACGGAATCTCATCCAGATCGACTATATAGTCATGTTCGGGCTGGAAGGCGGCATCGGCCAGACTGTTCTTCGTTACCCAGGAAGTGGATTGATCAAGATACTCTCTTGGTTCATCGGCCTGCAGCAGGGCCCGCATGGGTTTCTCACCTTCGCCATAGCAGAGACCGTCGTAAAACTCGCAGTCCAGTTCCTTATAGATATGCTCAAAGCTGTTGGTCGGGATGTTGCCGCCGCCGATGACTATGGCATCCGGGAACGCTGACCTGGCCGCTCGCCCGCAATCCATGAAGTTATGAAAGGAGGGGCTGAACAGGGAGGATACGCCAACAAAGTCCGGTATCCAGTCTGTCTTCTTCAGAAAGTCGATACAGCACTCATGGAAGTTACTGTAAGGGAAGGCATCAAGTGAGTTAATTTCTGCATTGAAATCGATAAGCCGAACTTCAATATCCATATGTTTTTTCAGGTAGGCGGATATGGAAATAGGACCAAGCGGCAGATCGGTCGAGAGGCTGTTATAAATCTTGCCGTCGCTCTTTTTGAAGTTTCGGGAATTGTGCTGGGGATTCAGAAATGAATCGAATGAAATGTGCATAGGCACCAGCATCAACAGCTTGGTCGTGGTCATTTCGCTCTTCTTCCCATCAGTTGGCCGACATGGACAACAACTCTCAACATCTTAGTTAGTTCCTGTCCTAGAAGTCGACACCGCGGTGCTAGTTTCCTAATAACCTGTTGGTTTCTAAACCAACGATATTGGGCTATCGCACCAGATCGCGATGAAAAAAGTCCTCATGGACGGAAACTAGTTAACCATAGAGAAGGACAGGGTCCAAAGCCGTTAATCCAGAGAATGCGCGATTCTATCCAGTAAAACTCACAAGACCTTACTTAACCAGGGGATATCCCAGGCTCAACAGTTCCGCATGGGCTTCATTTCGGGATACCGGCAGGTAAGACACCGACAGTTCAAAATACTGTCTTGCCAGCGCAGGCTCACCGACGGCCAGCATCAACCGACCTTTCTGCAGGGCAAAATCGGCCAGATCGAACCTGTCTGCATCACCAATCTCTTCGTCACAGGCAGCGAGCAGGTCAGCAACAAGCCCGACCTCGATCTCGCCCCGGTTCAGCAGGCGACCTGCGACCATCAGATTAGCCGCGAGAGATTCATAAGGTTGAGCAGTCTGATTTGCGAGACCTTGAATGTGCCAGATAAGAATCTCTCTCTGATAAAGCTTGTTCCAGACACCCTGCGTCTTCTTCACCATGAGTCCGGGGAAATCATTTGCGAACGGGTTAGCCAGCTTAATGTCTGGCAGGTTCAGCGGCTGTAATGAATAAAGTGGGCGCCCCGCCTCGCCAACATAGCTCAACAATTGCGACTGTTTCTGCGCCTCATCCAGGTGATAGGGATAAAGTCGGTCAGGAAGAAACGATCCATACTCGCTGTAGAGCGTCACATCGGGTCTCACACCCTGCACCAACCTGAGATACGCAACCTGCGCCATGGACCAGTTGCCCATGACAAAAAGAACCGAGTCCTGCGGTAAATCATCAAGTACCCGTCTGGCGATAGCCTCGGACCAGTCACTTTGATTCTCAGCAGGTATCTGTCGATGACTAAAAACCACACTGCCGACAATAATCAGGCAGACCCCGCTTACCAGCCATTGTCGGCCCGGCCAGTTCATCGACGCCTTGTTCAGAGTTTCCAATCCCATGGCGAGCCAGAAACTGGCAACCACCCACAGAGGCAGAGGATACGCCAGCATTGCCGCGAGTTCCGAACGTTCGAACTCAAAATCGATCAGAACAACCAGAGCAAGGGGTAGCAGCGTAAATAGAGAGAGTCCGAGTGCAATGTGCAGGGCGAGCCGCTGCCATTGCAGAACAAAACCAATAGCGATGAAAGGTAATGCAACCAGAGAAAACTGCCCAGTGGCTTCTCGTAGATAGGCGTCAAGGAACAGGATCTTGTCGCCACCCGTCACCTGTTTATTCCGATCAATATCTGAGAAGACGTCTCGCCTGACAAAATCAAAAAACTCAATCGCCGATGGGAAAGCACCAACATGGCTGAACTTGTCGTCAGCGCTTGAGAGATACATCCAGGCGTATGGCAACAAACCGGCGATGATGCCGAGCAAGACCAGTGGCAACCGTGACACCAGCCTGAGCAAAGGCGCAGCCAGAACCAGCAGTGCAGGTGTTACCAGCACTGTCAGAGGCCAGTGATTGGAAAGCGCCAGCCCGTAGAAAAACGCCGCCAGAAATAGCCATCGCTTCAAGGGGCGATCCTGCGCCGACAACAGGCACCAGATGGTCAACAAAAGCAGCAGGACGTTGAGCATATAGGCTTCTGCAATCAGTGCCTGCTGGAAAAAGAGCGAGGAAAATCCAAGCACCAGCGCAGACGATAATGCAGGCAGCGGTGACACCTTCATGAACCGCCGAAGCAACAGGAAAACCGTTGTGCAGCTCATCGCTGCCAAAAAACAATCGACCAGATGCACCTTGAAGGCCACCGTGCCGAATGGCAGCAGAAGAAACGGCTGGCTCAACAGGACGAAAAGCGGGTAACCGGGGGAGTGAGCAGTACCGGCGTAAAAACTCGCCAGCACAAATAGCCCATCATCTTCCAGCAAAGGGAAATCTTCGGCCAGGCTGCCGTAGAGGAAGGTCAGGCCCACCAGCAGCATCAGCGCCAGTACCCTGTCGTATTGTGAGAAGTCCCTTTGAAAGAGCCGATCTACTTCAGACAACTGGTTACCTAGTTTTCAAAATAGAACCCGGGCACTGCCCGAACGTGGGTAATCATTCGATCCAGCCCCGTCTCGAAATCAATCAACTCCGAAACCCCAAGCTCCGCAACCGCTTTATCGATTGCGGGAATATAGCGGTTCGGTGCACCGCCGGGTGGTGAACCGGCAACAACAACGGGCTGACCAAAATAGCTGCCAACCTGTTCTGCCAGTTCACGGATACTAACCTCCTGATCCGATCCGGCATTGTAGGCCTCAAGCGCTCTGCCCCTGGCCAGTATCGCCAGAAGCCAGACGATCAGATCTGCGACATAAAGGTAGGATCGAATGGCCGTGCCGTCACCAGCAACCCGGATTTCCCTTCCCGCCAGGCCATCGGCAACAAAATTACCCACGGCATAGTGGATATCGAGGGGCAGAAACGGACCATAGAAGGAAAAGCATCGTGCAATGCTGACATCCAGCTGATGTTTTTCGCCAAAGTACCGGCAGAAGAATTCTGCCGTTCGCTTACCGATACCGAGCGCCGAATTCGGCTCCGCAGCATCTGGCGCACCTGGATATTCCTCAGGAATAGCTTTCATATCTGCCGGTTGCCGACCATAACAGGCACCTGAACCCAGATAGATAAATTTCTCAGGTCGCGCAATCGCAGAAAATTCCAGCGCACGCCGCGTACCAAGAGCTACGGTTTCGAATTTCTGCAGGGGATCCTCGTCGTTATAGGTTTCCCTGGCTGTTGTCGTCGCGCCATGAATAAAGATGTCAAAATCGCCAGCGGGAAACTCAAAATCAAGAATGTTGCCCGCCACGAATTCCAGCGCCGGGTCTGAGAAGAGATGTGGCGCGCTCTTACTCACCGCTTCGGGATTTCTCGTCAGCACCGTCGCCCCGATTCCCAGATCGCTGACCCTGTTTGCATGAACAATTGTCTCCAGCAACCAGAGACCGATAAAACCGGTACCGCCGGTAATAAAAAGTCGCTTTCCTGCAAGCCAGGCAAGATCCCCCGCCCCATGCTCGAGGATGTGACCCAGATCCTTATCTAATGGATTAGCCACGGACCACTTCCAGTCCGTCGTCTCTCAACACAGCGACGTGTTTGACACTACTGCTCTCGACCGGGAATCGCTCTTCAATCAGCCGGACCACTTCATCGGAATACGCCGCTGCCATGACAATCACGACATCGACCTTTTCGTCACCGAGGGCAGACGGATCTTTAATCGGGATATGCGTCGCTGGCGTGTATTTGTTCTGTTTAAAGGGCGCCGAATCCACCACCAGATCAATTCTGTCGGCCAGCTCGGCAAGTGCCATCACCGACAGCGCCTGATGACCTGCCCCCCAGACGGCGCACTTTCTATTCTGGTGATTGGCGAGGTAAGCATCGATGTCTTTCACGATCTTTGTTCGATAGTCACCGAGGGCATCCAGGTCGAGTCGCTTTCTTTTGCGAACGGTGGCACTCAGGATGTAGTCATACCAGATGGATTCGCAGGAGATAAGCTCAAGACCATTGGCATTGAGAGTTGACGTCAGGGTTTCCCGGGTGAAATAGAACAGGTGATCGTTGATAAACTCTGAGAATAGTTTCTTCTCCAGAATGGCGTCGAAGTTAGGCACTTCGATGAGCCCGATTCCCTCCTCAGAGAGGTTGTCTGCCATTATTTGCAGCGCCGTGTTCGGGTCCGGCAAATGTTCAAAGAAATTCAGGATAAAGAACGCATCGAATGGTGCTCCCGGCAGGTGCATGCCCACCTGATCAGGGTAACCTTCAGAAACGCTGAGACCCAGATCCTGGCAATATTTAACAGACGACTTCAGATGCTCAAGACCAAAGGCCTGAACGTCGGCCTCCTGCATCAGGGTAAGGTATTCACCTCGACCGCAACCAAGTTCCAGTATTTTTTTCCCGTAGAGGCCATGACAATCAACCAGTTCGGCGAACTGAACCCGTCGGAACTCCCGCATCTCCTCAGAAAAAGCTGACGCACGGATAACGTCTCGATAATAGTCCACCGGCTGGTTACTGAGCTGAACAAGGCCGCACCCCCGACACTGACAGAGTGTGAGATCGACACCCTCATCACGTTGCAATTCACTTTCATCCGGGAAGTTTTGCGCAGCTGCCGGCATGCCTTTAAGCTCGAAGATCGGCTGTTCAAAAAAGTCTGCCCTGCAAACTCGGCAGATTCGCTGTTCCTTCGGCTTGTTCATGACCGTACGGTAAGCGGCACAGCGCAGGTATGCAACTCCCCAACCGCTCACACCGTGAATTCCACCTTCTATACTTTTCGCATTGATTTATTTGTCCTGACTTCAATCAGCTGCGAAAATAGCCGCTTACCTCAAATGAATCTCCTGGCTACTGCATGGACCTCTACGACGCTCTAGCGGAAACAAATCTCAGCCCGGCCGAACAGGAAAAACGCGGCGAACTCATGGCGAGAAAGCCCTATGTCGCAAGCAAGCTCGCCAATATCGAAGCCATGGAAGAAAGGGGTGAAATCAGCCCGATTATTCGTCTGGAAAAATCCTATCTGTGTAACTTCCAGTGCACGCACTGTTCTGCCGAATACTACATGGATCGTCATCTTGAGAAGGTTTTGCAGACGAAAGAAAACCGCAAGCAAATGACACTGGATGAAGTACGGCTGCTGTCGAAAGAAGCCGACGAGCTGGGGCTCGCCCGCTTCGTGATTACCGGGGGAGAACCTCTGGTCATGCGGGATTTCGAAGAAGTCGTTCAGGCCATTGACCCTGATCGCCATTATGTAATCACCGATACCAACGGCTGGTTTCTCGACGACGAGAAAGCCCGCTGGCTCAAGGATATAGGCGTCGAGAAGGTCCAACTGTCACTCGATAGCTGGATCGAAGAAGAACACGACAACTTCAGAAACAAAAAGGGTTCACATAAACGCGTTATGCGCGCTATCAAATCTGCCGTTGATAACGACCTTAACCTGATACTTTCCACTGTACTGGTGAGCGGAAGAACGAAGGCCAAAGAATTCGAAGAGATGTGCAAATTCTGCACGGACCAGGGTTTTGGTCTTTATGTCTCCTATGCCAAGCCTACCGGCTCCTGTACCGATCACCCGGAGTTTGTCATCACCAAGGAAGATGCCGATCTGCTGCGGGAGATGGAAAAGAAGTACAACGTCTTTACTCATATGACACCATCATATGGTTCAAACAAGGGTTGTATTACCGTTAAGGGGATCATTACCATCACTTCAACGATGGAAATAACGCCCTGCCCCTATATCGATATGTCGCTCGGTAATCTTCGAGAGACATCCATGAAGGAAATACTGGCCCGGGGTATGAGAAACCCCTGGCTGGGGCCGCACAGACCCGACTGTCTTATCGGTGAGGACCCGCAGTTTATCGATCTGCACACAAAGGTCACCGCCAACTACACGCACCTCCCGGTACCCTGGGGGGAAGGCTTCTCCGACGAGAATACGCTGCAGGACTAAAACCGCACCTGGATCTAACAAGCAAATGAGCGAAAATCTTTTCAACGAATATGGGCGTCTTGTTCCCGAGAGCCTAACCAATGCTGTTTACGAACAGTCGCGCAGATATTTTCTGTGCGATGCACCTTCAACCGATCTTGACGATATTTACTCAAGGACGTGCAACATTCTTGGCCCTGCCGATGATCTGACGGCGGACGATTTCCGTGGCCGGATTGAAAAGATTCTCTCTTCACTGGAATCTGACCCGGCAACCAAAGGCATCACCGCGGGTGTTCATATACCTCTACTCATTCCACGAATGGATATTGACGATCTTGGCTCGGCGCTTGAAGAACATTACCTGCCAGCCGTCGAGCGGGCCTTCCTGCAACGATTGCCGGAAGCTGAGTTTTCTAACGAGACGAACGGTCTAGCCGGTAAGCTCAGTGTGAGAGACGGTTCGCGTCACGGCCAGTTACTGGAAAAGCTGGCAAAGCAGTCTGTTGTTGGCGTTTATTTCCCGGCCATGACTGAGTACTCAGTACCTGCAGCCGTTGAACAGATTCAGCGCATGCCCGAGAACTGTCTTTTGACAGGAGGTATTGACCTCTGTGCTGCGCTGATTGCGGCTCCCGATGCCCTGATCCGCAAGGACGGCTACCCTCCCACGTTCTGGCTGACTGCAATACAGGGCGAAAGCGAGAACATCTGCTATCACTTCGAAGCCTATGGCTACAATCTCAAGCTATATCGGCGAGCACATCTGGGGCAAACCAGCGAGTACTGGTGGCAGGGGATTACGGTTCTCGGGTAAAAAATCATTCTGTATGTAGTGACGAGATCCTTCGCCTTGCTCAGGATGACAACCACCAGCATGTCATTCTGAACGTAGTGAAGAATCTGGTTGGGAGATCCTTCGGTCGTGCGCGACCCCGGCATGCTCAGGATGACCTGGGAATTGAAAGCAGGATGACGACCACCAGCGCGTCATTCTGAACGCAGTGAAGAATCTAGGGACGAGATCCTTCGCCTTGCTCAGGATGACCTGGGAATTGAAAGCAGGATGACAACCACCAGCATGTCATTCTGAACGTAGTGAAGAATCTGGTGACGAGATCCTTCGCTTTGCTCAGGATGACCCGGGAATTGAACGCAGGATGACTTGTCTGATCAAAGGTCAGGGAAATACAGGCAGGGAATTGGTCCCGCAAAATCAGAGAAGTCGTCACCCCCAATAAAGGGTCGATAGATCTGTTCGTGCACCATAATCAGGTCGTCAGGGCATGTGTCATGCCATTTAAGAAACCCGGCATCGCCTTCACTTCTTCCATCGTTGTCAGGCTCGATGACCTCGTCTGTAAAACACTCATATAGAACCGAAAAAAAATGCGCCCGTGTCGCCTGTTTCTTCCACATCTGGTGGATGGCGATCGGCGCGGCTCTGAATCTCAGCTCCCTGCCAATTTCGTGCTTCGCCACTTCCCTCAATCTGTTTTCAAGCGATTCCTTGTAACGGACTATGCCGCCCGGCACATGCCAGCCGGCTCCGGCAAATTCATCGTGACGCCAGGCAAGCAGTGTTCTCTTTTCAGGATCTCTGATCAGAAGATCAACATTGACGAGAGGCGTGATTCTGGTCATAAACCGAAACACTTCTTCCGGCAGACCTTCTGCAGGGTTGTCGATGGCGGCTTCTATAACGGCGATTGCGTCTTTGAGGCTGGGTGTCGACATTGTTCAGTCGTCCCGCTGAACCTTGAGTGATTCATCAGAAAGGTTGTCACCCATCTCTGCGCGCATTTCGTCAAGAGACAATAACGGCGCCATATCCTCGAGCGGCATAGAGATCATGGAGCCATCCGGCTGCGGAATGGCGCTGACCTTGGGGCGAAGCCCTTCATTTTCCTGCAGCATCACCTCACAGATAAGCGGCCCTCTCTGCGCCAGCACTTCCCCGATCTGGCCTCGCATTTCTGTGGAATTTTCAATTCGAACAAAGGGCAGATCGTAACTCGCTGCCACCTTTTCCATATCCGGCAGGTAAAGTCCGGCTTCCGGACCTGTACCGACGTACCTGCCCTCAAAATAATTTCGCTGAGTCGTGCGAATGCTGCCATAACCCGCGTTATTCAGTACAAAGAGACGGATGGGTAAGTCATTGCCTTTCAGGGTATTCAGTTCCTGGAGATTGAGCTGCAGGCTGCCATCGCTTTCAACCGCGACCATGGGTAGACAACCGCCGGCAAAACAGGCGCCAATCGCGGCCGGTAATCCATACCCCATGGCACCCAGCCCTGAGGTCAGGAAGATTCGCTGACCCTTTTTGTTCCGGTATGCTGAATAAAAGACCTCCACACCCAGCCCGGAACTGCCGGTTGTCACCAGCGTATCTTCAGGGACGGCATCGGAAAGCGCACTCACAAAGTCATAGTGGCTGATCTTTTCGTTGCCGCCAAAGTCATCGACCTGATACCGGTTTTTCCAGTCCTGGCAGCGGTCGCGCCAGACCTGCATGTTGTTGTCAGGTGTAGTCGTTGCCCGCTCCAGCCAGGCCGGCACCAGCGCCTTCAGATCGGCACAGATCGCCAGATCTATAGCATCCTCGTTTTTCTTCAGTTCTGCAGGATCGACATCGATGATAATTTTCTTCGCGACCCTGCCAAATCCTTTGGGATTAAACGCCGTAACCACATTGTCGAGCCTTGTTCCAAGGCCAATCAACAAATCGCAATTCTGCACCGCAAAGTTCGGACCTCGCATCGCCACACTGCCGGGTTTACCCACGTAAAGCGGGTGATCCCATGGCAACAGATCCATCGCGTTCCAGGTCGCAACAACAGGAATGCCGAGCTTTTCCACCAGTGCCTGGAATT
>JABHYO010000049.1 GCA_018656865.1 Gammaproteobacteria bacterium | reverse complement strand
TGTCGAAAATCTGCGTCCAATACTTCGCTTGATGCTGGAAAGCAATCGCGCATCGGCGGCTGAGCTTTTTCCTGGGATTCGCTGTCCGGTGCACGCCATATGGGGTCGTGGTGACGTCATTACCACCCTGGCAGCAGCGAGAGATACGTTTAATCGCTACGGGGTGCGCGTTGATGTGCTGGAAGAGTGTGGCCACAGTCCGATGTGTGAGGCACCGGAAAGATTTGCCCATGCGTTCAATACAGAATCACATCGCCTGCAACTGAGATATGAAACTGCTTGAGTTTCTTCCTTAGGGTGGAATGATCGAGACCCAGGAAATCGGCAGTATTCACAATTGAGCAGTCATGCTGCTTGAGTGCCTCGGCGACAAACTGTTTTTCGATTTCAGTAGAAAGTGCTTTGTAAGAGTTCCTGCTGTTGTCTGATTCAAGGACCGACCAGGCGAGTTTCAGACGACAAAGGAACAGTGAGAAGCCGTAGCCGATATTGACGACCCTGGGTCTCGACAGGTAGAAAAATGTGCCCGCCGCATAGAGTGTAATCACCGGACCGACAAAAACGACGGAAATCGCGTATTGGGTCATACTCAGCAGAATTACGAAGGTGAACATCAACATGAGTGGGACCAGGGAAAGTAGAAACAAAAGGTTCTTGGAGATCCAAACTTCAATATTGTTGTGTTTCAGGTTCTGATAGACGATCAGACTGGTGGCGACAACACAGCCGATAACGAAGAAGTCAGCCAGGAACGTGAGGGCTCCATCTATGTGCATGGGGGAACCATCTTGAAGCCGGTATCCATCGACGATAAAACCAAGTATATGCAGTATGGTCAGGGTCAGCGGCAGAGTGTAGATGTAGTTGATGCGTTCAAACCGGGATTCGCTCAGCGAATTGACGAAAACCACCAGATTGGCGAAGAGAAAGTAGCCGCAGATCAGGTAGATATCCGCAAATCGAAACATGAGTTCCTGGGAATATTGCCCTGATAGGAAGCTCAGAGCCTGTGCTGCACTCATGATCAGCAGGTTTAAAAAGGTTATCCGTGTGATCGCTGGTTGTTCCGTTGACTTTGCCAGCAAGAGACCGCAAACAACAACAGCAAGTAAAGGTAGAGCGCTGATAACAAAGGCGTCCGGTTCGTTCATAGCTTTCTCCCAACCCAAATTCCATTTCAGATTACATCGCGTACAGGGAGAGATACCATTCTGGCGCCCAGTAGTAAAGGTTTTGGGGACAATTGACCTGTTTTTTTATACCTAAGTCATTGAAAGCCATAGAGACTGTTGGTGATTCCTGGCTAGCGTAGACCTCCTTTATTGTCGATTACCATCAAGAACACTAATTGTAGTTATAGTGAATTAGTGTTTCCTAGGCTGTTTTATCTAATTTAACCTCCAGCGCTTTTCGTGACGGTAGTACGCCTTTCACCTTCTCGCGCAATTCCCTGATCATATTCTCGGTAGTAGCCCAGTCGACGCAGGCATCGGTAACGGAAACGCCGTACTTGAGATCAGACAGGTCAGAGGGGATGGGCTGGTTCCCCCATTCAAGATTGCTTTCCACCATCAGGCCGACGATGGACTGATTACCCTCGACGATCTGGTTTCCTGCATTGGTCATGACCAGCGGTTGCAGAGCCGGGTCCTTGTTGGAATTAGCATGACTGCAGTCAATCATGATATTTGCCGGAATGCCTGCCTTCAGCAGATGTTGTTCGCAGATATTGACGCTTACGGAATCGTAGTTGGGTCGCCCGCCACCTCCTCGCAGGACGATGTGAGCATGTGCATTGCCGCGGGTATGAATGATCGCAACGCCACCCTGATGATTGATGCCAAGGAAGCGGTGTGGTGCAGAGACTGACTGCAGCGCGTTGATGGCCACTTCCAGACCACCATCGGTACCGTTTTTGAACCCCACAGCGGAAGAAAGGCCACTGGCCATTTCGCGGTGTGTTTGTGATTCGGTCGTGCGAGCGCCAATGGCGCTCCAGGAAATCAGGTCCTGGAGATACTGAGGTGTTACTGGATCGAGTGCTTCGGTGGATGTTGGCAACCCCATATCTGCAAGTTTGATCAGAAGGTCCCGGCCTCTCTGCAAACCCTCGGTAATGTTGAACGAGTCATTCATAAGAGGGTCGTTAACAAGGCCTTTCCAGCCAGTCGTCGTTCTTGGCTTTTCGAAGTAAACACGCATGACCAATAAGAGTGTGTCGTCGACCTCATCTGCCAGCCCCTTCAGCTTCTCAGCATACTCAAGCGCAGCATCGGTATCATGAATCGAACAGGGACCAACAATAATAAAGAGGCGCGGATCTTGTCGCTGCAGTATTTTCTTAATAGCCAGCCTGCCTCCAGACACGGTCTCCTGCACTTTGTCCGAAGCGGGGATCAGTCTCTTCAGTTCGTCTGGGTTAATCAGTGTCTCTTCACTTAGCACGTTTAAATCATCCACTTTGATATCGTTCATGGTCGTTCCTGTCTAATAGGTCGTCGTTACTTATCTTCAGTCCAAAAAAAACCCCGATGACTTCCGCCTATCGGGGTTTACCAGGCGGAATAACCGCCCATATTTCTGAGCGATTTAGTGGTCGACGATAAAGTAATAACCCGGCCACGTGATGCCAGTCATCATGACTGACCATACGGTCGGGAAGCTAAAGCGCATTTCAGGTGTTGTGTTCATAGGCGGCGAATAATAGTCCTCTGGTCGGGGATTGCAAGGTTTTGTCTCTAAGGCGGTTTGGATAAGACAGGTAAAGACGAATGACAGAACGAGGTTAGATCTATACCATGGCGCCTCCAATTTTGTCTCACTTATCATGGAACTGGAACTGGAACTGGAACTGGAACTGGATCTGGCATTCTTACAATCCCCGGAAGGGCTGTTGATGATTGGCCTGCTTGTTGTGACGGGGTTGATTTCGGGTTTTATCAACACGCTCGCTGGTGGTGGATCAATGATTACGCTACCGGCGCTGATGATGATGGGAATGCCTGCCGATATTGCTAATGCCACCAATCGTATTGGCGTGCTGATGCAGTCGGTGACGAGCGTTAAAGGTTTCAAAGATAAGGGACGGTTGGATCAAAGCGCCATCGTGCCACTGCTCGTTGTAACCATCGCCGGAGCTCTGGCAGGTTCGCTTCTAGCATCTTATCTGCCGGTCTGGTTGTTGAAACCCGTCCTGCTCGGGGCCATGGTGACAATGGCTGTTGTGATTCTGGTCCGGCCGGAAACGATAGCTCCTATGGACGGGACAGAAGCCTTCTCCGTCAGCGATCGACCGCTGGCAGGCGTTGGGCTTTTTCTATCCGGTGTTTACGGTGGATTTGTCCAGGCGGGTGTCGGGTTTATTCTGATCGCAGCCCTGGCCGGTGGGTTACGTTACGATCTGGTACGGACCAATGCGCTGAAATCGGTTTGTACGGCCATTTTTTCTGCAGTTGCACTGGCTGTGTTCGCACTTAGAGGGCAGGTTTGGTGGGTTCCGGGGCTCATCCTTGCAGTAGGAAGCATCGCTGGGGCCTGGTTAAGCGTACGGTTTGCCATCAGCGTGAGTCAAAACACGCTAAAATGGATTCTTTTTATCATGGTGTTGGCGACGTGCGCCGGCGCCCTATATTTTTGATGTAAAAACTATGAGTAGTACCGAAGAAAAATACCCAGGCAACTTTATCCGCAACATCATTGCGGAGGACGTATCCAACGGCAAGAACGAGGGGCAGGTGGTGACGCGTTTCCCCCCTGAACCAAACGGTTACCTCCACATAGGTCACGCCAAGGCTATCTGCCTGTCTTTTGGCATGGCGGAAGAATTTAGTGGCGCCACCAATCTTCGCTTCGATGACACTAACCCGCTGAAGGAAAGTGCTGAGTTCAAGGAAGCGATAAAAAAAGATATCGCCTGGCTGGGTTTTCAGTGGAAGGAAGAGAAGAACGCGTCGGATTATTTCGAGCAACTCTATCAGTTTGCGGAGCGCCTCATTCAAGAGAACAAGGCCTATGTCGATTCGCTTTCGGCTGACGAGCTGCGTGAGCACCGCGGAACCTTGACGAAACCGGGTAAGGACAGCCCATATAGAAGTCGAACACCCGAGGAGAATCTGGATCTGTTCCGGCGTATGCGGTCCGGTGAGTTTGCCGACGGCGAGCATATCCTGCGCCTGAAGATCGATATGGCATCGCCCAATATCAACATGCGTGATCCCGCCATCTACCGAATTCGTCATGTCATTCATCATCAGACCGGTGATGAATGGTGTATCTACCCGATGTACGACTATACACACTGCCTTTCTGACTCACTGGAAGGTATTACTCATTCGCTCTGCGACCTGAGCTTCGAAGATCACCGTCCGTTATATGACTGGGTTCTGGATCAGCTTGCCATGAACTGTCGCCCTCAGCAGATTGAGTTTTCACGGCTGAACCTGCAGTACACGGTCATGAGCAAGCGAAAACTGAAACAACTGGTCGAGGATAACCTGGTCGATGGTTGGGATGATCCGCGCCTTCCAACGATTGCAGGCCTTCGTCGTCGAGGCTATACGTCTCATTCAATCCGGGACTTCTGCCGGCGTATCGGTGTTACCAAGAGTGATAACAATGTCGAATTGGCGCTGCTACAAAGCTGTATTCGAGAGGATCTGGAAGATTCCGCGCCCCGTGTGATGGGTGTTCTAAACCCGATTAAGGTGGTGATCGAAAATTATCCTGAGGGGCAGGAAGAGGAATTGACCGTTGCCAATCATCCTAAAATTGAGGAGCTTGGCAGCCGAAAACTTATCTTTACCCGGGAGGCCTACATCGACCGTGAGGACTTTCGAGAGGAAGCCAATAGAAAGTACAAGCGACTGGTGCTGGGTGGCGAAGTACGACTGCGATATGGCTATGTCATTAAAGCTAACGAAGTGACTAAAGATGAGCAGGGTGAGATTGTTGAAATTCGTTGCACCTATGATCCCGATACGCTCGGCAAGAATCCCGAAGGTCGAAAAGTCAGAGGGGTCATTCACTGGGTGTCGGCATCAAAAGGACTGGCCGCGGAGATTCATGTCTATGATCCTCTTTTTACCGTCGATTTTCCCGATGCAGATGAGCGCGACTATCATGAGCTGATGAATCCGGAATCACTCACCATCCACCAGGGGTTCGTCGAGCGCGGGCTTGGGGAGGCAACTCTCGAACAGCGGTTTCAGTTTGAACGGGAAGGGTACTTCTGTCTCGACAGCAAACACTCGACAGCCGATGCCCCGGTCTTCAATCGGATTGTGGGATTGAGGGATACCTGGGCCAAAATTGAGAAAGCTGGTTCGTGACGGTCAGCCTGGCTGATATCAGAGAAGCAGCAGAAAGAATCGAAGGATTAGTTCATCGCACGTCGGTGCTGACCAGTGAGAAGCTGAATGAACTGACAAACGCCGAACTCTTTTTCAAGTGTGAACATCTCCAGAAAGTTGGTGCGTTCAAAGCCCGGGGTGCAGTTAATGCAGTTTATTCGCTTGATGATAATGTTATAAAACAAGGGGTTGCGACCCATTCTTCAGGTAATCACGGAGCAGCCTTGGCTAGAGCCGCGAGCCTCAGAGGTGTACCAGCATTTATTGTCGTTCCGAATAACGCAAAGCAGGTTAAGAAGGAGGCGATAGTCGGCTACGGTGCAGAAATTGTTTCGTGTGAACCGACTCTCAAAGCCCGTGAATCTGCCTTAGAGGAGGTCGTCGAGAAAACAGGCGCTACCTTTATACACCCCTATGATGATGACAGGATTATCGCCGGTCAGGGCACAGCCGCACTGGAACTTGTCGATCAGGTGCCGGACCTGGAGGCCGTGATTGCTCCTATTGGCGGTGGTGGACTGCTGGCAGGCTGCTGCGTTGTGGCGCAAGAGAAGGGTATTTCTGTCTACGGTGCAGAGCCGGATGGTGCAGACGACGCTTATCGGTCTCTGAAGTCGGGTGAACACGTTACATCCCACGTGCCTGACACCATCTGTGATGGTCTGTTGACGACAATCGGTGTGCGTAACCTTGAGATTATTCGGGGAGTTGTTGACGATATACTGCTGACGCCTGATGCAGACACCGTGAAGGCGATGGAACTGATATGGACCCGAATGAAGCAGGTGGTTGAACCGTCATCTGCGATCGTTCTGGCGGCTGTGTTGAATAACCCTGAGTTGTTTCGTAATCGTAGAATCGGTCTGATTCTTACGGGAGGCAATGTGGATCCCGCGAATCTGCCTTTCTCAGGCTGTTGATTCCCTGATCAATCCACTGACTTCGCCGGGTTCGGGAAACCGGTTTATCTCGTATTTTGAGAAAATGAGTGTCCCGTCAACCTTGACGTCGAAAATGCCCTTGCCCTCTGCCAGCAGTTCGACTTCGATGTCTGGCAATGCTGCTTCAAGCTCGGCAGTCAGACTGACCGCTTCCGGCTTGTAGTTTCATTGTGCACAATACTGAATGGTGATCTTCATCGTGCTGCTCCGTTACGCTAATCAATCATACCATCTGTCCTCCAGACAATGAGTCTGTGAACAGGATTTGTGAGGAAACTGAGCAATATTCCACTTGGAGCCGTTTCAAAATTCTGGTGCTACGGTTAGAATTCATGCCTTCACATGACTGGCGATATTGAGGTGGAAAAAACCACCGGGAAGTGTGAAACAACCTAAGAAGCCGTTCGCCTGGGCGCCCAACATCAACAGCGGGAGTGTGCCCATGACATCCAACCTCGATATTCTTGAACAACAGGATCCTGACGTTTTTTCAGCCTTAAGGGGCGAGGAGGCACGCCAGACCACAGGGATTGAACTGATCCCGTCAGAAAACTACACCTTCCCCGAAGTGCTGGCGACGCTCGGTAGCGTATTCACTAACAAGTATTCAGAAGGCTACCCGGGGCGACGCTATTACGGCGGGCAGGAATTTACTGATCAGATCGAGAACCTGGCCCGTGATCGGGCGAAACAAGTGTTTCGCTGCGAACACGCCAACGTTCAGCCGTTATCGGGTTCTGCCATGAACCAGGCCGTATACCTGGGGCTGCTGGAGCCGGGCGATACGATTATGGCCATGGACCTGTCTCACGGTGGCCACCTGACCCACGGCGCGCCGGTTTCACACATGGGTAAGCTGTTCAATTTCGTTCGCTACATCACCAATCCGGTGGATGGCTCCATCGATTTCGATAAGGTGCGGGCGGATGCGCTCGAACACAAACCCAAAATGGTCCTTTGCGGATACACGTCCTATCCACGAGATGTCGATTACCAGAAGTTCAAGGACATTGCTGATGAGGTCGGCGCGATTACGATGACAGATGCGTCGCACTTCGGCGGGCTGGTCGCGGGTGGCGCGATGAAGAACCCCTTCGATTTTGGTTTTGATGTCGTTACAACCACTACACACAAGTCACTGCGTGGGCCTCGTGGCGGTATGGTGCTCTGCAAGAAGGAGTTCGCCAGCAAGATTGATAAGTCAGTCTTTCCGGGGCTTCAGGGTGGCCCGCATATGAATGCTATTGCCGCTATCGCTGTGACGTTGAAGCGAGCTATGACACAGGAATTCAAGGACTACGCTGAGCAGGTGCTGGTTAATAGCAAAACGCTGGCGTCCTCACTGATGGAACGCCAGGCTTCGCTCATTACCGGGGGTACCGACAATCACATGATGGTGGTCGATACGGTGGCGAGCTACGGTCTCGACGGCAGGGTCGCCGAGGAGACCCTCGATAAGGTTCACATCACCACCAACAAGCAGATCATTCCTGATGATCCGAATCCGCCACTGAGACCCAGCGGCATTCGAATAGGAACGCCTGCAGCGACAGCGCGGGGAATGAACGAAGGTGACATGAAGCAACTGGCGGAATGGCTGGATAAATGTCTGCGGGCACCAGAAGACGAAGCCAGCCTCAAGGCTATCCGCGACGATGTCATCGGTTTCTGCGAGCAGTTTCCTGTACCTGGTATCGGAAATGACTGACAGGTCATTGACATTAATTCGTCAATAATTTCTCCATTTCTCAGTGACATTTCTCGACAAAAGTCGTCAATTCTCGACGAAACAGTAATATTCCAGTGACGATGGAATGTAATGATTGCCTGTACCAATTCCAATAGAAATAGAGCCAGATCATGATTGCCAGGTTGAACAGAATATTCCTGCACTGCATTGCCGTATTTTTTTTCCTTGCCGCTACGTCGGCTGCCTCGGAGCTCACCTTTGAGCAAGCGCTTACCTGGGCCCAGGTGCCGGGAGGCGACGCCAAGGACATCGCCTTTGGCGCGGACAACAGCGTCTGGCTCGTCGGTGCGGGCACAGGGACCGGCGGAAACAGGATCTACCGGTGGAGCCCCAGCACCTACAGCTGGGAGTTTATGGGTGGGCATGGAGAGCGCATCGCCGTCGATCCTCAAGGCCACGCCTGGATCGTTCAGAGCGCGGCGGTCGGTGGCCAGATCTGGCGATACAATGGAAGCGGCTGGACTAAATTGGCGGGCGGAGCTGCCATCGACATCGGCATCGGCGCCAACGGCGCTGTTTGGCTCGTCGGTGCGGGCACGGGGACCGGCGGAAACAAGCTCTACCGGTGGGACGACAACGCCGAGGCCTGGGGTTTCATGGAGGCCTACGGCACTCGTGTCGCGGTCGCCACCGATGGCACCCCATGGATCGTCCAGGACAACGGCTATATCTTACGCTATACCGGAAGCGGATGGGTCGGGAATATTGGCGGCGACGCCACGGACATCACCTTTGGTGGAGATAATTCCGTGTGGATAACGACTGGCGAGGATGGGAGCCCGTGGAAATGGGACCCCAGTGCCGGCAGATGGATCAAAGTGCCGGTGGGCGCAGGGGTACAGATCGCCGCCT
>JABHYO010000132.1 GCA_018656865.1 Gammaproteobacteria bacterium | reverse complement strand
CGGGGTTGAAAGCGGACTGGACAGTCTGCTTATTTTCGCTGCCGCCTTCGGTGGAGTGATGATCCATGGTCAGATCTCTTATGTGTTTCCGTCAACTGCACTTATTCTCTGTTTCGCCTCTGCCACCTACACCCGCCTCACTGATCTTAGCGACAACCTACAGCACTTCTTTGAAGTTGCACTGATCGGTGTTGCTGCTTTTGCCGTCAATGCCTTGTTGCAATACGTCTCAAATCAGCTCAAGAAGCAGGAACTGGAAGTCGTCAGCCTGAGCACACTGGAACGTATGCGAGCGGTGGCCGAAAATTCACGATTGGAACTGGAGGAACAGTACAACCGTTTTAATGTTCTCCTGTTTTCAACCAGCGAAGGCGTACTCGGCCTCGATACTGCTGGCACCGTCATATTCGCCAACCCCATGGCCTGCGAACTGCTCGATATTGATCATGAATACCTGATCAGCCGGGATATACAGGATTTCATGCAGAAGTCGGATGAGGCAACGGAGGTTCCCCGGGTTCTTGAGATGATGGGTATCGAAGCGCGATCGAGCTACGAACCTGAACGATGGCGGACGCATCAAGGTATACCCTTCATTGTTGAATACAAGTGCGAGGAAACCGTCAGTAGTGACGGCGATTGCACCGGTGCCGTTATTCTCTTCAAAAATGTGACGGCACTCCGTGAACAGGAAGAGCAACTGCAATACCTGGCGACGCACGACCCACTGACAGATCTGCCGAATCGGGCGCACTTCAATGACATTCTGCAAAACGCGCTTACACGAGCCGAACGAAGCGACCGAACAACAGCCATACTTGTGATCGACCTGGATCACTTTGCGGTAATCAACGATCAGGTCGGTCAAAAAAGCGGTGATGAAATTCTGAAAGAAGTGGCTAAACGGCTCTCCCGTTCCGTCAGACCGGGAGACCTGGTCGCGAGGCTGGGCGGTGATCAGTTCACCGTCATGCTGATTGATCTCGATCTTGCCGAGAACGCCGCCCTTGTCGCTGACAAGGTTATCAGAGATATTTCCGAACCTCTCAATATGCCGGGCGGCCCGAATTCAATTTCCACCAGTGTCGGGATCGCCGTCAAAGGCGAAGGCACAAGTCAAGCTGACGAAATGCTTGCTGCCGCTCTGTCCGCCGTTGAAAACGCCAAATCTCAGGGTCGAAATCAGTACTGTTTCTTCGAACCTGACATGCAACAGAAGGCCGAAGAGAAAAAGCGTATCCAGATGTTACTTCGCAGCGCCATCGAAAATGACGAGTTTCATTTGATGTATCAGCCGATCGTCGATATCAAACGTGGCCGAATAGCCTCAAGCGAAGCGCTGATTCGCTGGCGTCCAGCGGAATCAGACCCGATTCGTCCGGATATCTTCATCCCTATCGCCGAGGAGTCCGGGCAGATCAACAATATTGGTTCCTGGGTCCTGGAAACCGTCTCACAGCAAGCGAAACACTGGGCCGAGAATGTTGGCGAATGCCCTTCCATCGCCATCAACATTTCCTCCAAGCAGCTTAAGAACGACGAGTTCCGCTTGCAGTTTGGTGAAATGCTGGAGACCTATAATATTCCCGTCGACAAGGTTGAACTGGAGTTGACGGAAACCGGCGTCATGGAGGATCCCGAAAAGTGCCTGGAGGAGCTCACCAAACTCAAAGAGCTGGGTGTCTCCATTTCTATTGACGACTTCGGTACCGGATATTCCTCTCTCGACTATCTCCGCCGTCTGCCGTTGGATATTCTCAAGATCGACCAGAGCTTTACCCGGGGTATCGGTGAGTCCGATCAAGATGAGGAAATTGTCCGCGTCATGATCCGAATGGCTCATGCCATGGGCTTGAAGGTCATCTGTGAGGGGGTCGAAACCGTACCGCAGCTGCGGTTCCTGCAGGAACATGACTGTGACTACATTCAGGGTTATCTGTTCAGCAAACCCCGGTTGCCGGAGGACATTACCCAGATGATCAGGGGTGAGGTTGATGGCTCCTACAACATCATGAACGTCGAGGAAGGGTAGCTGGTAATCCTCAGTGGTGAGGCCCCTAGTCCGGTAAGCCAAGTACTCGCTTGGCGATAATATTAAGTTGAACTTCCTTGGTTCCACCGGCGATTGTCAGTGACTTCTGATAAAGCCAGCGCTTAAGCGCACTGACCTCAGACTCAGCGGCCCCACTTTCCGTATCCCAGCGAAATCCCTGACTGCCCATTGCCTCCTGAAGGATTTCATCTGCATCCTGAATGTTAAGTGCGTTGGTCAATTTAACAACCGAAGAAGTAAAACCGGGTGCCCTGCTCTGCATCTCTTCGATAGCCCGTCGCTGGGTAATCCGCTGTGCCTGGGTATTCATGTCGTTGACGGTCAGGCGATCGCGTAGCGCTGGATCTTCGAGCTTGCCTTCAGTCATTCCAACATACCTGGTTACCAGCCCCGGCAACTTGTTCTCGTCAGCCATACCACCTTGTGATCCGGAGATATTGATACCGGCATGAGTTGACCGCTCGAATTGCAGCACTCTTTTACCAACGGTCCAGCCTCGATCGACACCGCCAATCACATCATTGACCGGCGCAATCGCATCTTCGAACACAGTCTCGCAAAAAGGCGAGGCGCCAGACAACAAGGGAATCGGATGAACCGTTACTCCTTCCTGGTGCATGTCAACGAGGATCAGACTTATACCATCATGCTTTGGTTTTTCCGGCGATGTTCTCACAAGCACAAATATGTAGTCGCAATAGGTGGCATCAGATGTCCAGGTCTTGCGGCCATTGATGATGTAATTGTCGCCCTCCCTGACCGCTTTCATCGACAGACTGGCCAGATCCGAGCCAGCCCCGGGTTCAGAATAGCCCATAGCCCAGGCACCCTCGCCTCTGGCACAAATCGGCAGCCATCTAGCCTTCTGATCGTCGGTGCCAAATTCCAGGATAGCCGGACCAATGTAGTTGACGCACCGACCGGTCAGCGGCGGTCGGGCACCAATCCGCTTCATCTCATCGATCAAAACCCTGTACTGATCTCGATTCAGTTCCGCACCACTGTATTCCTTCGGCCAGGTCGGTACCGTCCACCCTTTCTCAATCATGCGATCAAGCCAAAGTCTGGTATCAGGCTCGAGGTCGATGGTTTTGCTGCCGATCGGAGTGTAGCCCCCCCCCCTTGCACCAGCCGGACAATTTTCCTCCAGCCAGGCCCGAGTACTTTCTCGAAATTTCTCAAGTTCTTTCATTGTGCTAATCCTGATTACTACGCAGGCGCTTTAAATCCCTGATTTTGAAATAATTTCAAAACCGCTGGCGTAACATTTATGCTAGATCCGATCAGCAGACGACGGGCGCCAGTGGCGAGCGCTTTCTCAACTATCCGGGTCAGAATATCAGCCCCAAGGCCTTCGCCCTGAAATTCTGGCAGGAGCCCAAGTGCCTCGATCCTGGCTGTGCCCCCGCTCGACTGCATCAAACGTGCGGCTCTCGATATTTCACAACAGCCTGCCGGTTCACCGTCACAGTAGATGGCATAAAACTCACGACCTGGATTCGCTAGATGATTCTGCCACTGCCGACTGCTCCAGGCTGAGCGATCCTGTACCTGCTCTCCGTTGGTGTTGTGCCACAGAAATGCGGCAAACCTAAATGAGGTTGCCGTCACCCTGCTAATGGTAAGCAGGTCGTTGGCAAACAACTGCGGGAAAAATTGCTCTTTGTCTAGCTCGAGAACCGTTAGGGACATGGTGATCTTCCTTCTGCCTACAGGGTTGTCGCCGGTGTCGGAGAATCGCTGCTGACCGCCACGGCATTAGTCAGACGATATAGAAATTCGAGCCCTTCGTAGAGGCTCTGTTTGAGAATGCGCTCATCGCGCCCATGAGCCCGGTTGTCTGAGATGTCGGCAAAGATGCCGGACACACCATACACGGGAATCCCGGCATTACGGAAGAACAGCGCATCGGTGGCGCCTGTACTCATAGTCGGGAGGACGACAGCGTTCGGCCACATGGACTCAGTGATGGATTTAATCGGACCCATAACTTCCTGATTCAGCGGTGATGCATCACTCAGCATAGCCTCCTTTACCGGCGTTACCGTCAAACCTTCCATATCAGACACACTAATCAGGGTCTGCCTGACCTCATCTACCGGCATGCCTGGAAAAACACGGCAGTTAATCGTCGCCCTGGCGCGTTGAGGCAGTGCGTTTTCCGCGTGGCCTGCAATTAGTTGTGTTGCAACGCAGGTTGTACGAAGTCTCGCATTAATCGCGGGCTGGTCTTCGAAATAGTGGATGCTCTCAGGAACAGGCGGATCTTCCAGCAAACCTTTCATCATTTCGGCGGCTTCACCGCTCTGAATTGCAATCTGACCGGAAAAGTAGGCTCGTGTGGTCTGGTTCAGCATAACGGGAAAAGCGTGAGCTTCTATTCTTTTTAACGCGGTCGCCAACTGATAAATGGCATTGTCTGATCGAGGCAGAGAACTGTGGCCACCGGCATTTGTTATCTCAAGTGTATAAGACTGATAGACCTTTTCTGCTGCCTGAACAGTGTTGGCGATGTAATCGCCGTCACGAATTATGCCGCCTCCTCCTTCATTAATAACAAAGGCCGCATCAACTAGCTGACGATGTTCCTGCACCAGATGCCTGGCGCCGTTGTCAGGTCCTCCCTCCTCGTCCGCTGTGATGGCAATTATAACGTCACGATTCAGCGGCTTCTTTTCACGGTGCAGGCGGATCAGGTTAGTGACATGAATTGCCACTTCGTCCTTGTCATCCAGGGTACCGCGACCATAGTAATAGGCTTCATCTTCGTTTAACTTTTTGGGGTCAATACTCCAGTCAGCCGGATCGGCTTCCACTACATCCATATGGGCCAGGAACAGCACAGGCTTTGCTTCCGGGGCCGGACTGCGAACCCTGGCAACCAGATTACCCTTACCACCGTGTTCGACAACATGAATGTCCTCCTCAGGAATACCTTCTGCCTTCAACAGGGCGGCAAGATTTTGGGCAACGGTGAGCGTATCGCCGGAGGAATGCGTGGTATCCGACTCGACAAGTTCTTTGTAGATTTCAAAAGCAAACTCATCGTAGGTGCCAGCGAATGCAAGTGGCGGCAACAGCAGAAAAAGAAGCTGCAGATGTCTCACTATTTGTGTCGCTCCGCAGATACCGCTAGTTGTTCCGGCGTGGCTTCCGTCTGATACTTTTCTTTCCATGCGGTGTAAGGCATGCCGTAAATAATCTCTTTCGCCTCTTCAAGATCCATGTTAATTCCTTTATCCTCTGCCGCCGTTTTATACCATTTACTCAGGCAATTCCGACAGAAGCTGGCAAGGTTCATCAGGTCAATATTCTGGACCTCTTTATGTTCATCCAGGTGCTGTACCAGCCGACGGAATGCGGCCGCTTCGAGTTCAGTTTTGGTTTCGATATCCATTAGCTACTCTCTCAAACAAAGGTTATTAAGATAACACAACCGCCATGACCCAGGACCCTAACGAATTCAAGCCAGGCCAGAAATGGATCAGCAACGCCGAACCGGATCTCGGAATCGGTCGCATCCTGACCGTTGAGCACCGTCTGATTACTATCTGCTTCGACCTCGTCGATGAGGTTAGAACCTATGCCCGCAACCAGGCGCCCCTGAGTCGCGTCAAGTTTACGCCCGGTGACAGGATAAAAACGCTGGATGATATCGAGATTGAAATCAGTCATGTCACCGACCGCGAGGGCATTCTGATCTATGAGGGTAATTACAACGGTACCCAGACTGCCATTATCGAAACTGATCTCGACCCCAATGTTACCTTCAGCAAACCGGAGGAGCGCCTCTTTACCCACCAGTTCGATGACAACCGCTGGTTCAATCTGCGCTATGCCACACTACAACACCGGGCACGACTCTCCGCACTGCCGGTTCGGGGACTGCTTGGACCAAGAGTGTCACTGATTCCCCATCAGCTTTATGTCGCTCATGAAGTCTCGACTCGATATGCACCAAGGGTGTTGCTGGCAGACGAGGTCGGTCTGGGGAAGACCATTGAAGCAGGTCTGATCATGTCGCGGCAGTTGACCAACGGGCGGGCAAACCGGATTCTCGTGATCGTACCGCCAGCTCTGACCTTTCAATGGTTTGTAGAAATGATTCGTCGTTTCAACCTGCAATTCACCATATTGGACGAAGAACGCTGCCAGGAGATCGAAGCTGACAACCGGCCACAGTTCGAAGACGACGAGCCTGACATCAACAATCCTGGCATCGATAACCCCTTCGATGCCCAGCAGCTGATGCTCTGCTCACTCGAACTTTTCCTGGACAACCCCGAACGGTTGGCCCAGGCCACTGAAGCTGATTGGGATCTAATTGTTGTCGATGAGGCCCACCATCTTCACTGGCAGCAGGGTCACGCAGGAGAGGACTACCAGGCGGTGGAGACGTTGAGCAAGAGCGCCAAAGGTTTGCTGCTACTGACCGCTACTCCCGAACAGCTTGGGAGGTTGGGACACTTCAGTCGCCTGAGGTTACTGGACCCCTCCCGTTACCATGACTACCAGGAGTTTCTTGACGAGGAAAGCGGCTATGAAGACGTTGCGCTCCTTATCCAGAAAGTGACGGGACACCATGCTGTTATTGACGATAAAACCCGGAAGCTGATCAGAACCAGATTGGGTGAACATGCACCTGAGGATGACGATGACCTGGTGCGCACATTGCTGGACAGGCACGGTACTGGACGTGTTCTATTCAGAAACGTACGTGAGTCTGTCGCCGGTTTTCAGCGGCGAATACTCCGTCAGTACAAATTGGATAGGGAAAGCTTCCCTTCCAGCAACGCCGCGAACTGGCAGGAACGGGACGCCAGAACCGATTGGCTGGTGGATCTGCTGACCAGCACACGTGAGAAGTTTCTCTTGATCTGCTCTCGAGCAGAAACCGCAATTGCACTGGAACGTTACATCAGAGATCGAACAACCGTGCGCTCGGTGGCTTTCCATGAAGGTCTGGATCTCGTTGCGCGGGATCGGGCGGCCAACTACTTTGCCGAATCGGAGCGAGGTGCCCAGGTATTGGTCTGCTCTGAAATTGGCAGTGAAGGCAGAAACTTCCAGTTCGCCCATCATCTGATCATGTTCGACCTGCCACCCAGTCCCGATCTGATCGAACAGCGTATTGGCCGTCTGGATCGTATCGGTCAGTCTGAAGACGTGATCATCCACATCCCCTTCGCTGAGGCCACAGAGCAGGCACTTTTGCTACGCATATTCAATGAGGGGTTTTCCCTGTTTGATGCGCCCAATGCAGCGGCGCAATTGATCTTTGATGAGCTACCGACCCTGGATTCCGACAGAGCAGATAACATCGTTGAGCAGGCCAGGAATGAATGTGATCTCAGAACAGAAGCGCTAAGCACGGGCCGCGATAGACTGATCGAACTCAATTCTCACGATCCGGCAATATCCGATGATTTGCTCGAAGAGATCACCACCCATGGCGTCGGAGATGACCTGGAAACCTATCTGGAATCCTCCTTCGATCTTGTCGGCCTTGAATCCGAAGTCATTTCAGACAAGATTTTCAATGTTAAACCGACCGAAAGCATGGTTCGCCACAGCCCTGTCAGCGCGGAAACCCAGGACCGATACCGGTACCCGGAGTTGCCGGATGACGGACTGACCTACACCTTTGACAGGCAGACGGCGCTGGCAAGAGAAGATGTTCACTACTTCACCTGGGAAAATCCCCTGGTCGAACAGGCCCTGGATCTCGTGGTATCGGATATCACCGGCAACTGTACGGTTATCGTGGTTAAAATTCCCGGTGTAAAAACAGGCACGATGATGCTCGAGTCCCTTCATGTCATCGAGTGTATTGCTCCAGCAGACCTCGGCGCCGACCGATACCTGCCACCGCGTGTGGTGCGCTCCATGATCACAACACAGGGTACAGACGTTGCGGGCAACGTCGCCTATCAAGCCTGGGAGAACCCGCTGGAAATTGACCATGACGCAATTGCGAAAATTATTGCCCAGCAGGAAGGCACCATCAGAAGACTCATTTCAAAGGCTGAAGACGCCGCCCGACAAAAATTTGAACCCATGCAGGCCGATGCCTTATCCGCCATGACTGCTCAACTGGACGGGGAAATTCAGAGGCTACGCGCCCTCGCAGAGATTAATCCCAATGTCAGGCAGGATGAAATAGAGTTCCTGGAAAGTTCTCGCCAGGAACTGGCATTTGCCATTGAAAAATCCCAGGTTCGCCTGGACGCTGTCAGGCTGTTTTTCGTTGCCTGAGTAGTAAATCAATTTCGGCCAGCCAGACAGGACCAATAGCAGCCCAACTGAACGCTGCCAGAGATAGATTTTCTCTCTCACCCCGCGCAATCCGGACAACAACGCTGACCGCCTCATTGACAGTATCGAAACGATACTGCCGTGGAACATATTCAGGATAGCTAAGACCATCCGGCACGACGGGTATACAACCACAATTCATAGCTTCCTGGACGGCGAGCCCCTGAAACTCGTGTTGGGCTGTCGACAGCACGATGTCATGCTGGCTCAACTGATCAAAGTACTGATGCCTGTCGTCGATAAACCCCTTGTGTCTCAGTCGCCCTGCAGAGGCAAGAAGCGACGCAACTTCTTCCATGGCTTCAGGTGTCTGTCTGAACTGTTGGCCGAGCAAACTCATTTCAAAATCCACGTTTTCCGTCAGTAGAGCTTCAACAATATCTCGTAACTGCTCAGGTCCCTTGTCGTGTTCCCAGCGATGATTCCAAACGATTCTCAGTCTTTCTGATCTGGCCCCAGCCGGCAATGGCTTGCCCAAAGCCACCGGCACAACCCTGGATTCAGTTCGAATCGTGTCAACAACTCCAGATGGCACTTCATCCGGCATCTTCGCCAGCAGTTCATCCGAGCCTGTAAGAAAAGTTGATCGATTGAACTCGCTGTTAAAGAAGCAGCGGTCTGCGCTCAAAGCGGTGTAAATGCTGGTGATCCGACGCTCAAGTTGCCCTTCCCTGTGAGTGTCGGGATAAGCAAATTGATTTTCGTGAAAATAGACAATAGCCGGAACCTCGGCAACATGACGATTCATTCCCCGAAGTGCCGACAGGTCCGTCATGGATGTCGCGATGATCAGATCGGGTGGCTTTTGGATCTCCGGGTGCAGAGCCAAAGTCAGAGAATTCCCCCGGCTGCGCCAACTGAAGTACCTGGGAGAAAGTGCAACCTGGCGAATCGTCCACTCCGGTTGATTGTCAGTCAGGAAGGCTGCCAGCGCATGCCGCCAAAGCTGATGGCTCTGGGCGTCGTAGGCAGACAAAATTAGCAGGTCAGGCATAAGAACCCTGGTATTCACGCATATATATTCATGAAGATGGCAATGGTACCCGCCTCACGGACTCTTCGGTAGAATATCGCTTTCAGCACGCCCCAATGGAGTAACAATGTCAGGCATCGTTATCATCGGCGCAGGTCAGGCCGCTGGTCAGGCTGCGGCCAGCTTAAGACAGGAAGGTTTCGAAGGTACGATCACCATCCTCGGCGACGAGGATTCCGCGCCCTATCAGCGGCCTCCTCTATCAAAACAATACCTTTCCGGCGAAGTCGGTGTTGACCGCCTACTGGTCAGGCCTGAAAAATTTTATGTGGACAAGAATATCGATCTGAAAACGGGCACTCGAGTAGGGTCAATCGCCCCATCAGAAAAATCCGTCACGACGACCGGAGGCGATCGCTTTGAATACGACAAACTGCTAATCGCGACTGGCTCACGCCCGAGAATATTAAACATTACCGGCAGCGATCTTGAAGGTATCCATTACCTTAGGACAATGGGTGATGTCGACGGTATTCGCGAATCCATGGGGTCCGCCAGTCGCATCTGTATAGTCGGCGGTGGATATATCGGCCTTGAGGTTGCGGCTGTCGCCAGAACATCAGGTCTTGATGTAACCGTGCTGGAAATGGAAGACAGAATCCTGCAACGAGTCACCACACCCGAAATGAGTGCCTACTATCACCAACTGCATGCCGGCCGAGGTGTGAACATAATGACCAACACCACGGTCAGCGGGTTCCAGGGAAACGGCAGTGTTTCTGCAGTGCTCTGCGGAGATGAAATAATTGAGGCAGACCTGGTCATTGTCGGCATCGGTATTATCCCGAATGTTGAGCTGGCCGAGACTGCCGGGCTCAAATGCGAAAACGGCATTGTTGTTGACGATCATTGCAGGTCATCGGACCCGGACATTTACGCAGCAGGGGACTGTACCAATCACCCAAACCCCCTGCTGAATCGCCGGCTTCGACTCGAATCCGTGCCCAATGCCATGGAACAGGCCAGAGTCGCCAGCGCCAATATGCTGGGCGGCGACAGGGTCTACGCTGCCATACCCTGGTTCTGGAGTGATCAATACGAGCTAAAACTACAGATGGTCGGCTTTTCCTCAGATGGCGACAGTTCTGTCATCCGGGGGGACAAATCCACCAACGAATTCGCCGTTTTCTATCTTAACGATGGCAAAGTTGTCGCAGTCGATGCTGTAAACAGCCCTCGCGAGTTTATGGTCTGCAAGCAACTTTATGGAAAGGCGGTAAACGCGCCTGACCTTGCAAATCCGGAGTTCGAATTGAAATCCTTGTTAAACTAGCCACTTTTTTTCACAGAAGAATCAGGAGTTGTCGTAATGCCACAAGTCAAGTTCATCGAGTTCAATGGCACAGAACACGTTGTTGATGCCAGCAAGGGTGAATCGATCATGGTTGCCGCCACCAACAACCTCGTCCCTGGAATCGATGCAGATTGTGGCGGTGAATGTTCGTGCGCAACTTGTCACGTCCTGATTGACGCAGACTGGCAGGCACGACTCGGAGCTCGCAGCGAGCAGGAAGAGTCCATGCTTGACCTTAACCCGGACAGAACCGACGAGTCCCGGCTTAGCTGTCAGATTCCGATGACCGATGAACTGGACGGCATCACGGTTCGGTTACCTGAGTTCCAATACTGAAGCCAAGCACAGACAGGCACCATCTCATGACTGATCCATCCCGGGTTTATTACCGCGAATCTCCAAACGAGGTTGTCGTCGTCCACGAAGGCAATGAGATCGCCGTATACAGAAGCCCAGAGGAACTGATCGAGGTTCACATAAAGGGACTGCTGGCACGGGACCATCAGGAGGCGGAACGTATCCGGAAAATATACCGGGCCAAGGATCAGGACGAATAGAGGAGTTTTCTGAGTGCAGCGCTTCAGGATATTTCACCAGACAGAATACAACTACGGCAACAAGGTCTTGCTAGGGCCTCATAAAATCCTGGTAAGGCCCAGGGACGGCCATGACATTCGCATCGAGAAATCTCGACTTGAGTTCGACCCACCGGCATTAGTGAGCTGGCACCGGGACGAGCTGGATAATTCAGTCGCCCTTGCAACTTTTGACGAGACACCTGTCACTCGTCTGGTTATAACCAGTGAAGTGGTGGTCACCCACTATCTATCGAGTCGAACGGAACCGCCGTTGCTGGATCATATCCGCCGAATCCCATTCGCCTATACCGCGGCAGAAGCGCTTGCGCTTGGCGCGTACCGGAACAGTTCAGCACAGGGCGCTGAATTCGACAACTGGCTTGGGGAACTCATGACGGGGACAGCGGACACGCTTCAGTTCCTGCAGGATCTTAATAAAGCCATCAATACAAGCTGTAACTATCAAGAACGTCACGAAGAAGGCGTTCAGGCGCCAGAGCAAACGCTGGCAACATTGACAGGCAGTTGTCGTGACTACGCCTGGCTCTATGTCGTTGCCGCCAGGCAGGCAGGATTTGCCGCAAGGTTTGTCAGCGGTTATTTCCACACTGAAGGAACCTCCCTTGGCGATGGCCACACCCACGCCTGGGCCGAGGTTTATCTGCCGGGTGCAGGCTGGACTGGCTTCGACCCTACCTGCAATGTGATGACAGCCGAAAATCATGTCCCGGTAGCGGTTGCATTGCTACCCGACGACATACCGCCGGTCAGCGGCCTGTTCACTGGCCACGTTGGCGAATCTCAAATCATGACCGTAAGAGTGAACGTTAATCTCTGTTAGCTCTCTATGTTCGCCTACCAATTGGCTGCCCCCCCACAATCCTTGCGCAGGTCAGGTCCCATTAAGATCGAGCCAAGTTTCGCTCAGGGCTGTCTATGCCCGTCTACGAAACTGCTTACCTCACAATTCTTGAGCAGGTCCCATGGAGATTGAGCCAAGTATCGCTCAGGGCTGTCTATGCCCGTCTACGAAACTGCTTACCCCACAATTCTTGAGCAGGTCCCATGGAGATTGAGCCAAGTATCGCTCAGGGCTGTATCTCTTTCACCGAGACTGTCATGTCGGTGTAGATAGCGGGCGGACCAAACTGATGATAAATGGCCACATCCGCCGCATCCCGGCCATAGGCAATTGAAACTCTCGCACCTCTAAGGTCTTTTTGGGTCGGATCGAAGGTATACCAGCGATCACCGACATAAGCCTCAAACCAGGCGTGCAGATCCATGGGTTCCAATCCGTGCAGATAGCCAACCACGAATCTCGCCGGGATGCTGATACTGCGACACATGGCGACGGCCAGGTGTGCCAGATCCTTACAGACACCCGCCCCTGTCTCCAGTATCTCTGAGGCTGAACAAGGCGTACTGCTCGTCCCCGGGGCGTAGGCGACTTCCTCCCTGATCCAGTCGACTATACGTTCTACCTGGTCGTAACCGCTGTTGCTCGGCCCCGCAATTTCGAGCGCGAGACCGCCAAACCTATCTGATTCACAGTAGCGTGACGGTACCAGATAGCGAAGCGTCTCATCAGGTAACCTGGAGATATCGACGAAGGGATCACCCGCACCCATATCCATCAGATCCGGTGTATTCACTGTGGCTGAAGTTTCAATGACGAACCCGCCCTTCGGCGCAATCAGCCGCTGACAGAGGTTTCCGTACTGATCTGTGTATTCAACAACTTCAACCTGCTGGCTGAGCTCATAGGTCTCACTGGAAACCCACTGGCTCGCGCCACTGCGGGGTCGCAGCATCAGTATTAATTGAGTTGGAGACACGTAGTCGAGTTCCAACCGGCAGCTTGTCTTGATCCACATGACTGATTGACAGAAGTTCGTGTCCTGAGCGGGGTATAATTCTAACCTATGGAACTACACTCATGCCTCTGGAATGACGTCTCAGCATTCGATTTCTCGGCAAAGGACCTGAGCGCCTTTACAGACCACTTTCCAGACATGACAATTAGAGTCCATCGGGACGAAGCATCCTTTCTCTCATCCGCCAAAAACGCTCGCTTCGTACTCACCTGGGACTTTCCAGTTGACTGGTATGCCCACTGCCCCAACCTCGAACTGATATTCACACCGGCAGCCGGTGCTGACTGGGTCGAACCGGACCCGGACGGCAGAGTTCATCTCGTTCACGGTACCTTTCATGGCGATGTCCTCGCCGAATCACTGCTGCACGCCATTCTGCACATGAATCACAGTATTCCGGCCATGATCGATAATTTCCGTAAAAGAGAATGGGACAGAAATCTCCAGCAGGACAGCCGACTATTACGATCTCAAACTGTCCTGATCATTGGACTCGGAAACATCGGTCAGCGTTGTGCCGAAATGATTGGGGTAACCGGCGCAAGGGTCATTGGTGTCCGAAAATCGCCCACGAAAGCCGAGGGAGACATCGAGACCCATGGAATCGATGCCCTCCCGGAGCTGCTGCCGCAGGCAGACCATATCGTGCTGCTGCTTCCGGGAGAAGATGACACGGATCGATTCATGTCTCCCGAGCGCCTTTCACGCTGCAAACGCGGTGCGTTTATCTACAATTTCGGGCGTGGCAACGCCCTCTATTCCGATGATCTGATCGAATACTGGGATATATTTGCGGGCGCCTTTCTCGACGTCACTGACGAGGAACCACTATCTCCTGATTCACCACTCTGGCAGCTGAACAACATCGTGATCACGCCACATTCCAGCTGTATTTACGACGACTACCGACAACTGTTTGTGGCAGAAACCCTGGAGAAGCTAAAGGACTATCTTCAGGAATGAACAGCATTGAACTGCATGGAGTAAATAAATACTTCGGTGATCATCATGCTGTTAGGGATTTGTCCTTCAAAGTGCCCGAAGGAACCGTCTACGGCTTTCTCGGACCAAATGGCGCCGGCAAAACCAGTACCATCAGAATGATTATGAGCATCCTCTATCCCGATTCCGGTGATCTAACCGTGCTCGGTGATTCAATGCCTGAGCGAGTAAAGGACCGCCTCGGCTATCTTCCCGAAGAAAAAGGTCTCTACAAAAAAATGAAAACCCGGGATCTCATCACCTACTTTGGCACATTGAAGGGTATGAGCAGACGTGAAGCCACGAAACGGGCCAGGCTGCTACTCGATCAGTTTGGTCTGCTCGATTGCGAAGACCTGCACTGCGAAGGTCTGTCAAAAGGTATGGGACAGAAGGTTCAGATCATCGCTACGCTCATTCACGACCCGGATCTTGTCATCCTCGATGAACCTTTTTCGGGCCTCGACCCGATCAATGTCGAGTTGGTCCGGGAAATCATCCTCGACCTTCGTTCAAAAGGCAAAACCGTCGTCTTCTCTACCCATATCATGGAACAGGCTGAACAGATCTGCGACTCGATTCTGCTTGTTAACGAAGGCAGAAAAATACTCGACGGTTCAGTTACCGATCTAAAAAGGGAGTTCGAACCAACTCTCCTTCTTGAATATGATGGCGATCCTGATTCGCTGCATCAACCGGGTGTTGTTCGCGTCAACAACATGGGCCGATCGGCCGAGCTGTCACTGGCATCCGGCACTGATCCCCAGAGAACCCTGAAGTCACTGATGGACGCGGTGACGTTGCACAGTTTTACCGTGAAAGAACCATCCCTGCATGAGATTTTTGTCAGGTCAGTCGGTGGTAGTACTTCATGAATCGCATGTTTCTTATCGCCCAACGCGAATATCTCGAAAATGTCCGCACAAAGGGGTTCTGGATTGGCATCCTGATGATGCCTTTGGTGCTGATCATGATCGCGCTGGTGCCCATTCTGGTCGAATCAACACGATCGACCCAGCAGTACGCCGTCATAGACGAATCCGGTGAAACACTCCAGGCTGTTGATCGCGCCATCCTCCGTCGTGATTTTGGATACCTGATCACCAATTTTGCGAAAGGCCAGGAAGATCATCTACCACCCTTTCTAGCCACCCACTTTCCAGAACTACGGGCACTGCCTGACGATCTCATCGAAAATGTCATCGATATCATCTTTGAAGGCAAAGTAGCTGATGACAGCTATTCCAAGAGACTGAGACATTTTTTCGATCTGGAGTCCGTTAACATCAGAAAATGGTGGCAAAACCTGACGGCTGAGGACAAGGCACGATTTTCTCGACGTATGAGCACCAACGATTACGTCCGAATTTCGGAAGAAAATCTGGATATTTTGAATCAGATGATCCGTGATGGTGAACTTTTTGCTTACTTCGTCATCGGTCCCAACCCTGTGGAATCCAACCAGGGTGCTCGCTACGTTTCAAACAATCTGACTGACCGTGATCTGGAGACCTGGTTTCGAAATCAGATTAATCTGTATGTCAGAGACAGGAAGCTCACACTCAGCAACATTGACGATGAGACTGCAGCCTGGATCAACGAAGCGTTTTCTTTTGAGGGGGTCAAACTGGACGAAGACGGCAGCGAAGAACAGGTTGATGAAACCGATATCGCCAGGCAATGGGCACCCGTAGCCTTCGTATATTTCCTCTGGGTATCCATCCTGATCAATACTCAGATGCTGATCACCAACACCATCGAAGAGAAATCCAACAAATTGATTGAGGTTCTGCTGTCTTCGGTGTCGCCGATTACGCTGATGGGTGGAAAAATTGTCGGCATCGCGGCAACGGGTTTGACGCTTGTCTTTGCCTGGTTGCTGATGGCGCTTTCTTTCTTTGTCGGTCTGCCGCTCCTGATTGGAATCGAATTACCGATCGATCTGTCCATGGTATTGGCAGACCCTTCGTTCCTGCTTTCTTTTTTGATGTACTTCCTGCTTGGTTATCTGCTTTACGCGGCACTGTTAGTCGGCTTGGGATCAATGTGCAATAACCTGAAAGAAGCTCAGAACCTGATTCTGCCGGTGCAACTAATTCAGATGGTACCCATACTGCTGATGGTCCCCATCGGCCGCGACCCGAATGGAACGCTCGCCCAGACACTGTCCTATATTCCGCCTCTTACGCCTTTTGTCATGATGAATCGCGCTGCCGGGCCTCCAACGACCATAGAGTATGTTGTGACCACCCTGTTGCTCGTAATTTCCATTGTGGCTGCGTTCTGGCTTGCTGCCAAAATTTTCAGAGTCGGTATTCTGATGACGGGTAAGCCCCCCGGCTTTATTGAGATTGCAAAACTGCTGCGTACACCTGTGGTCAGTCAGACGCCTCTTCGCTAGCGAGCGTTGTTAGCCCGCGCTCACCCCCTTAACAAACTTCGCCACAGCTTCACCGATCTCGCTGGGTGAATCTTCCTGAATAAAGTGCAAACCTTTGACAGTCACCTGCTGTTGATTCGGCAGGTTTCGTGCGAAATCCCTGGCATCGCCAACCAGAATTGAGCCGGGATCAGCATCGATAAAAAGTTTGGGGATCTGACTTGTCGCCAAAAAACCTTACTTAATAGCCGCTGACGAGTTCAACCATATGCGCCGGTTCCCCACTGATGGGTATTTCCCTTGGCTAACTGAGTGTCGGCCGCCTGTCCTCTCCTGCATTTACAAAAGGTCTGCGGTACTCTGCCATCCCTGCGGCAGATATCGCTGGCCCACATTCGAGATCCGACACTGCGGTACAATATCATCCGCAGCCCGGATGGGAGCCCGCTATGAACTTTTACATAGAACCAAAAGATATCGAAGAGGCACACGACCGCATCAGTGGCAATATCGTCAACACCCCGCTTGTGCGATCGCAGACCCTGACAGACATTACCGGCGCGAACACGCTGTTCAAGCTGGAGAACCTGCAAATGACGGGGTCCTTCAAGGAGCGAGGTGCCCTGAACAAATTGCTCACTCTCACTGATGCAGAAAAAGCTCGCGGAATCATTGCCGCCAGTGCAGGTAACCATGCCCAGGCGCTGGCCTACCATGGTGACCGGCTCGGGATCTCCGTCAAGATCGTGATGCCGAAGTACAGCCCCATTGTCAAAGTGAAATCAACGGAACACTGGGGTGCTGAAGTCATGCTCATAGGAGAAACTTTCGACGACGCTATGGCGGCATCGAAGGAGATCGTAAAAAAGGAGAAGCGTACCTATATTCATCCTTTTGATGATCCGATGATCGCCGCCGGTCAGGGCACGATCGCTGTCGAGCTACTCGAAAGCGAATTCGCTGCCGATGTGGACGCTGTGCTTGTGCCTGTCGGTGGGGGTGGCTTGATTTCCGGCATTGCCACCTGGGTCAAAGCGAGGGCACCGCACATCAGCATCATTGGTATCGAAGAGCAAAATTGTGACGCCATGCATCAGGCGCTGCAGGAAGGTGCACCGACACTGGTTGAAGCAGCACCGGTGATTGCCGATGGTATTGCTGTGCGAGAGGTTTCTGCAGAGAATCTCCGTATCGTCAACGCTCTGGTCGATGAGGTTGTATCTGTATCCGCCGATGAGATCGCCAACGCTATCATGCTGATGCTTGAGATTGAAAAACTGGTTGTCGAAGGTGCTGCCGCTACACCACTGGCTGCGCTCGTGAATAATCGCCTGCCGCATCTTAATGGTAAGAACGTAGTCTCAATTGTTTCGGGTGGGAATATTGACGTTAACCTGCTTTCCAAAATTATTGATCAGGGTCTGGTTTTCGACGGGCGCATTGCCCGGGTAGAAACGATTATCAGGGACCGGCCAGGTAATCTCGAGTCACTACTCAGTGTGTTTAGAGAGACAGGGGCTAACGTCCTGGAAATTAATCATGAGAGGCTATCACCGAGTGCCCCTATCGGTCAGGTCGACGTTTCCATCACGTTGGAAACCCGGGACAGGTCACATTTGGAGCAGATTGAGGCGGCGCTTAGAACAGGGGGTTACCCCGTCAAGCCGGTGCAGTGACGATAAACTTGATCTTGTCGAATTGCAGTCTGTCGCCATCCTTCAGTTCGACTTCACCTTCAATTTTTTCCGCATTGACCCAGGTACCGTTGACTGACCCAAGATCTCTGGCAATCAGTTTATCTCCGTCTAACTCCAGTTCGGCATGCTTGCGGGAAAGAGCCGGTTCCAGGATGGAAATATCGCATTCCAATGCCCTGCCAATCTCAACACGCTCGACGATGGGTATGACTTGCCCCTTCTCCGGACCTGAGTCCGCGACCAGGGACCAACTACCGGAACCGACCTCAAGCAATGCTGTACCTGACAGTACCAGTGTCTTACCACCACCAGTGGGGTCTTCTTCCACCACTTCAAACTCAATTCCACCGACGGTGACAATATCACCGTCGCGTAGGTTGGTCGGACCACCAATTTTGTCTCCGTTAACGAAAGTACCTGAAGATGAATTGATGTCCGTGATAACGGCCTGCCCGTCTTCCACTTTGATATCTGCGTGGAATCCGTTGACATCGGGTTTGTCGATAACAATGTCGTTTACACTACCCTGACCAATGGTTTTACCGGGTGGCGCAAGATCGACCGCATCACCGCTACCGTCCTTGTATTGAATTCTGAGCATGAACGTCGAACCTTTTCTGGCGTTATATCAAGAGCTTACTGCATCTTGCTCACTTAGATTACAGATCAAAAACGGTTTTGTACAGGTATCATAGAAATCGAAACCGCTTCTGGGTAGACTGATTGCAACTGATCAGGGATGCATTGACGGTTGTTAACTAAGATCATTGAGGGTTCGCAGTCCAGAGTTCGCAATTTCTGGATCGAGTATCGTGGGTTGGCGATTTTCCTTGTCGTCATGATTCTATTCCGCTCTGCGGTCGCTGACTGGAACCAGGTACCAACCGGGTCAATGAAACCGACCATCCTCGAGGGCGACCGCGTCGTCGTCAATAAGATCGCCTACGACCTGAAAATCCCTTTCACCGACTGGCAGTTGCAGAAATGGGCTGACCCGACCCACGGCGAAATAGTGACTTTCTACTCTCCCCGAGATGAAAAACTTCTGATTAAAAGGGTGATTGGAACCCCGGGTGATACTATTGCCATGCGTAATAACCAGCTGTTTATCAACAGCGAACCCGCCAGCTACAGTCAACTGGACATGGAGATCATTCAACAGCTTGACCTGTACCAGCGGCACCGACATGCGTTTTTCTTCGAAGAAATTGGCAACAAGCGTCATCCTGTGATGTTGCGACCATCAGACCCGAATCACCGTAACAGCTTCGGTCCAATAGAAGTCCCGGAGGGCTACTACCTCATGCTGGGCGATAATCGGGACAACAGTGCCGATTCGCGTGCCATCGGATTGGTTTCAAGGGATCGAATTACAGGCAGAGCCCATACGGTGGCTTTTTCTGTCGACTATGACGACTACTACCTCCCCCGAGTTGATCGGTTCATTCGTCCTCTGGCGTTCGACTGACATTTTCTTCATCCGCCGGCTCGCCAATTTTTGAGAGCAAAGTCGGCTCACGACGAAACAGCCGCACCAATGGCGTGAGCATAAACCCCACTACTATCAGTCCGAGCACGAACAGCACGGAAAAAGTCAGCAGCACCCAGACGACTTCTGTTTCCACGTCAAAATAGCGAACGGCCACCCAGACGAATGCCGCCGCAAAAAAAGAAGCGGAAATAAAGCGTCTAATAAGCGGGTCTTTCAAGACACGAATCACGTGCGCGTCCTATTTAATCTCAAGCAACTCGATATCAAAGATCAGGACAGAATTTGGTGGGATCGGGCCTACGCTTCCTGCACCGTAAGCAAGGTCAGGATGCAGATATAACCGGAATTTGTCGCCAGCACTCATCAGTTGCAATCCTTCAGTCCACCCACCGATGACCTGCTGCAAGCCAAACTCAACAGGAGAATCCCGAGATTCATCGAACACCTCACCGTCGAGAAAGGTACCTCGATAATTAACCAGGACTGTACTCGAGGCCTGCGCCTTTGGACCCTCTTTATCTTCAAGGACTTCATACTGCAGACCCGATGCTGTGACCAGTATGCCTTCCCGTTTCTCATTTTCCAGCAGGAATGCCTCGCCGTTTTTCAGGTTGGCTTCACCCTGCGACTGTTGAGCCTCCTGCTCTGCTGCCTGAGCTTTCTCCCGTTCTTCTTGAACCTCAGCCTGACGTTTTCTGACCACAGCAAAGATCATCTCCCGCTGTTCGACGCTCAGCGCCGGTGGCACCTGGTTGAGTGAGTCTTTGAGTCCGCGCATAAGGCTTTCCAGATCGGCATCACTGCTCTTGCCATCCTTCAGCATGTTGCCGAAAGAATAGCCGTAGAAGTAGCCAAGATCGTGGCTCAAAGAAGAATCCTGATCTGTAGAACTTTCGTCCTGACCGTTGACATGTAAAGAAAGCGCAACAAGAACAACTGCTAACGTGTTGATAATTAACGTTTTTATCACGTAAAACTCACCTGGTTTCCAAAATCTGCGACGGATTATGACACATTCGCACCTGAATTCGGTCGAACGGCAAAAGAAGACGCTCTAAGGTCTTGATATAGCTGTTGTTTCACAACTAAACTGAACTAAAACGCCATTCCGGCCGACTAAGAACCTGATCCTCAGAATTAATAAGGTTGTTTCAATATGAAGAAGCTGATCGCCGCCCTCTTCATCGGCACAATATGCAGCCCCGCGCTGGCCACTGTCGGCTCGCCGGCAAAACTTGCCCCCATGGCTGTGCACAGCACGACGACCCAGAATATCGTCGATGCTCTGGCATCTCGACACTACGTGCCGACGGTACTCGATGACGATCTTTCGTCACGTATCTACGACACCTATCTTGATGACCTTGATCCAAGTAAAAGCTATTTCCTCAAGAGTGATATCGAAGGCTTTGAGCAGTACCGCTTCGCCATGGACAACGCCCTCAGAAGCGGCAATCTGAACCCGGCCTTCAAGATTTTTAACCGCTATCACACACGAGTCATCGACCGATTCGAGCGTATCGTCACCATGCTGGAAGAAGGCATTGATCGATTTGACTTCAGTAAACCGGAAGATCTGCTCGTGAATCGTGAAGATTCACCCTGGGCGGAAACAGAAGCTGAGCTGAATGAACTCTGGAGAAAACGAATAAAGGATGCCGTACTCAATCTCAAACTGACTGACAAAGAAAATACCAAGATCCAGGAACTGCTGCTAAAGAGATTCTCTAATCGTCTAAGTCGCGCTCGACAAACCAATAGCGAAGATGTGTATCAGCTCTACATGAATTCGTTTACCAAGACTTACGACCCGCATACGCAGTACTTTTCACCGCGCACATCCGAGAACTTCAATATCAATATGAGTCTTTCCCTGGAGGGCATCGGCGCTGTCCTGCAACTAGAAGACGAGTACACCAAGGTTGTTTCACTGGTCCCCGCAGGTCCTGCTGACAAGACAGGTATGTTGAAACCCAACGACAAGATAGTGGCCGTCGGTCAGGGGCAGGAGGGAGAATTGGTCGACGTCATCGGCTGGCGCCTGGATGAAGTCGTTCAACTTATTCGCGGTAAGAAGGATACAGTTGTCCGGCTCGACATCATTTCTGCCAACAACAGCGATACCGATTCCTCAAAGGTCATTCATATTACACGCAACAAAGTTGAACTTGAGGAACAGTCGGCGCAATCAGAAATTATAGAACTGGAGCAATTCGGTCACGTTCAGAAGATCGGAGTGGTCGACATCCCCACCTTCTATGTAGACTTCAAAGCCCTGCAGAAAGGTGACCGGAACTTCAAGAGCACGACTCGCGATGTCAAACGACTGATCAGAGATCTGCTGGAAGAAAATGTCGATGGCATCATCATCGATCTAAGAGACAACGGCGGCGGTTCGCTTCAGGAAGCCAAAATGCTGACCGGGCTGTTTATCGATCGTGGCCCGACGGTCCAGATTCGAAGCAAAAGTAACCGGGTCGACATTCTCGACGACAGAGATATCAGCGTTATCTACGACGGTCCACTGGCGGTGCTGGTCAATCGATTGAGTGCATCGGCATCGGAGATTTTTGCTGGAGCAATTCAGGATTACGATCGCGGCATCATTATAGGCAGCCAGACCTTTGGCAAGGGTACGGTGCAATCACTGCTACCGCTCAATCGGGGACAACTCAAACTCACACAGGCAAAGTTTTACCGCATCTCAGGCGAGAGCACACAGGAAAAAGGCATCATTCCAGATATCCTCTATCCGGCCAGCTATGACCCCGATTCCATCGGCGAGAGCACTCTTGATCGCCCCCTGCCCTGGGATCAGATCAATGCCACAAGTTATCGCACTAAGAACGCCATCAATCACTATGTCCCGGAATTGCGTTCTCTACATCATGACCGTGTCGCCAATAATCCTGAATTCAACTTTCTGAAGGAAGCATTCGCCTATCGAAAAGCGCTCAATGAAGATGATTCGATTAGCCTCAATGAAACCGAGCGGGTGAAGGAGAAGCAGGAAAGGGAGGTCTTCTGGTTGACGCTTGAGAACAAAAAGCGGGAAGCTCAGGGTCTGGATCTTCTAGAGAGCCTGGATGATTTGAACGAGGAAGAACCTACGATTGCCAGCAGCGAAACACCGGTTACTGGTGGCGGCGCTATTGTACCGGATCGCGAAGAGGACGATGGGGACGATCCCGTACCTGGAAGCGAAATGGCTGTCGTCGGAACACCGACTGCTGACAGTAGTGCCACCGACGAACCTCATGTTGAAGACGAAACGCCAACTGATCCTTATCTCGTGGAGAGTGGCCACATTCTATTGGACCTGATTTCCCTCGAAGAAAGAACAGCAGCCGATAAGCTCAGAGCCCAGGGTACCTGACCGTATTCTCCTACCGTACTAGGTGCGGTTTTCGAGAATCTGAGTCAGGGGGGCGTTCCTCCCATACGGCTTAGCAGCTCTTTAGTTTTTTCCTGCATGAGCTTAATATCGCCGCGAGATTCAACATTTAGCCTGACCACCGGCTCGGTGTTGGACGATCTTATATTGAAACGCCAGTCCTCAAATTCAATGCTGAGTCCGTCGACTTTATCCGTTGACGTTGCTCTGGCGCCATACTCTCTTTCCAGATCATCAAGTAGCTGTTTTGGATTTTCGATGATTCGATTGATTTCTCCGGAAACAGGAAACTTTTCAATTCTTTCGTTGACCAGTGCTGACAATTTCTTGCCGGAACGTGACATCAAACCAATGATTAACAACCAGGGCACCATGCCACTGTCACAATAGGCAAAATCCCTAAAATAGTGATGGGCACTCATTTCACCACCATAGATGGCATCTTCCTTTCGCATTCTCTCTTTGATAAACGCATGACCTGTTTTGCTGAGAACCGACCTGCCCTCGCCCCGCCTGACAATATCAACGGTGTTCCAGGTCAATCGCGGATCGTGCACGATGGCACTACCGGGGTGTTGATCAAGAAACGCCTGCGCGAGCAAACCAACGATATAGTAGCCCTCGATGAACCGACCATTTTCATCAAACAGGAAACAGCGATCAAAATCTCCATCCCAGGCAATACCCAAATCTGCACCTGATTTTACTATCGCATCGATAGTGGGTTTCCTGTTCTCTTCAAGCAGAGGGTTTGGTACTCCGTTCGGGAATTCGCCGTCTGGTTCAAAATTCACCTCCACCAATTCGATCGGCAATTTTTGCGCCAGAGCCTTCACCACAGGACCCGCACCGCCATTGCCTGGATTGACGACTATCTTGAGGGGCTTAAGAATCGCCGAATCGACGTAACCCAGGAGTTTACTAATGTATTCACCCCGGTGATCAAGAACGGACCTTGCCCCCTTGCCCGTGGCGGGTGGAAATCTGTTTTCAGCAACCAAATCACGGATATCATTCAACCCCGTATCGCCACTAATTGGTCTCGATGATTCCCGAACCAGTTTCATGCCGTTGTAGTCTTTCGGGTTATGACTGGCGGTGACAACAATGCCACCATCAAAGCCGTAGTGATCAGTGGCAAAGTAAATTTCTTCAGTACCGCACACGCCAATATCGGCTACATCGACCCCGCTCTCCACTAAACCATCTATCAGGGCATCACAAATAAGCGGACTCGACAGTCTGATGTCATGGCCGACAACCACCGACTTCGGTTTCAGAAAGGATGCATAAGCCCTTCCGATCGCAAACGCTATCTCTTCATTCAATTCATCGGGAACACGCCCACGAATATCGTAGGCTTTAAAGCTGGAAGTATTGAGCGACACAAAATTTTCCTACAATCTGAAGGACTTGAGATTACGACCCAGTTCGACATCTGTCTTGAGCTGGACCAACTGACGACAACGTCTTGCCTCGTCAGCTGCACCCTGAACCTTTTTCACCAGCTTGTCGTCGACATCGCTGCTTAGAATCAGTTCCAGAGTTTCAAATTTCTGAAGTAATTCTACCGCTGATTTGGGACCAATGCCCGGTACACCTTTGACATTGTTACTCTTGTCCCCAACCAGCGCGAGATAATCCGTATATTGACTGACAGGAATGTGCAACTGCGCCTCAACCTGCTCCCGCCCATAGACCCTGTCTCCAAAATGATCGCAAACCACAACACGTTCTGTAATCATCTGGAGATAAACCTTGTCCGTCGACAGGATAACCACCGATCCTTCATGGGAAGCTACTACCGCGGCGATGGTAGCGATAACATCGTCTGCTTCATAGCTTTCAACTGAACAGGTACTGACTTTCAGCTCACTGAACGCCGCTGAGAAATCATCTAAATGAGACAGCAGCAGCTCTGGCGTTGCTGACCGATTCGCCTTGTAGTCTGTATATAGCAGATGCCGCCAGGTTCGGTCGTGAGCCTCAAGCACGACAGCGGCATGTGTCGGATTGTGAGAACCCAGGGCACGCTGAAGGGAGCTTCTGGCAGCATCGACTACCGACCCCATATCGGCGGCACTTTGTACGTGCCTTGCCTCGAAGATGCGACGGATTAGATTGAATCCATCCACCGCAAGAAAGCGAACTTTCATAGCCGCCGACGTTCCTAAAAACCCACGGCAGTACCGTCGGCCCGAGGGTCCTTTACGCCCTGAATAACACCGTCACGATACAAAATTGAGTTAGCGTCGCCGATTCCTCTGCCCCACTTACTCTCAACGAAGTTGATGTGCCCCTTTGCCTCCAATGCTAGTTTCGTATCTGGAGAAAATGCGAACCGTTCATGGAAAATGGAGTTCGGCTTCCACTGATGATGGAACCGCGGCATGCTGACAGCATCTTCAATAGTCATTTTGTGATCAACAATATTCAGAATCACCTGAAGTGTTGTTGTAATAATGGTCCCGCCACCAGGTGAGCCTGTAACCAATACGGGTTGATTGTCCTTGGTTACGATCGTTGGCGACATAGAACTCAACATTCGCTTACCGGGTTCAACCGCATTTGCCTCCCGCCCCATCAATTGAAACTGATTCTCGGTGTTGGGTTTAACTGAGAAGTCATCCATTTCGTTATTGAGCAGGATACCCGTACCTGGCACGACGATCTTGCTACCATAGGAGCTGTTCAGCGTCGTGGTCAGCGATACCATCATGCCGCTCGCATCCATCACTGAAAAATGGGTCGTCTCCAGACTCTCTGCTTTGCCAGCCTTTCCCGGATAAATATTATTGCTGTCTGTAGCCTTATCAGCGTCAAAATCTGAAAAACGGGTTTGGGCGTAGTTCTTGTCCATGAGCATGGCAAGCGGAACATCGACAAAGTCAGGATCTCCCAGATGCTCCGCCCGATCTGCATAGGCCCGCCGCTCTGCTTCAATCATCAGGTGCACGGCATCGGCACTACCCCAACCCATGGCACCAATATCATGGACTTCCAGCATGTTCAGCATCTGAACAATGAGAGCGCCACCAGATGAGGGTGGACCCATGCTCCAGATATCGTAGCCACGATAAGTCCCATGCACAGGCTGGCGCCAGACTGATTCATAGGACTTTAGATCCTCGTGGCTGATGATGCCGCCACCCCGTTCCATTTCGGCCACGATCAGATCTGCTACCTTACCCTCGTAAAAACCCTTGCGACCATGCCGGGAAATCGCTTTGAGCGTCTTTGCAAGATCCGGCTGACGCCAAACATCGCCATCCTGCAGGAGTTCGCCTGCGATAGAAAATTTCTCTATAGACGCCGCATGTGCTGCCATTCGTGGCCGTACACGGCCCAGGCTACGCGCCATATACCAGTTGATCACAAAACCCTTTTCGGCAAACCGAATGGCGGGGGCCATCACCACTTTCCTTGAAAGCGTGCCGTGGGTTTCCAGCAACGTCAACAACCCGTCAACACTTCCCGGCACTCCGCTTGCCAGCAGACTATTTCGAGACAGTCCCTCAATGACGTTACCATCTTTGTCGAGGTACATATCTCGATGCGCCTTGGCCGGGGCCTTCTCCCGGTGATCGAGGGTGATGACCTCTCCACTGGGAAAGCGGATCACGGCAAAGCCGCCGCCACCAATATTTCCCGCTGAGGGATAGGTCACTGCTAGCGCGAATGCAGTCGCCACCGCAGCATCCACTGCGTTGCCGCCCTGCTTCATCATTTCGATACCTGCAGCAGAGGCCAGCGTCGATCTGGACGAAACCATACCGCCTCTGCCATAAACAGCCTCAGGGCTCGCTGCCAGAACCTCTACGCTGATTAGAATCAGGCAGAACAACAGTTTCAGTCGCATACTGGGTGTCCCGGATTTTGCAAATTTCGATTCGAAGCTTAGCATGATCGCTTCCAGAATATTTTATGATGGCAGGTATGGAACTAGGTAAGCGCGATGCTCGAAAACTGTTCATGAAGCAGCAGGGACTGCTGCATGACAGTGAATTCGGCCGCGGTAAACATGCGGTCCATCGAGCAATAGACCGACTATCGTACCTGCAGATCGATACCATTTCTGTCGTTAGTCGTGCTCACCAACATATCATTCAGAGTCGTGTTGATAATATTGAAATCAGCCACCTGAACGGGCTGATGTTGGATCGACAACTGTACGAATACTGGAGTCACGCCGCTGCCTTTCTCCCCTTCGAAGACTACCGGTACTCGATTCCGGTGATGAACGGCTGGCAGTCGACCCGTAGCCACGACAAAAAACTGGCGAAATCCATCATGAGCAGAATCCGCACAGAGGGGCCACTGCAATCACGAGACTTTGAAGCCCCCGCCGGCCACAAGAGCGGGGGTTGGTGGAAATGGAAACCAGCGAAGCAGGTCCTTGAGTATCTGTTTCTTACCGGCGACCTTATGGTCAGCCACCGGGAAGGCTTTCAGAAAGTCTTCGACCTTCGGGAAAACATCATTCCCTCGCATATCGACACGCGAGAACCCAGCACCAAAGAATGGAGTGAATTCATCGTTCGCCGCATGATCAATGCGTTAGGCATCGCGACCGAGTACGATATTGGTTACGCGAAAAGCACGATACGCCGACTTGCCAAAATAGCCCTTGGCGAACCGATCAAGCAAAGCCTCGCGCATCTTGTTAGCGAAGGCGAACTGGTCGAAGTTGACGTTGATGGTCGCCGTCACTATTCCACGCACCAACTACTCGACCAGTTGCCACTGCGCTCTTCGCGAAAGGCAGTCAAGCTGCTTTCTCCATTCGACAATCTCGTCATCAATCGTCGCCGAACCAACGAGCTTTTCAATTTCGATTATCAGCTGGAATGTTATCTGCCTGAGAGAAAGAGAAAGTACGGCTATTTTGCACTGCCGATGCTTTACGGTGATCAACTGATCGGCCGACTTGATGCCAAGGTAGATCGAAAAGTCCGGACACTGACTCTCCGCAATCTTGTACTAGAAGAGAGTACCAGGATTGATGACGCTCTCCTCAACTCGTTGATCACTGGTATCAGGCGATTCGCAGTTGATCACAACTGCCTCAACATAAAACTGGAAAAGTGTTCTCCTGCTTCGCTTCGCAGGCTACTAGTCGTTCAACTTTGAGAAGATTGGTGCCCGCGCAGAGCAGCGACCCTTAAAGGTTCGATGTGAATGCATTTTCACTGGCTGGAGCGAACTCAATTTCAAGATGACTATGGCGCCCGCTTCCACGTATCATCCATGAACTTTTTTTTAAGAGGAATCAGGACGATGATTGGATACATAACAATCGGTACTTCGAATCTGGAGAAGGCTACAGATTACTGGAGCAAGCTGCTCGAGCCGACCGGTGCAACTCTGATGGGTGATATGGGTCGCATCGCCTTTATCGGCAAAGGCATGGATCAGCCGTTTATTGCAGTGTGTACCCCCTATGATGAAGGTGATCCCAGTCCTGGAAACGGCAATATGGTAGCCCTCGCTATGGAATCCCGTGAGCAGGTCGATCAAATGTATGCCAGAGCACTGGAACTGGGCGGCACCGATGAGGGTGAACCTGGAGAGCGCGCACCGACTTTCTATGGTGGCTACTTTCGGGACCTGGATGGTAACAAGGCTGTGTTTTACAAGATGGGCTGAAGGCTGTCTTATTAGATGCGCTGAAGGCTTTCAAACAAGCTGAAGGCTCTTGTATATACGCTGAAGGCTCTTAGATAAGCTGAAGGCTCTTAGATAAGCTGAAGGCTCTTAGATGCCCTAAGGGCCTTCAACAATCTTTTTTAGTGCCGCAAGATGGCTTGTATCCCAGGCTGACTCGTAAGACAGCAACTGATCTGCACCACTCTTCCCGAGACGTTCAAATCCATGGTGGAACAACTCCACCATAGTGCCGTCATAATTAGACGTCAGTCTTATCGTGATGATAGTCGGCACCGGCCACGCTCCCTGCCCGAACCAATTATTTTCGAATGACAGTTCCTTTGCCTCATCGAAAGCGATGATATGGCCACCAAAACCATGGAGTTCGCCGTCCGCCATTTGGACCGAAAGCTCGACTCGACCGTCCTTCCCCGGCTCGTATAGTTCAAGGTTGTGACCGATACTAAACCAGGCACTCATCCTTCGGGCATCGTAGAATTCATGCCAGACATGCTGAGGTAACGCCTGAATCTGAACGGCCCGCCTAACATTGTAGCAACCGATATTAACGCCCATTTCCGCCTCCTGGTTTCAGTGAACCCTGATGCTGTCGCCCAGGGGTTCAACACATCTTTCGTCTTTGTTGCGTGCATTATTCACCACCGTTGCGACTGGTGTCACGCAGATACTCGTACGAATTTCAGGCTGCAGCATTTCTTTGAGTTCTGCGTCGGGAGTTACATTGCTAACCCAGTGCTGTGCCTGTTCTGTTGTCAGATGGACCGGTATCCGATTATGGATGAATTTCATTGAATCCGGCGCTGCCGCAGTAATGATTGTACAGCTGTCGATGACCTGATCTTCTCCCCTCCACCGGTCCCATAGACCGGCAAAAGCAAAGCCCGGTGCTTCATCGGGTTCAATATAGAATGGCAGTTTCAGATCGCCCTCCTTTTTCCATTCGTAGTAGCCTGAGGCAGGAATAACGCAACGGCGGTTGACGAAGGGTTCTCTGTAGGCGCGGCTTGTTGTCAGCGTTTCCGATTTGGCGTTGAACATGCTGTATTTTGTGCTGGGACCGGGAGACCAGTGAGGTGTCAGCCACCAACGCATGGGATTCAATGCCCAGGTTGAGTCCTCGTCAGCAAAAGTCAGGACTGGCACAAATTGGGTCGGCGCAATATTGTATTCTGTCTTGAGCGTCCAGCCCTGCCCCTGCCCCGTGATATCGATCAGTAAACGGGTAAGAGGATCGTCAATAATATTGAAACGGCCACACATCGCACGAACATAGCATATTCAGGCACTGGATATTCCCTGGCACCAAAGGTGTACAAATTCAATGGAATCAGTTAGTTTGCGCAACTTGGCTGACGCCACCGAAGAGAAAGACCAGCTCCGCTGGCCTTTTTTTTTTGGAGTTTGAACATGAGACATCTGCCAAATCTGAAGGATCTCACTGCGACAGAGATTCGCGACATCCTCGGCCGCGCAGCCGTGATCAAGGATCGACCGGAAGACTTCAGGTCCCTGCTGGCCGCACAATCCCTGGCCATGCTTTTCCAGAAGACAAGCACACGTACGCGTGTCTCCTTCGAAGTTGCTATGACCGAGCTGGGTGGTCATGCCATCTACGTCGACTGGACCACATCCAACTTTGTCCTGTCGGGTATCGATTACGAAACCGAGTATCTGTCCCGAAATGTCAGCTGCATCATGGCAAGATTGATGCATCACGAGGATCTGCAGACAATTACCGATTCAAGCCTGGTTCCTGTAATCAATGGCTGTGACGAGAAGTTTCACCCCTGCCAGGCGCTGACAGACCTGCTGACGGTCACGGAGCATCACCAGGGAGACCTGGACGATGCTCACATTGTCTACGTTGGCGTTCAGAACAATGTCAGCAATTCTCTGGTTATTATCTGCGACAAACTCGGCGTCCCCCTGACTCTGGCAACACCCGATTCGGATGATAATGGCGAGAGCCTGGATGCTGACGTGCAGGAAATAGTCCGTTCATCCGGCATCATCAACCACAACCCCGATCCATCGGCTGCCGTTAAAGATGCGAGCTTTGTCTACACCGACACATGGGTTGATATGCAGTATTTCAATAACCCGGATTTTGCTGACGAAAAAGAAGCCAGGGTCCAGCAAATGCTACCCTACCAGATCAACGAGAAGCTGCTTGACGGCATCGACTGCAAGGTTATGCACGACATGCCGATTCATGATGGCTACGAGATATCCACTTCCATGGTTCGGGACCCTAGATCAATCATCTTCGATCAGGCGGAAAACCGTTTGCACGCTCAAAAAGGTTTGCTCTGGTGGCTCTATGAACAGGCAGGCACTATCTAGTCCTGAACGAGGTTGTCCGCCAGATATTCAACCCAATGCACAACCGGCACATTAGCCCCTTCACCGAGAAACAACTGACAACCTACGTTTGCGGTGACGATAACGTCCGGCTGACCCGACTCCAGGTCGTGCACCTTTCGCGCAAGCAACTTGTTCGATATCTCTGGCTGAAGAATCGAGTAGGTACCCGCGGACCCACAGCAGAGATGTCCGTTCCGGTGCGGCACGATCGTGGCACCCGCTGCAGTCAGAATTGATTCCACCCTGCCGACCAACTTCATACCGTGTTGCATTGAACAGGGTGTATGTACAGACACCTGCTTACCCCGACAACGGAAAGGCATGCCTTCCAACAGGCTGACGACATCAACAACCTTTGCAGCTACTGCTTCGGCTTTGTCTCGATAATCAGGCTCGTCAGCCAGAATCTGAGGGTACTCCAGAATTGTCACACCGCACCCGGTTGCCGAAGAGATAATTTGGTCTATCTGGCCTATTCGTTCATAAAGAAGATCTATCACCTGCCTTATCCGCGCCTTACCAACATCGTGAGCACCAAGATGATAGTCGAGCGCACCGCAACAGCCCTCGTTGATGACCTCGGCATCGATACCCTGATGAAGCAGCAGTTGCATCAATGATGCGGTCACATTCGGGGTAGCAGCCGACTGCACACATCCTGAAAGCAGCAACACCTTTGCCTGTTCGCACTGCCTGACCTCGTAGCGCCCTGGCTTTCTCCGGGGAACATGTTTTTTCAGAAAGGATGGCAGCAAAAAACGAATTGATTG
>JABHYO010000117.1 GCA_018656865.1 Gammaproteobacteria bacterium | reverse complement strand
GCCGATACAGGTATTGTATTTGTCCGCGTTGACGTCGAACCCTCTGTCGAAATCCCAGCCCTAACCGAATTCGTCGGCGATACCACCCTTGCAACAACGATAGCGCGGGATGGTCAGAAGATCTCAACGGTAGAGCATCTGATGTCTGCGTTTGCGGGTTTGAGTATCGACAACGCCTATGTTGAAGTCAGTGGACCGGAAATGCCGATTATGGACGGTAGTGCTGCCACCTTTGTTTTCCTGATCCAGTCAGCTGGTATCGAAGAACAAAACGCCCTGAAAAAGTTCATTCGTGTCAAAAAAGCCGTCTCAGTAAACGATGAACAAAGTGCCAGTTCCTACGGACAGTCAGCCACCATCCGACCCTACGATGGGTTCAAGGTTTCACATACTATCGTTTACGACAACGCCGTGATCAAAGAACAGCAGGCCAGTGTCGAATTCTCGGCAACATCCTTTGTCAAAGAGGTCAGCCGCGCTCGTACTTTTGGTCTTATGCAGGAATTTGAGCATTTGAGGGAAAGAAACCTTGCCCAGGGTGGAAGTCTCGACAATGCGGTGGTTGTAGACGAATACCGGATTCTCAATGACGATGGCCTGCGTCACGAGGATGAGTTCGTTCGACATAAAATCCTTGATGCCATTGGTGACCTCTATTTACTGGGACACAGTCTTATTGGTGAATTCGTTGGCTATAAATCCGGGCATACTGAAAACCATGCGCTGCGCAGAAAGCTTCTGCAGCAGACCGATGCCTGGGAAGTTGTGACCTTCGACGATGTAAAAAAGGCACCGTACTCCTACGGCGGGCTGGTCACAGCAGCGACCAGCTAGCGGTACCGCTAGCTCCCGCTATTCTGAGTTTTTTGACAGGTGCATGAGCGCTTTTTTCAGGGGTTCATCTTCTATATATTGGGCGCTCTCGGCCAGTTGGTGTGCATTTTCACGGGACAGATGACGGTCGACAGTGGGTGGTTCAGGCGGTAGAAGTTCCGGTTGAACCTTGAATTTGATGGCATTTACGGAGATGCCAGCGCGACGCAGGGCATTCATGAGATTGCGCTGCCGGTATCTGAGCCGTGTAGCGACTGCGCCGGATCGGGTGACAATCGTTAACTCATTGTTTTTTAAGGAAGAAACGGCGACGGGGTCATCGAGATTACGATGTACGACTTTCTCGATATTGATCAGCTCCCGGGATTGGGTGAAGAGCGAATGCAGTATATGATTGCTTCCTTTGAGAATCTGCCCAGTGGATCGAACGGATTTGGGAATTCGAGTCATAACAACAGGCACTACAGGAACGAGTTAGTAAGCTAGTATCCATGAAGTTCATTATTGTTGACAACAAGAGCGGTAAACATCGTTCCTTTAACGCCAACGGATTCATTTTCGGTGTGGCGCTTGCCAGTCTGCTTTCCATTCCGGCTGCAGTCGGCTACTTCACCTATCGTCTCGGTATTGGTGAGGCCGACCTGAATGGCGAAATGGTCGCCAAGTGGCGTGAGGTCCTGGATCAGCAACAGGATGTTATCGAAAATGTGCGTTGGGAGGCAGAGCATAATCTGGAAGCCTCGGCACTTAGAATTGCCCAGTTGCAGGCCAGAATCATCCGCCTTGATGCGCTGGGTGAAAGGCTGACCAAAGTTGGTCGGCTGGATGAAGGAGAATTTGATTTTTCCCAGGCACCCGCCATGGGTGGTCCTGAAGATCTCGTTGATGTTGCGGGATATACACCGCCGGCCTATATGGACCTGCTGGATCAACTGGCGAGAGATATCGAAGACAGGGAACAACAGCTTGGCGTTCTTGAAACCCTGCTCGCAGACAGAAAGATGCAGCGGGATGTGTTCCTGGCGGGCCGCCCGATCGGTAAGGGCTGGATGTCCTCCCGGTACGGCTTTCGAGTCGACCCGATTAACGGCAAGCGAGCATGGCACCCAGGTGTCGACTTTGCCGGTAAAGATGGTTCCGATGTTGTTAGCGTTGCTGCCGGTGTCGTTGTGTTTGCCGGTACCAGAAGTGGTTACGGCAAAATGGTGGAGATTAATCACGGCAGTGCCTATTCCACACGCTACGGCCATCACAAAGAACTTACCGTCAAAGCCGGTGACATCGTCCGCAAGGGTGAGGTGATCGGTCTTATGGGCAGCAGTGGTCGATCCACTGGTCCTCACGTTCATTTCGAAGTCTTCAAAAACGGTCGCACCGTAGATCCTGCAACCTATATCCACCGCGCCAGTCGGTGATCGTCAACCCAATTCCGACCTGACGATGGCGGCATCCTGTGTGTCGCTACCCTTCAATTAGAGAGTTCACACATGGTACTGCAGGCACTTAGCAAAATATTCGGGAGCAGGAACGAGCGCCAGCTTAAGCGCATGGGCAAGGTTGTGCAGCAGATCTCAGCACTCGAGCCGGAAATAGAAACGCTTTCTGATGACGAGTTGTACGCGCAGAGAGAGAAGTTCAGAGCGCGGCTTGAACAGGGCGAGGCGCTTGAAGGTGTTCTACCGGAGGCATTCGCCACGGTCAGGGAGGCAGGCAGAAGATCTCTCGGACTTCGTCTCTTTGATGTGCAGATGATCGGTGGCATCACGTTACACGAAGGTAGAATCGCTGAGATGCGAACCGGTGAGGGCAAAACGCTGGTGGCGACCCTGCCAATGTATCTGAATGCGCTTAGTGGTGACGGTGTTCATCTGGTAACCGTTAACGATTATCTGGCCAAGTGGGGTGCAGAGTGGATGGGTCCTGTCTACCGGGCACTCGGCATGTCAGTGGGTGTTGTCTATGCCGGTCAGGACCTTGAAGAAAAACGCGCTGCTTATCAGGCTGATATCACCTACGGTACCAACAACGAAATTGGTTTCGACTATCTGCGCGACAACATGGCTTTTTCTCTGGAAGAAAAGGTCCAGCGGCATCTTAACTATGCCATTGTTGATGAGGTCGATTCGATCCTGATCGATGAGGCAAGAACCCCGTTGATTATTTCCGGCGGTGTCGAAAACACGGCTGAAATCTACAAGGCCATCAACAAAATCATCCCGTCGCTCGAAGAGCAGATTAAAACACCGGAAGACATCGCCGAAGAGCGAGAGCCACCGGGGGATTATTTCATTGATGAAAAACAGCGTGATGTCGAACTGACAGAACAGGGACACAGGCAGATCGAGAAGCTTTTGGCCCGCCAGGGGCTGTTGACTGAGGGTGAAAGCCTTTACGGTACGGCTAATCTGACGCTGCTGCATCATGTCAGCGCGGGGCTGAAGGCACATTGTCTGTACCACAAGGATGTCGAATACATCGTTACCGGCAGTGAAATTGTTATCGTCGATGAGCATACCGGCAGAACCATGCCGGGTAGACGATGGTCCGGCGGCATTCACCAGGCGATTGAAGCCAAGGAAAACGTCGCGATCACCAATGAGAGTCAGACACTCGCGTCAACCACTTTTCAGAACTACTTTCGCCTGTACAACAAACTTTCGGGTATGACCGGTACGGCCGATACCGAGGCGTTCGAATTCATGCAGATTTACGGGCTTGATGTCATTGTAATCCCGACCAACCTGCCGATGGTCAGAAAGGATATGAACGACCTGATCTATCTGACGCGGGATGATAAATTTGACGCTATTATCGAAGAGATCGAAGACAGTCTCGCCAAGGGCGCTCCGGTACTGGTAGGTACGGCGTCCATTGAAACTTCCGAGCTGGTTTCCCAGCTGATGAACAAGAAAAAGATCAAGCACAGCGTGTTGAATGCGAAATTCCACACCCAGGAAGCCGAGATCATCGCCCAGGCGGGTCGACCGGGTACGGTGACCATCGCCACCAATATGGCGG
>JABHYO010000131.1 GCA_018656865.1 Gammaproteobacteria bacterium | reverse complement strand
CCTGCCAGTCCGAAACCGTAACGCCAACCATAGGTTTCACCAAGGTAAGCGCACAATAGCGTCGCGATGAAGGCACCCAGGTTGATACCCATATAGAAAATAGTAAAACCAGCATCACGACGAGGGTCTGCCTCACCATACAACTGACCGACAATGGTGGATATGCTGGCCTTGAGAAAGCCAACACCGACAACAATAAAAGCCAGTGACAGGTAAAAAACCTGCTCATGCAAAAAATTCCGAACCACGGTGCCGTCTACCTGTTCTGACGGTGGGCCTTCAAAAGCCATGCCGAAGTGCCCACAAACCAATAGTACTGCGCCAAACATGATGGCTTTCTTGAACCCCAGATATCGATCAGCGATCAGACCACCAACGACCGGCATGGCGTAAACAAGGGAGGCATAACTGCCAAAAATCAGCCCTGCTGCCTTATCACCGAATAAGAAGTGCTTGGTCAGATACAGGATCAAAAGTGCCCGCATGCCGTAGTAGGAAAATCGCTCCCACATCTCGGTTGCAAAGAGGACATACAGACCACGGGGGTGGCCCAACAGCTCATCGCGCTGTTTGGCGAGTTCAGTCATATACGATCCCTACTTCTTATCGCCTTAGTTGCCCATGCGCAGCTGGCCCATGAAATCCCGCTTGCCGACCGGGACTCCCTTCATCCGCAGAATGTCATAGGTTGTCGCTGCATGAAAAAAGACATTGGGAAGAGAAAAAGACATGACGAAGTTTTCAGCCGTAAATGGCAGTTCGCTTCCGCCCAGCTTGAACGTTACCGCCTTGCCTGCAAAGGACTCAACCATTTCACGACTGTAGGATTCCACGGCCGCCTTTGCCTCTTTGATCAGATGCTGCAAGCCTTCATAGTCAGGGTCCCCATACCCATCCGGCGGTGAAAACTCACCGGCTTCTACACCCCTGATCGACCCCATGGAGTGATGGGCGACTGAAATGACCTGGAACTGAAATGGAAGCATATCTTCATACAGCCGTGTCGAAACGACTTCCTGAAGATCAACCCCATTCTCGGTCAGATGCGCTCTACCTTTTTCAAGAAAGCCATCGACAGCACCTAGAATCTGTAGAAAGTTAACGACACTGACATCATAAAATGAAATGGACACAGGTACTCCTCCCGCTATAAGAGGAGGTCATTGTCAGCCAACTTCAAGCACTAAGTCTACTGGCCATAATTCTGTCGCTTTAAGATAGTAGACATATGCCTCAGGAAAACGGTATTTTCACTCCGTTACCTGCAAAGGAACTACAATCAGAGGAGCCTCATGACTGTGCGAGAAGGCCGACATGATCAAGATCTACTATGGGGATGGAGTACCTATGGGCCGTGATATTGTCAGGATCGAAGGCAATAGCGAATACCCGAACACAGCGATTCGTCAATGAACAACAAAAATGTAGACCGAAAACGACTAAGGCCACTGGAGGCACTCCGCGCTCTTAGGCGGTTAATCAAAGATCCCAAGGAGACGGATCAGGTATTCGTTGTGATCAAGGCGATGTCCGGCAATTCAATAGAGCGGGCCTTCGAAAAATTTCGGGAGACAGAAACCGGTCGCCGGATTCTCACCGAACAGCGTCAGTTGCTGACCTGTCTGCAGAACCGAGAGCTGTTGCGATCATACCCACAGCAAAGTCTCGCGGCAGCTTATCTCCATTTTGTGGAAACCGGGCAACTGACCGCCGATGGTCTTGTGGATGCCAGTGCCGTCGATGAGACCGTTATCGAAGACCCGGACCTACGCCTCTTCGCCGAACGCATGCGCGATCAACATGACCTATGGCATGCACTGACTGGCTATGGCATGGACCCATTCGGCGAAGTCTGTCTGCTTGCTTTTACTTACGCCCAGACTCAAAACCGCGGTCTCGGACTGATTACTCTTGTCGGCATGGCTAAGATCGCCACAGAAATGGGCGCAGGTGTCATCAAGGCAACCTGGCACAGCTATCGTGTAGGCAAAAAAGCAGCCTGGCTACCAGCTCAGGATTGGGAAACGTTGCTACAACAACCTCTAGACGAGGTCAGACAGCAGCTCGGGATAACGCCTCCCCTCCAATACCGCCAGGTTCTTTCTTTCAGCCTTAACGGTACCTGATCAGATGCAGACTCATCAATTCAGCTCCACCTTTGGATTCCTGATGGCAGCAACCGGGTTTGCCGTTGGTCTTGGCAATATCTGGCGGTTTCCCTACATCACCGGTGAAAATGGCGGCGGCGCCTTTGTCATTGTCTACCTCGGCTGCGCCATCCTCATCGGCATACCTATTCTCATCGCCGAAATTATGATTGGCCGCCATGGTAAGGCGAACCCACCTCAGGCGATGCTAAACATTGCAAATGGTGAAGGTCGTTCACCAGGCTGGCGTCACGTCGGCCACCTTAATCTGGCGACCGCTTTCGTCATCCTGGGCACCTACTGTGTCGTTGCCGGCTGGGTACTCTGGTACCTCTATAAAGCCGCGACAACTGGTTTCAGTGGTATTGATTCTTCGACGGCAGCCATCACTTTCAACGGCGTCACCAGCGCTATCGGTGGCATGGGGTTCTGGACGTTACTCAGCCTCATGTTTACCGGCACGATCATTTTTTTCGGCGTAAACCAGGGGATAGAAAGATCTGTACGTGTGCTGATGCCGACGCTGTTCACTCTGATGCTTGCCCTGGTGACCTACAACGCTTTTCAGGACGGCTTTGGCGAAGCAGCGAATTACCTTTTCACGCCTGACTTCAGCAAGATCACCGGCAGCACCTTTCTCGCCGCCGTCGGCCAGGCTTTCTTCTCCATCGGCGTCGGCATGGCCGGCATGATGATTTTCGGATCTTACCTGCCACCACAGGTATCCATCACCCGGTGCGTGCTGATCATTATCACAATCGACACACTGGTGGCGCTTATCGCCGGTTTGATGATTTTCCCCATGGTTTTCCGATTCGGTCTCGACCCGGCCGGCGGACCAGGTCTGATCTTTCAGACACTGCCAGTGGCTTTTGCTCAGATGCCAGGTGGCCAGTTCATCGCGATTGTTTTCTTTACGCTGCTTTCCGTCGCCGCTGTTACCTCCATGGTGGGTTTGCTGGAACCGCTCGTAGCCTGGGTTGAAGACAGCACCACTATGAATCGGCAGCAGGCGACCCTGACCATGCT
>JABHYO010000096.1 GCA_018656865.1 Gammaproteobacteria bacterium | reverse complement strand
TGGCTCCCCTCTCGGTACAGTCCGGCAGAAAGCAGACAGGTAGCGAGCAGAAAGTAATCCATGTCCCAGGACTGTTGGACCGGCTCTCTCTGCCGTCTCAAACTGTAGAAAAGTACATCCAGCGTCATGCGAGAAGTCGTCGAATAGCTTAGTACCACCACCAGCGGGTAGAGCATGATAGGCAGCCAGGCAATCAGTGTTGTGATGAAATGGTATTCGCGGCGATTGAGAAACAGGAATAGAACGATAAGGACAAATGCCACACTGGTCAGATCAGCTATCTGGTAGAAGTCCCTCTTGGTCAGTGCCCAGCGTATGTCGATGAAGTATCTGGCTTCGAGGATAATTGCCATGGGGATAGCAAACCAAATCAGGTCATTCTGGAATCCCCAGAAGAGAATGGCGAGGCCGGCCAGATATCGGGGTTTGATGTCTTCGTCTTTCATAGCTCAGCCATCATTGTTCAGCCATCATAGGTCAGCCATCCCTGCTTCCACACTGCCCATTTCGAGAAGGTGGAAGTCGGATCTCATTGGCGTGGCATCACCTTCACGCCGGATGACAAAAACTGCAGTCTGTACACCTCGATGTTCGATAGCCTTGATGAGTTCAAGGCGCGGTGTGTCCATACCCGCGAAGACAAGCAGACAGCCGCTCATGAGGCGACTGCGTTCGGATAACATTTCGATAAGATCGGCAGGGTCCGAGTCGGACTGGTTCAGCATAGCAAGCGCCTCGAGCTGCTGTGAGACCTGGGCGTAACCTCGACCTGCTGTGATGACCTCGGGACGCGATGACTGGAAACAGAGGTCCATCAATCCGTCAGCGTTGTTGAAAGCTGTCAGCAGACTGGCGCCAACGGAAATGACCTCCTCAAATATTTCAGGGTCCTGCTGGAATGTGTCGACGACCAGAGCCTGACGGACGAAAAATTCATCCTGAAATTCCTTAACAACCGGTTTGAAGCGCTTTGCGGAGCTGGCCCAGTGAATTTTTCGGATGGGGTCGCCATCGCGGTAGTCCCGCAATGAAACAAATTCGTCGGATTCGCCGATGGACCAGGTTGAGTTGACCCCGCCGGGTTGAAAGTGACGCCCACCCTCAAACTCGAATCGACGGGATACGGGGTAACGGCGAGGTAGTACAGTCAGTTGTTCCCTGCTTTCGAAATCGACCAGACCGTAGTTGAGGCCGAGAGGGTCCGGGTGCAGAATCGTCGTCGACTCGAAATGAACTGCACCGCGGCGGAGCGGTGTGGCTTTCATTGTCGCGAGTTCGCTGCCTCGCATATCTATGTCAGGGACGTGGCCAGTAATAACATTGATACCGGTATTCACTCGCTGCAGCCAGACAAACCGATGCCACCCTATCCATCGGTCGTATGCATTTCGAGTCTCTTCACCGGGTTCTTTCGACTGTCTAAACTGCTGGAATTCGGGCGGTACTACGCGAGGATTGTCCATGACTGACAGGTCTCTCTCGACCCGATGACCTTCATTTGCAACATTGACGAAATATTCAAAGGGTTCACCTGCCGTCGCATACTTCGGTAGTTGGCGCCTAACGCTTACTTCGGGAATTTGAAATCTGAGGCTGATTCGGGATGCGATCAGAATACAGGCCATCAGTGAGAATAGTTGGTAAACAAAACTAAGGTCGGTGTCGAGACCCACGGCACCACAGATAAATGTTGAGGTTTGCATGAGACGCCCTCGATCCGAGGACTTGCGCATGGCCTGCCGGTTGATCCTTGTCAGCCGGATCCAGGAGGGGTAGATAAATTCGCGAAAGGTCATGGCGGGTGCTGGGGAGCCTCTGACAGATTCTCTCTACGCAGGCACTGGCATATCCTGGAGGATTTCCAGAACGACCTGACTCGTTTGGGACCCTGAATATTGAGTGCCGGAATCTAGAACGAGTCGATGGGCGATGGTCGGCACAGCCAACTCCTGAATGTGATCCGGTGTAACAAAACCCTGGCCTTCGATCAGCGCCAGCGCTTGCGCACTTTTCATCAGGGTGATACCTGCGCGTGGACTTGCGCCCATGGCGACACCTGCTGCGCCCCTGGTTGCGACGACGATGTCGACGATGTAACGCTTAAGCTCCTCTGATATTCGTACGTTCGCGACGGCCTCTCGTATCAGGCGAATCTCGTCAAGTTCGATACAGGCCTGGAGAGAATCGAGGGGGTGAGAATATCGCTGCGAATCCATGATCAGAACCTCGTCCTCTTTTGACACATATCCCAGTTTGAAACTCATGGCGAAACGATCCATCTGTGCTTCCGGCAGGGGATAGGTACCATGAAATTCGACAGGGTTCTGCGTGGCAATGACAAAGAACAACTCGTCCATTGGATAGCGTTCGCCCTCGATACTGACCTGTTGTTCAGCCATTGCTTCCAATAGTGCCGACTGGGTTCGGGGAGACGCCCGGTTAATTTCATCCGCAAGCAGAATCTGCGTAAAGATTGGGCCGGGGCGAAATTTGAACTCATGATGCTGCTGATCAAAGATCGAAACACCGAGAATATCTGATGGTAATAGATCCGGCGTGAACTGGATGCGTTTGAAAGTTGCGTGAATCGAACCCGCCAGCACTTTGGCAAGCGTCGTCTTACCCGTGCCTGGAACGTCCTCAAGCAGTACATGACCGCCGGAAAAAAATGATGCTAACAGCCACTTAATGGAATCGTTATTGCTCCTGATCACGGTCTCAATATTGTCCTTAAGCCCGTTGATCAGTGCCTGTTCCTGACTCGGATAGATATCCTGTTTATCTGAAGACATGCAAGTGTCCTGTCGGGGAAATTCGTTCAACTAAGTGTGCGCGTGATATGCGGTATCTTCACAAGACCGCCAGGTTGGGTCAAATCATTCCGCCAGATGGTGTCGACGGAACGGCGTGCCTTATCTAATCCAAGTCGAGGTGGCAGGCGACCTGATGGTCAGCCACCCGGCGTAGTGTGGGGCTGTCGGCTTTGCATTTATCCATGACATTCGGGCATCTGGGGTGAAAATGGCAGCCTGAAGGTGGGCTGATAGGGGATGGTACATCGCCTGTGATGACTTCCCGGTTTACCTGCTTGTGCGGGTCGGGAACCGGAATCGCTGAAATCAGTGATCGTGTGTATGGGTGTCGAGGTTTGTGATAAGTGGATTCGCCAGTAGCTTCTTCGACGATATTGCCCAGGTACATGATGGCGATGCGATCAGAGATATGTTTTACGACAGCGAGATCATGGGCAATAAAGAGATAGGCAAGGTTGAACTCCTGTTGCAGATCCACCAACAGGTTGAGGATCTGGCTCTGGATAGAAACATCAAGCGCTGACACCGGCTCATCACAGATAACCAGTTTTGGATTGAGTGCGATGGATCTCGCGATACCAATCCTCTGTCTCTGGCCACCGGAAAATTCGAACGGATACCGGGTCACGGATCTGGATGGTAGTCCGACGATGTCGAGAAGTTTACGAACTCGTGTTGCCCGTTCCGCCTTTTCACCCATCCTGTGGATGATGAACGGCTCCTCCAGAATATCTCCAACCGTGTGGCGTGCATTCAGGGATTCCATCGGGTCCTGGAAAATCATTTGGATATGTTGACGAATGGGTAGTAGTTTCTTGCCTCGCAGGTGCGTGATATCGGTCCCTTCGAATTCGATTTTACCGTCGGTTGGGGAGTACAGCCTTGCGATGCAGCGACCCAGCGTCGACTTTCCACAACCTGACTCTCCGACCAGTCCCATGGTTTCGCCAGGATTGATTTCGAAGGAGACGCCATCAACAGCGCGATTGAATTTTTGGGCTCGCAGCAGGATGCCTTCCTTGACTGGAAAGTGCATTTTAAGATTTGAAACTTTCAAAATTGGATCAGTCATCAGATATCCCGCCACCTGAGACAACTGACATGGTGGTGGTCAGCGACAGTTTCTAGTTTCGGTGGTGAATCCTGACAGAAATCGGTCCGGTAAGTGCAGCGGTTCTCAAAACGACAACCTTTTGGCAAATCCATCAGGCCGGGCACCATACCTTCGATGACGCTGAGTTTTGATTTGGGCACGGTCTCGAGTGTTGGAATGGATGAAAGCAATCCCTTGGTGTAGGGATGGGATGGGCGATCGAATATATCGAACACTGAGCCCGTCTCAGCGATCTTTCCGGCGTACATGACGACAACATCGTCACATGTCTCGGCGATAACCCCGAGATCGTGAGTAATCAGGATAACCGACATGCCCATGTCTGCCTGCAGGTTTTTGATCAGTTCCAGGATCTGCGCCTGAATGGTGACGTCGAGGGCGGTTGTGGGTTCGTCTGCGATAAGCAGGTCGGGAGAGCAGGCCAGTGCGATGGCGATGACAACACGCTGCCGCATGCCGCCGGAAAGCTGATGCGGATACTCCGACATGCGCACATCCGGTGAGGGGATGCCGACCTTGTCCAGAATCTCGACACCCTCCCGGGTCGCTTCCTGGGCTGTTATGTTCTTGTGCAGTAGCAAAACCTCTGTGATCTGGCGACCAATGGTATGCACCGGGTTTAGGGCTGTCATGGGTTCCTGGAATACCATGCCGATGCGTGCGCCCCTGATTTTTTCCATTTCCGGTAATGTCAGATGAGCCAGATCACGGCCATCGAAATTGACGGTACCCGAGACGACCTGGCCCATGGGTTGAGGCAACAGCCGCATGATGGATAAAGCTGTTACGCTCTTGCCGCATCCGGATTCGCCGACGATGCCGAGCGTCTTTCCGGTCTCTGCGGTGAAAGAAATATCGTCCACCGCGCGAACCCGACCCTCGTCGGTGTCGAACTCAGTGACGAGGTTGTTGACCTCAAGCAGCGCCATCAGGGAGTGGCAAACTGATCGTAGATGTTGATTTCAGGATCCAAGCTGACACCGTCCTTCCGTGCCTTTTGCGTCTCTTCCTTGAGTGCGGTATCGATCCAATGAACGAACAGCTGGCCTGCACCGCGTGAATGCTTGTGGTTGAAACTTTTGGGATACCTGATCCATTGCCAATGGCCGAGACGATAGAACGGCTGGTAAAAAGCGGGGACGAAAGATGCATGTTCATGGTGCATCTCGGTCATGGTATAGGCCAGTCTGATCATCTCTTCCCTGTCGTCGGAGGCGCGATATTGATTGATCAGATCATCCATCTCATGGATCGCCAGAGCCTCAAGGTTGTTGGTCTGGGTCTTCAATTTTCGTTCCGGGTTGACGGAGCCGTCTTCGAGAAAAGCACCGCCATCATAAGCGTTGTCGGAATGATAGGTTTCCCAGAATCGGGGATACATTTCCAGTGAAACGCTAAAAGCACTGAAGTGGATATCATGTTTCTTTTCCTGGACTTTCTTCCATCCAGCGGTGCCATCCAGTACTTCAATTCTGAACTCAAGACCTGCCTTGGCGGCTTCCTCCTTCAGGATCGTCAACACATCTTTCAGGTTTTCGTATCCGGTTGATAGCGTGAAGGAAAGACGCTCACCCTTGTCATTGACAAGGATGCCATCTGGACCGCGCTCAGCAAACCCTGCGCTGGCAAAGGCATCCTGTGCTTTTTCGATGCTAAATTCACGGGAACGTAGCTCAGGGTGGCTGAATTCTCCATAGCCATCGGATGATGTCTGCATACGGTTGTAGTCGCCGCGGAAGAACTTTTCGATCACCAGATCCCAGTTGGATGCGTGGTTGATGCCAATCCGAACATCCCGGTTTTCGAGAATGGGGCGCGACGTATTGATCCAGAGGCCGTAGGTTGGACGAGGTCGCTGGTTGTAGAAAACCGACTTGTGGATGTATCCGGCGGCGACATCGGGATCGTCATTGGGTAACTTCTCGTACCAGTATTCGGCAAGGTTCAGGCCGAACTGATCGATATCACCGCGCTTGAACGCCTCGAATACTTTCGGTGTATCGCGAATTACGGACAGATGTATCCTGTCCGGATTGAAACGGTAGCGCCAGTGTTTCTTGTCCTTGGCCCACCAGTTTTCGAGGCGGGTCAGGGTAGCGGAGCGTCCCTTTCGAATATCCTCGTCTTTGACTACATAGGCAGCGGTTGTCGGAGCGAACCGCCACTGGTAGCGCTCGACATAGTCATCACCCAGTTCCTTGAAGAAATGGTGCGGTACCGGGCGCAGTTCCAGAACCCGGGCATCCATATCCGGTTTTGCTTCGGGTATCGAGATGGAGAAAGTCAGGTCATCATATTTTGTGATGTTCGTGTACTGGGTTCCATACCAGTTGTTGTACCACGGTGCGACGATGTAGCTGGACTGATAGAAGAAAAACATGAACAGGAAATCATCGGCAGTGATCGGTACGCCGTCAGACCAGGTCGCTGCCGGGTCCAGTTTCACATAGATCGTCTTATTCGGCTTGTCTACTGCCCAGGCTTCTGCCAGACCGGGAAAGAATTCAAACGCGTCCTGGTGACGATGGGCGATACTAATGGTGACGTCGTCCAGGATCCAGACGCGAAAGGAACCGTTCGAGTCAGGTCCCACGGTCCGTAGAGTTCGGGGGAAGTCCTGCAGACGGGCATATTCAATCCCGCCTTTCTTAGCTTCGGGGGAGCCCATTTCCGGTAGATGCTCGCCGTTCTGCCAGGTCAGGTCTGTTGGTAGATCGGCCAGGGTCTTGAAGCTGAAAAAGTCCGGCTTTTCCGCATAGTAAGCTTCGACCTCGGCCGTGTTGTCTAGCGCCGCAAAATCGGCCTGATCAGCATCGTCTGAAGGACCTCCGCAGGCGGCGATAAGTAATAGCAGCGCCAGTCCCGTGATATGTGTAAGTTTCATGTAGCTCCCTCTCAATGGTTAGCGGTAGATCGTGAATTTCTTGGGATCGAATGACTCCCGGACTGCTTCGCCGATAAATGTGACAACGGTTAGCAGAATGACGAGTGTGCCGAAGGCAGATGTAACAATCCATGGTGCGGTTCGAAGTGTGGAGGTTCCCTGCTTCAATAGTTCACCAAGGCTCGGTGTGGGTGGTGGCAATCCAAAACCCAGAAAATCGAGTGCCGTGATTGACGTGATCGCAGAGATCACAACGAACGGCATAAACGTTACCAGTGTGGACAATACGTTTGGCAGAATGTGTTTGAAGATGATTCGTGTATTCGATGCACCCAGCACTTTCGCAGCAGCAACATAGTCCCGAGATTTTTCCTTGTAGGTTTCAGTCCTCATGTAGTAGGTCATGCTGGTCCAGGAAAATAGCACCAACACCATCAGCAACATGCCGATTCTTGCAGGAATGGAAAAAGTTGCCGGTATCACACTGAAGACAATGATAATCATGTACAAAAATGGAATGTTCGACCAGACCTCTATAAAGCGCTGGAACATGAGGTCGAACAGGCCACCGAAGTAACCCATGGCACAGCCAATGGTGATGCCGATCAGGTAGACGGCGATCATGAATACTATGGAAAAAAGAAGGGCAATGCGGGTTCCGTAAAATAACCTTGCCAGAATGTCGCGGCTGGTTGAATCAGTGCCTAGAAAATGCCGTTCCTCGACCGACGGAGGCATAGGTTTGAAGACAGCATTGGGTGCGTGGTTTTCGAAGGCGCTGTAGGGCACGATCGGCATCAGTACCCAATTGTCGTCATCCTGCGCTTCGAATTTTTTCTGCAGATGGCGGTAATTGACCTCGTAGTCGTAGTCTAAACCGAAATCTGTGCCAGGGTGATAGGCAGAGTAAGTTGGGAAGTACAGGCTGCCTTCGTAACTGACCATCAAGGCCCGATTGTTCACCAGGAGTTCGCCAAGGGAGAGCAGCGTTAACAAAGTGACAAGAAAGAGGAAGCTGAAGTAACCGCGTTTGATTTCCCGGAAACGTCTGAGTTTTTTAATAGTCTGGGGGTTAAATCTGAACATTTTCTGCCGGTGATCCCTAGTTAAACCTGATGCGGGGGTCTACAAGGGCGACCAGAATGTCTGAAATGATATTACCGATCAGTAAAAGGAAACTCGCCAGCAGGACGATCCCCATCACCACCGGGTAATCCCGGTCGAGGATAGCCGTGAGTCCGAGCAGACCAAAGCCATCGATATCGAAGATCGATTCGATCAGGAAGGATCCTGAAACCAGCAGGACAATATTCTGGCCAAAGGTGGTCGCAATCGGTATCAGTGAATTGCGCATTGCATGACCGGTTACTGCTTTGCGAAATGAGACCCCCTTGGCAATGGCAGTGCGAATATAGTCAGAAGCCAGATTGTCCATAAGATGGTTTTTTAGCAGTAGTGTGACGAGTGCAAAACTACCGACGAGATAGCAAATGAGCGGTAACACAGAGTGATTGACCAGATCGACAAACTTGCCCCACGCAGACATCTCGTAAAAGGAGAAGCTGACAAAGCCCCCCATGGGGAACCATTCCAGACGAACGGAAAAAAACAGCAGCAGTAGTGACCCGAGGGCATAACCCGGAATCGCGTAGCCGACGAAGATCAGAATAGAACTGACATTGTCGACGATGGTGCGATGTTTAATGGCCTTTAGTACCCCGAGAGGGATACAGACAATGTAGGTTAATATCAGCGTGACGATGCCATAGTACATCGAGACCGGAAAGCGGTCGCTGATAACATCCCAGACCGGTTCGTTGTACCGGTAGCTGTTACCCAGATCTCCCTGAACTACCTTGCCCAGCCACTCGACGTAGCTGACCAGTATCGGCTTGTCGAAGCCGTAGTATTCTTTCAGCTTATTTAGCTGGGCTTCGGACAGCGCCATATCGGCACCAGCGACTTGAGTGCTGACGCCTGATGACGCATTGAATTGCTGTGATTCCATGATAGCCCGCTCGAGGGGGCCACCAGGTACCAGTCGGGTGATGGCGAACACAATGATGGTGACGCCCAGCAGAGTCGGGGGTATAAGCAGAAAACGTCTTATAAAGTAGTCGCGCATCGGGGTTGTTTGTCCGGAAGCTTTTGGCTTCTCTTCTTACAGGGATGACCGGGTAGGTATTGCCTGCACTGAGCGGTAAAACACGCGGAATGGTGCCATAAAGGGTGATTCCTTGAAAGGCTCTATTTGTGGGCTATCTTGTGGACTATCGCAAATTTAACTCGCTTCATCGTTACATGCTGCTCACACAATCCGGTCAATCCCACTTTATAATGGTCGGACCCACGAGAGAAGGAACAATTCATGAACGAAGTAGAACAAGTAAACAAGTATATGGATCTGGGCATCGAGCTAGCCATGCTATATGGCCCACAACTTGTCCTGGCCATAGCCACATTAGTCATTGGTCTCTGGATTATCGGTGCATTCAGCAGGGCGCTTGATAAGGGTTTTGAGCGAAGCGGTATGGAAACGACATTGCGTCGCTTCTTCAATTCACTGATCAGCATAGGTCTGAAGGCGCTGCTACTGATTTCTGTCGCTTCAATGGTCGGTATTGAGACCACCTCCTTTATTGCCGTTCTGGGCGCCGCGGGTCTGGCCATTGGCCTGGCTCTGCAGGGTACACTCGCTAACTTCGCCGGGGGAGTTCTGATACTGATCTTCAGGCCCTACAAGGTTGGTGACTTTATTGAGGCCGCAGGGTACCTGGGCAGTGTTAAGAGCATTGAGATCTTCAACACCGTAATGACCACGGGCGACAATAAAACCGTCATCATTCCCAACGGCACCGTTTCGAACGGCGCGATTACGAACTTTTCGACACAGGCAACAAGACGGGTCGACATTGTGTTCGGTATTGGTTACGACGACGACATGAAGAAGGCCAAGGATATTCTGAAAGGGCTGATTGAAGCCGATGACAGAATCCTGAAAGATCCTGAAGCGCTGATTGTCGTGTCAAACCTGGGTGACTCCACGGTCGACATCACCACCCGGTCCTGGGTCAACTCAGCTGACTACTGGGGCGTGTACTTTGATCTCATGGAAAACACGAAGCAGGCGTTCGATGACAACGGTATCAGCATTCCCTATCCACAAACGGATGTGCATCTGTACCAGCAGTCAGCCTAGCGTTTTACTATCTTCTGTCGATAAATAGCCCATGATTACGGTCGCAAGAATGGCTCCCGTGATCTGGGCTCCGATAAATTCAGCTAGCAGTTGTTTTGTCATATCTGATTCTTAAAGCCCTGATACAGGCTCACAAACACTGATACAGGCTGTCGATCAACCGTCCTGAACCCAGGCGGACAGTGACCCTGTGTATCCAATGGCTCCCTCATGCCGCAATGAAAGAGTGATACTATCATTCCTGGGTTTGGATTCAGGGTGTACATGTTTTCCGCACGACTTGAACGCGTCAGAGAATTGAGCGCAAGCACACGCGATTTTCGATTTGTCAGGGCCGACGGAGAAACCACTCACTACCGTCCTGGTCAGTTCTTTCGTTTTGAATTCATGGATAAGGATGGTGCATTCGAGCGCAGCTACAGTCTTTGTAATTACGATCAGCTTTTCGGTGCTGAGCTCGATCTTGTGATTTCAAAAGTAAAGGGTGGCAGAGCGACGGCGTTACTCTTTAGTGAAAATATAGAAGGACTTGAAGCTACTGTCACCGGTCCCTTTGGGCGATTGGTGCTGCCGGAGCATACGCCAGGACGTCTTGTCATGGTGGCAACCAGTGTTGGCCTTGCACCCTATATACCGATTCTACGTGACCTGGAGTCCCGGGATTACAGCAATGTCGTTCTCCTGCTTGGCATCCGAGATAGATCGGAATTTATTTATGGTGACCTGCTGCTTGAATACGCCCGAAAGCATCCCTGGTTTGAACTCAGGCTTTGCCTGTCCAGGGAAGCAGCGGTGGCATCCCATGAATACGATGGCTATGTGAATGCACAGCTCGAAGCTATGGACGTAAATGCTTCAGATGACTACTGCCTGCTTTGCGGCAATCCGAAAATGATTGATGAGGCATGGACCTATCTGCGCTCGCAGGACTTTGGAGCAAAACAAGTGGTGCGCGAGAAGTATGTGTTTGCCCGCGAAAAGAAAGCGGTTACAAAAACCCTCACCGCTGAACAGAAACAGTTGATAGCCGAGAAGATGAAGAAATACTCCTAGCAGTTTTCAAATTTTTTAGTGAACACGAAATTGAAAATCACGGGAGCTATTCTCAGGCGTGGCAGCACCAGTGCCAGGGTTCGTAGGTAATCCCTTCAGCGTTGTTCCTGGGATAACTCATCTGAAAACGGAATTTGTTTGCGTTGCTGATCAGCCAGTTGAAAGCATCAGTCTGATCGAAATCTTCTGCAAGCGGATTCCCGTTGCCTGTATGCAGATCAAGGGCGCGGCCCGTGTGATGCTCGCTGTGGCCCGGGATGGCATTGACACTCAGAATATCTTCGATGGTTCTACCTTCATCCAGCTTGCCGCGGATTACATCACACTGGTAATCGATAGAGCGAAAAGCCGAAACTAATTTCAGTTCCACTCCATCGGCGGCAGCGGCCTGTCGCATCTCCTGCCATGATTTGCAGGTCGAGACTGTCATTTTCTGGGGCCGACCGAACATGTCTTCTCCGGCATCGACAAGAATACTGGCTTCGTCGCAGACTGGCATCCTGCAGGATTTCACCATTTCCATGGTGATTCCCAGTTCCTGCAATGTATTGTCGAGATCTTTCATATCGGCCCTTCAAAGCACCATCACGTTGAAAGTAATAGCGGCGATAAATCCCATTAGAGCAAGAATCCAGTACGACAGGGCCAGAAACGAGAATTTTAGCAGTGTGACGAAGTAGCCCTGTTGATAGACGCGAAGCATGCTGAGATAGATGTAGATGGGTATCCAGATGTTGATGGCGGTGAACACCGGTGCGGCCACCGCAGTCATTGACGTGCTCACTGCATGCTCCAGAAGGCTCAAAAACAATAACGCCAGATAGAGAAAGCAGTGGTTGTGGACGGCCAGCAGCAGGTGTTCGGCATAGTAAATACGGTGGCCCAGATAAAAGATCTTGAGGAGTACCGCGAACACAGGCAACAGGAAAAACATGGTCACCGAAATCAGATCCATGAATTCGGAATAGAGTTCGCCCGGGTTTTCGTCCAATTTTTGAATACTTTCACCAATGCGCTTTTTTAGCTTCTGAGCAAGAGCCTGGTTTTCCTCGGCTGTCATCCAGGGCAGATCTATTTCGAACGACTCCGTGTTCAGCTCTTCACGCCAATCTGATTCCGACTCACCTTCAGTTACGATCACGGTATTCCGACCGTCGACTACCACTTCAGTCACGAGTGGAAGAATAAAAAAGAAGAGGAAACTGATGACCAGATATAGCCGGATGGGCGGCACATACCGGGCACGCCGACCTGCGAAGTACTCCGTCGTTAGATATCCAGGTAGGAATATCGCGGCGAAAATGGACCGGGCGGCACGGGAATCCAGCCTGAATACGTTGTCGAATGCATCTGCCAGCAACGTCCAGAAGAACTTCTTCAGTTCTTTTTGTTCCTGACCGCAGGTTGCACAAAATGGTCCGGTTATTTCCGTATCGCAATTGGGACAGAGTGCAACTTTTGTTGAAGGAATCATTGTTGGTCGGAAACTAGTTAGTCAACAGCACAAGGCAACCTGCACCCCGGGAAAAATGCTGCTCGTAAGCCTGGCAGAAACTGTTCGCTTCGGATTTGAGTTCGAATGGTCCCAACTGCACGCGAAAGACCTGCCGCTCTGCTGACAAACCCTGCCGGAAAATGGGCTGAAGGTTCGCAAACAGGTCCTCATTATTGACGTAGAGCTGCTGCCAAAGCCGTTCGGCACTGGCGAGAGTACTCATGGCGCCAATCTGTACACGGTAGACGCGAAGAGTGGAATCGATGACATCAGGTTCTTTTTCCTCTCTGATCTCATTTGGCAGACGTAGATTCCAATTTTGCGACCATGCGACCGGTTCTTCATCATGTACCCGCAGTGTGCTGCCTTTGAGTTCAGCCAGGTTTTCTTTGGCCCTTTCGTAGCCTGCGTCCGCAGCGCGATTAAGCCAGAGCAATGCCTGCTCTCGATTTTCTTCGACGCCGGAGCCTTCAATCAGCATTCTGCCAATATTAAATTGTGCAGGGGGGTAGCCCTGGACTGCAGCCTTCATGTACCAGTTGTAGGCGATGGTGAGATCCGTAGGAACACTTTCGCCGTACTTGTACATGATGGCCAGCACAGTTTGTGCCCGGGGATCCCCAGCTTCGGCCATTTCAGAAAACTCATCGAAAGCGGCAGTATAGTTCCTGTTCTTATAGGCATTGGATGCCGACTCGAAATCAGCGCGAACAGTAAGGGATAGCCCGACCGCAAGCGCCAGACTGATGATCTTTGCCCGCATATAAACGTATGCCGCAGTAGAATTTGGCATATCCTATCATGGCTCGCGGTGCGACAAGGCGAGTGAATAATACCTTGAAAATCAGTCACTAACATGAGTCCGGAGCGTATAATGAACCATTTGTCCTTGTCTGCGGACCTAGTTTCGATAGAGATGATGTGACTAAGGGAAACTCCTAGATGTCAATTCACCAGTTGACGACCAAGCGCGGTAGTGAAGATGAAGAAGATCTGAAACTGCTTCAGCGGATTGCAGCCAAGGATAAGATAGCCTTCGAAAAGATATACAGGAAGTTCTATCCGCGGCTCACCCGATATCTGTCCAGGATGATGCGTCGTCCGGATATGGTCGAGGAAGTTGTATCGGATACGCTCTTCGTCGTCTGGGAGAAAGCGGATAGTTTTCAGGGCAGATCAAAGGTATCCACATGGATTACCGGGATTTCCTACCTGAAGGGAATAAAGGCACTTGATAAGCTCAAGACCATGCCGGAGCAACATGCAGATGATCTGCAGGACAACGATCCAATTCCGGATAGCCATGACCTGATTCACAAGGTCGGTCTGGAGGAATGGCTGATCAACGGTCTTGACCGAATATCTGCCGATCAACGATCCGTTGTGGAGCTGACCTATTTTTCAGGTCACTCATATAAGGAGATTGCCGAGATCATGCAGTGCCCGGTCAATACGGTAAAGACCCGGATGTTCCATGCCCGTCGTCGATTAGCGAAGTTGTTGCCACTACTGGAAGTGGGGAATCAGGTGTCTGACACCATGGGGAAACTGTTGCAGAGTGAGAAAGGGGATTTGGAACAGTGACATTGGATAGAAAAAATTTAAGAGAACATGAGCAAACACAGGAGTTGTTGCCCTGGTATGTTAACGAAACGCTCGAAGGTAAAGACGCGGAACTGGTGCTAAAGCACCTGGCCGCCTGCGAGAAGTGTCAGGCTGAGCGTGATCGGCTTTATCGATTACATCAGATTGTTCAGGAAAACGATGCATCCGCAGCCGATTATAAAATGTCTTTTCGACGCGTCATGCAGCGAGTGGAAGTTGCCGAGAAGAATAAAGAGAGCACGCGGGACGTTGATCAATTGAAGCGGCGCAGCAGGCTTTTTCCCTTGAGTATTGCGGCCTCGGTTGCCATTGGGGTGCTGACCGGTGTCGTCTGGCTGACTGCTCAGAATGTTCAGCGGGATGAATATCAGACCCTCAGTACAAATCAGACAAATATGGGCGCTATTCATCGAATGGAATTGGGTTTTGTCAGTCCTATCCCGGCGGCGACGATGCGGAAGGCTCTTATTGATACCAATTCGAGTATCGTCAGTGGACCCGACAGCAATGGGAACTATTTGGTGGAGGTTGCCGTTCCTATTCATATGAGCAACAGCGAGTTTCTTTCACAAATACAAAAAATTGAAGGCATTACCAGTGTCCGGTTTGTTGAGAACTAGCATCCTCCTGATCATTACGCTGAGTCTTGCTCAAGGCTGTGCGGGGCCGAATCGACTGGCCCACAACGATATGTTTGGCCGAAATGTGATGTTTACGGTTGATGCGTCCAGAGCATCTTCGGTGATGGCGACGAGCTTTGTCGGAAAATCAGAATATGCAGATGATGTGGATGCGGTAATCGAATCCGTTCTGGAGTCACACAGCCTCCACAAAATTTCTCAGTTTTCGATTGAGAATCTCTCGGTGGAAGCGGTAGTGGCCGAGATTAGCGGGAACAAGAATTTGAGTGAAGTGATCAGGGCGCTGGATGCAGATAGTCGAGTTGAGTCTGTTCAGTCCATTCGCCGCTTCAAATTACTCTCCTATAACGATCCCTATTTTTCGCTCCAGAATACTGTAAACGGTGATCGAATAGAGCATATCCACGAAATTACCACGGGCAAGAATGTCGTTGTCGGTCTTATCGATACCGGAGTAGACAGAAGGCATCCTGAACTTGCTGACAGTATTGTTTATACCAACAATTTTGTGGCTCACGATCAGGTATCTTTCGATCTCGACGAGCATGGCACCGCTGTTGCGGGGGTTATCGGTTCTGCGGCGAATAACGACCTCGGCATTGTGGGTGTTGCACCGGACATACGCCTTATGGTCTTCAAAGCCTGTCACCAGGAACCGGCGTCCCGCCGTACGTCCTGCGATTCGGTTTCTATCATCAAGGCGCTAAACGATGTCCTGCAACAACAACCCGATATCCTGAATCTCAGTCTTTCAGGACCGCGAGATGAGATTATCGAAAAATTACTCAAATCTGCGAGCAGTAGCGGCATGGTGCTGGTTGCGGCTGTCGATGAAACACAGCCGTTTGATCGGTCTTTCCCAGCCAGCATGGAGGAAGTCATCGCCGTGGGTACTTCTTTTCGCCAGGATCTCACGGGAGAAATGGTGCTGGCTCCCGGTACCGATATGCTCACCACAGCGCCGGGTGCGACCTACGGATTTAAATCAGGAAGTTCTATGGCGACGGCATACGTATCGGGAATTGCGGCATTGATGAAAGAAAAAGTGCCCGACCTGACCAGTGCCCAGATATACGACTACCTACTTCAATCAGCACGGCTTGATGAAAATGAACTACCAGTTGTCGACATGTGTTCAGCAGTAAATCAAGCCGCCAACACCGCATATCGGAACTGCGAGCGGGTCCGCAGCATGGCTGCCCATATCGAGAATCCTACCGATCAGTCGAGTACTGGCGGGCTAGCGAATTGACAGTCTGAAAAAACTCGTCTCGAGTCTCGGAGAGTATTTCGGCAACCGGCTTGACAGAATCGATGCGTCCGGCGACCTGTCCCGACAGTGGTATGGCGGCTTCCATATCGCCGCCGAAATAGAGATCCTGAGAGTTGCCAAAATCTCCCATAATGTTGTCGTCAACAGCCTTTTCAAGTCTTGAAGTTCGATCGGTTCGCAGGGCGCGCAGGGCTGGTGAGTGAAATTTGTTCAGGAATACAGTGCCGGTTTCTTCAGCATCGACGATGGCATTCTTCCAGTTTTCGTGAACTGGAGACTCAGCAGCGGCCACCATTCTGGTACCCATCTGGACACCTTCAGCGCCGAGCGCGAAAGCTGCGGCCATGGTTCGGCCATCCACAATGCCGCCTGCAGCGACAATAGGGATATCGGTTTTTGATCGAACCAGCGGCAGTAATACCATAGATGCCACCTCTTTCGGGTTTTTGAAACCACCCCCTTCACCTCCCTCAACTATCAGACCATCAACACCGGCTTCGACGGCTTTGATCGCTGCTCTCAGGGTCGGTACAACATGGAACACGATAAGTCCGGCAGCTTTGAGATCAGCGGTGTACTTGGTGGGGCTGCCAGCCGACGTGGTAACAAACTTAATACCCTGGTCGATGACGAACTGGGCAATGTTCGGGTCTCGAACAAATGCCTGGGCGATGTTGACACCGAACGGCTTGTCGGTCAGATCGCGCATCTTGCGAATCTCTTCTTTGACGACATCTAGCTCGCCTGAGGAGGTTTCGATGATACCCATACCGCCAGCGTTGCTGACCGCTGAGGCCAGTTGAGATCGGGCAATCCAGCCCATGGGCGCCTGGATGATTGGCAACTCCACGCCCAGCATGTCCGTGACCCGATTCTTAAATGGCATTCTCTTCCCCTCTTTTTCGGAACAATCTGTAAGTATAGTCAATGTTGGATTGGTATTTTTCTTCCGATACTGCAACGAAGGCATCCGGTACTTCCGGGAAGAAAATATCGCCGTCCACATTCGTGTGTATTGTCGTCAGATGGATTTCGTCCGCCAGATCGAGCCCCTGACGATAGAGCTCGCCGCCGCCAGCGATAAAAATCGGAGCACCGATTTGGAAAGCTCTTTTGATCGCGGCGTCAAGGGAAGTGCAGACCTCGCATCCATCCAGAACAAGCTCGGGATTTCTACTGACTACGATAGTAGTCCGTCCCGGTAGAGGTCTACCGATACTGTCATAAGTCTTTCGACCCATGATCAGGGTACCGCCCGTTGTGATCTTCTTGAATAGCGCCTGTTCACCCTTGACCTTCCAGGGAATATCTAGTCCTTTGCCAATGACCCGATTTTCCGACTGGGCGGCGATCAGGGCAACGATCACATTTGCTCCACTGTATTGATGCCAAGAAGACCAAGACCATGTTTTAGCGTTCGGGCGCTGAGATCGCAGAGTTTCAGTCTTGAATCCCGCGTTTCGTCGTCTGCTTTCAGTACGGGGCAGGATTCGTAGAACGACATGAAGAGACCGGCCAATTCAAATAAGTAGGTGCATAGAACATTTGCCTGAAAGTCCTCGGTAACACCTTCGACGGCTTCGGAGTATTGAAGCAGTTTGAAGGCGAGCGCCAGTTCTGCGGGTTCTTCCAACCTGAATGCGACATTATTCAGTTCGTTGTCTGACGTTGCACGGCGGAAGATACTCATAATCCGAGTGTAGGCATACTGCAGATAGGGTGCTGTATTACCGTCAAAAGAGAGCATCGTATCCCAGTCGAATATGTAGTCGGTGGTACGATTTTTCGAAAGCTCCGCGTACTTGATGGCGCCGACACCGACGACCCGGGCTATGTCTGCCTTGTCCTGTTCCGTTAGACCGGGATTCTTGTCACCGACCAGAGAAAGTGCTCGGCTGATGGATTCATTGGCGACGTCTGCGAGTTTAACTGCTCCACCATCTCTGGTCTTGTAGGGTTTACCGTCCTTGTTGAGGATGGCGCCAAACGGGACATGGCGGAAATCCTGGGATTTGTCGAAAAACCCGGCCTTGCGGGAGATGGCGAAAAGCTGATTGAAGTGCAACGCCTGGCGGCCATCGACAAAGTAAATAGCCCTATTCACCCGGAGTTGCTGGCCGCGGAATCTGGCTGCCGCTAGATCGGTTGCGACATAGGGGAAACCGCCGTCAGACTTCTGCACAATTGATGGCAGCGGATCCCCATTTTTACCGGTGAACTCGGGCAGAAAGACACACTTGGCACCGTCCGAGATTTCGATCATGTTCTTGCTTTCAAGTGCACTGACGATCTCGGTGAGATCGTCGTTGTAGGCGCTCTCGGGTTTGACATCGTCTGCTGTCAGGGAGATATCCAGGAGTGCATAGATCGCCTGGCAGTGACTGATGGATTCGTTTATAAAACGCTGCCAAAGGCTTCTGCAGGCATCGTCGCCGGATTGGAGTTTGACGACGAATTCCCTGGCGTCTCTGGCAAATTCCTCATCGGTCCTGAAGAGTTCACTGGCCTTCTGGTAAAACTGCTCAAGATCTTTTAGTTCTGTGGCAAGCGGTTTGCCTTCGTTTTCAAGTCTGTCCATGTAGGCAAGCAGACTGCCGAACTGCGCACCCCAGTCACCTACGTGGTTGGCGCGAATGACCTCGTGCCCAAGAAATTCCAGTACCTTGACTGCCGCATCGCCGATAGCGGTCGAACGCAGGTGCCCGATATGCATTTCTTTGGCAAGGTTCGGCGATGAGTAGTCGACCAGTATTTTTTGCGGCGATTCCGCCGTGACACCCAATCGTTTATCCGCAAACATTCCCGTAAGTTTCGAGGCGATGAAGTCGGGGGAAAGTGTGATGTTGATAAATCCAGGTCCGGCGATTTCGAGTGTTGCGGTTTCGTGGAGCACCTTCTCGGCGTATTCGACGACCTTGAGGGCAAGTTCTCGCGGGTTGACGCCGAGTTTCTTGGCAGCACCCATAATCCCGTTGGCCTGGTAGTGACCAAACTCCGGTTTTCCTGCCTGTTTGACCACGGCCGGCGCGCCGGGGGAACCGGCTGAAGCAAGGCAGTCTTCGACCTGCTGGTCCAGGTACTTCTTTAGATTCATTTGTGGGTTGGCGTCAGTTTACAAAGGCGGCACATGTTAGCCAGTTCTTGTCCGAGAGCCAACACCGAGGTGCCTGTTTCCTTGCAATCTGTCGATTTCTAAACCAACGATATTGGACTGTCGCACTGAATAGCGTTGAAAACGGCGTTTTTCGGGCGGAAACTGGTCAGAGATGGACCGTGAGTCACTAACCCGCTTTGTTGAATTGGGCTAACTCGCTGTTAGGGTCAAACACTCCGTCAAGTGCTGCACGAACCTGCCTTCTCAACAAATCTGTGCCATAGGGCTTTTGAATGACAGCGAGATTTTTGTCTTCGATAAATCGGGTATGGAAGCTGTCTGGCGCATAGCCAGTCGTATAAACGATTCTGATATCGGGCTGATGCATCAGCATGTGATCTGCTGTTTCTCGTCCACCGAGCTCAGGCATGACCACGTCCATCAATACGAGATCGATACTCGGCGAATGTTGCCTGAAAAGATCAAGGCCCACTCTTCCGTCGATGGCTTCGAGCACGTTGTAGCCGGCCCCGACGAGGATGAGTTTCGCCAGGTTTCTGACTTGTTCATTGTCCTCTACGATGAGGATAGTTTCGTCACCACCGAGAGCTGCAGTATCCATTGTGTTGGAAGGATGATCGGTGTCACCAGTGGCGATAGGCAGGTAGATCCTGAATGTGGTCCCCAGCCCCAGGGTGGAATCAACCTGAATAAACCCCTTGTGCTGATTAACGATACCGAAGACCACCGCGAGGCCGAGGCCGGTACCTCGACCTTCTGGTTTTGTGGTGTAGAAAGGCTCGAAGATCCGGTTTCGGACCTCAACATCCATGCCGACGCCGGTGTCTGCCACTTCCAGGATTAGATGGTTTCCCTCCAGTGATTCTAATTCCCCGGCTGAAAGTGAAATCCGGAGCGTGCCACCGCCAGGCATGGCGTCCCGGGCGTTAACGGCGAGATTGATTAATACCTGTTCGAGCTGTGTGATATCAGCCATGAAATTTACACCTTCTGCCTCACCGGCGAAGATGATCTGGATATTCCTCGGTAACAGCCTCGACAACATCTCGCGAACACCATCGATTAGATCGTTGGCATTGATCTGTCGAGGTTCGATAATTTGCCTTCTGCTGAAAGCCAACAGTTTTTGCGTCATGTCGGTACCGCGCTCCCCGGCCTTTCTGATCTCCTCCAGGTAGGTCTTGATGGATTCCCGGGTCCCGGATTGAAGTGCCAGGTCTGTGTAGCCAAGTATGGCGACCAGGAGATTGTTGAAATCATGGGCAATCCCGCCTGACAACTGGCCGATCGAGTCCATCTTCTGGGCTGCCTCCAGTTGGGTCTGGAGAGATTCGCGTTCACGTTCAACCTGCGTTCTACCGCTGATATCACGAATGATGCAGGTTATTAGCGAGTGGCCATCCTGTTCATGGCTGGCGAATGAGACTTCAAGGGGCACCAGAGATTTGTCTCTTCTGAGTCCTTTCAGAGTGATTTTAGCTACGGAAACCTTGCTCGCTGTTCCATACAGATCTCGCAGACGAATATCCCCGAGTGCTTCCGGCATCACTTCACGGATATTGGAACCAATTAGTTCGCTGTGAGAGTAGCCGAAAATTTCTGTCGCAGCCGGGTTGACATAAGTGATCCGATTGTCGGTTCTGAAAGAGATGATACCGTCCATAGCGGAATCGGTAACGATACGGTAATTGGTCGTTCGGTTGATCAGCTCCGCTTCGATCAGTTTCGCTTGACTGACATCCCGGGCAATACAAATCAGGGAACCCGGTTTGTGATGTGGTAGCAGCTTCAGTTCGAACCAGATGGCGTGTCCCTTGGCGTCTATTAGCTTGGTTTCCATGCTTACGGGTTGATTGTGGTCTGCGTTTAATACGTTTCTGCAGGTGCCAAAGAAGGTCTCATAATCCTCCTTCGAAAACAGTGACCGTGGTGGCATTGTTCTGAACTCTTCCTCGTCGTAGCCAAGAATGGACTTGATTGAGGGGCTGACAATGCCAGGCTGCAGCGCGGCGTTCATTGTCCAGATAACATCTTGAATATTGGAGCCCATCAATCGGTTGCTTTCCTCATGAGCTACAACAGCGAGCTGTGCCTGATGTCTTTCAGCGGCTGCCTCACTGTGTTCGGCAAGTAGAACTTCGTAGTTTTCTCTGAGAGTAGTGAATTCGCTGGTTACCTGGCGAGATGCCGCTAGCCAGTGAAAAATGCGACGTAAGGGAGAAAACAGTAGTCCCTGATTGCGATATTCGACCGTATAGGAGGCACCTTGGGAAATAGGCTTCATCGTCACGGATGCCTGCCTGACTCCCATGGACCGAGTCAGTCCCTCCATCTGTCCTGCAAGAATTGTAAAAAACGAGTAGGAAGACCTGGCGCCATCTTTCATCGTCAGTCGAATGGTCATGCGGTTTCTGGACAGCTGCTCGATCTCTGACTCGATTGGAAAATTGCGGCAGCAGTAACCGGCCGCACCATAGATCGCGAAGTACTGATCCCTGATGTTGAATAGTATCTGGCCAATGCTGACATGCGAACTGAGTGGCGCCAGTCGCCAGGAATCTCGTCCGGCTTGCCGCATGTCAACTTCATCAAAAAACTTGGAGAGGCTCGAAATGATGTCGGTGAACTCAACCCAGGACATTTGCTGCCGTTCGTTCGTCAGATATTCAAGACTGTTGCTCGAACCGCGAGCTAATTTCTCCAGGTGGACCTTTTTTTCCTGGCAGAGATCAATGATCCAGCGGAGGTGGACGCAGGAAATTTGGCGGGAACTATCTTCCTTGACCATGACGATGAGTCGATAATCCAGAGGTAACTAGTATTTAAGAACGGCTGTTGCTGGTCAAGTCACCAGTTTTAGATGTTTCCTAGTGCCTCAACGATTCTCTGATGTGCACCCTGGAAGGACCCATTGCTCATTATGACAATATGGAGCGGGGATTGAGCCTCTCTCGCCTGAGTGGCAACACCACTGATCAGCGTATCTATATCGTTGACCACATGAGAAGTTCCGGTGTTGAGTGGTGCCATATTCCAGTTGACGGAACCCGGTTCGAACCAGAGAGTTTTGTCTGCCGGAGCGATACTGCTCAACAGGGTGTCTTCATGAGTACCTTTCTTCATGGTATGTGAGGCGGGTTCGATTACTGCAAGTATTTGTTCTTCACCTACCCGGGCCCGGAGACCGGATAGGGTCGTGCTGATCTCGGTGGGGTGGTGCGCAAAGTCATCATAGACCGTCACAGTGTCGCTTGTGTGTATGACTTCCATGCGACGTTTAACACCGGCGAAGTTGGATAGTGCCTCACAGGCGATATCGGCGGCGACGCCTGCATGGCGTGCTGCCGCAATCGCAGACAGTGCATTTCGTGCGTTGTGAGCGCCAGTCAGTGGCCATTCGATTTCTCCCGCGAGGCTGCCGGAAATAGTAATTCGAAGATGGGAAAAGTCCTTTTTAAGAGGATATGCCTTGAAGTCTTCGCCGCCGATCGTGACGATTTCGGACCAGCAGCCCCGATCGATAACGTCGATGAGGTTTTCATCGTCAACGGGGTAAATAATCTGGCCTTCACGCGGTACGGCGCGTAACAACAGATGAAACTGTGTCTTTATGGCTTCCAGGTCAGTGAAAATGTCAGCGTGATCGAATTCCAGGTTGTTTAGAACGAGCGTCCTGGGGCGGTAGTGCAGAAATTTAGATCGCCGATCGAAGTAAGACGTATCGTATTCGTCCGCTTCTATGACAAAAAACGGAGAAGATCCAAGGCGCGACGATCGAGCAAAATTCTCAGGTACGCCACCTATCAGGAATCCGGGGTTGAGTCCTGCATTGTCCAAAATCCAGCTGATCATGGATGTGGTTGTTGTCTTGCCATGCGTGCCCGCAACGGCGATGACCCAACGATCACTCAGTAGGTATCGCCCAAGCCACTCTGCACCTGAAGTGTAGGGGATATTGCGGCTAAGCACCGTTTCGAGCGCTGGATTACCTCTCGGCAGGTTTGCGTTGCCGACAATCACCATGTCCACGTTCGCGGGTACCGAGTTGGCGCTAAAACCGGTGTCTAGATCGATACCGGCGTCTTCCAACTGGGTGCTCATTGGCGGATAGACGTTTTCATCTGTGCCGGTGACTTCGTGGCCCAGTTCGCGGGCGAGAAGCGCGATACTGCCCATAAGAGTACCGCAGATACCAAGAATATGGAGGCGCATCAGACGGCCACCGGAAATAGTGTAAACATCATGAAAATCGCGAGTAGTTCGTTCAGGAAGGCAATGGCCGAGCCCTGGAGAATGCTGATGTTAACGGCCCGGTGATAAATATTGCCGACAATAGCCAGTGACCAGCCAAAGCATACCCACATTGCTGAATTAGCGAAGGTTCTCAGCGTTTCGACTTCGGAGTTGATGGTAACAAGGATAATTGGCAGCAGTATCAGCAACATGACGGAATTGGTGCCAAGTAGGGCAGACCAGGTTGCCCTGAAGCGCGACGGTAGGTTCTTGAATCGAAGCAACAGGAACGTCACCAGAGCTTGTATGAAGATGCCGATTGCGACGCCGGCAATGCTGGTGGCAAAGGTATCCTCCGGACTGGCGAGTATGGAGACGGTTAGTGCGATGGGTAGATAGACAGCGAAAATGATTCCTGTCACGAAGTTGGATGATGGAAGTGCTTCCGGTCCCTGTCGAAGGAGGCACATCTGCCAGAAGTAACCGACAATCTGCAGTAGCATTCAGCGTTTCCCTAGTATCCTACGTTGATCAATCGCACTTTCGGCATCAAGGCACCCAGAATGAGTGTGCTCACAAAGAGGGCGATTCCACTCGTAACCAAGCCTGCCTGGATGCTGACTGTTTCGGCCACGTATCCGATAGGCAGAAGACCTAATGGCATCAGTCCATGGCTCATCATGTCGATGCTCATTATCCTGCCACGCATCTGTTGTTCAACCTGAAGCTGAATGAGTGTGCGGGTCATAGACATGTTAACGGAAGAGATAACGCCGATCAGAGCAATAGCGATGGTGGCTGTAGTAAAGTTCGTTGTTAGCCCGAATGCCGCGAGTAGCAGGCCCCAGGCTGCACTGGTACCGAACAGCCAGTAACCCTTGTTTCGTATCCCGCCCATCTTTGCCAGGGCCAGAGAACCCAGGATAGCACCGCCCCCCATGCCAGTCATGAGCAGACCCAGATCATCCGGTCCGCCGCCGAGAATATCAGTGGAAAATGCCGGTAGTAATGTGTTGACGGTCACGCCGAACAGAAACGGCAGAATGGACAGTAGAATGAGGCCGCCAACCACCGGTGAACCGATGACATAGGCGATTCCTTCATTTAGCTCGTGAAATGCCCCTCTTTCTTCGCGCGGGGCTGGCATGCCATCGTGGGAGATGAATATCACGGTGATGGCGGATACAAGGTAAAGTACCGACAGAACAAAATAGACCAGTCCGACGCCAAACCTGGACGATGTATCACCATCGGCAAATATCGCGATCATGAAGCCGGCCAGGGCCGGTCCGAGTATCCGCGATAGATTCCAGGAAGCAGTGTTGAAAGCCATGGCATTGAACATAAGGCTCTCGCCGACTATCTCGGGGATCAGCGCTGTTCTTGCCGGTATGGATAACGCCAGTGCAGTGCCGTTGATTGCTCCGACCCAGATAAAATCCCAGAAAGTGACATCGCCGAACATGATGATGATGGCCATGGCGAATGTCGCTGCCCAGTTCAAAACTGGTGCAAGGCCAATAATAGGTTTTTTTGGCATTCTGTCCGCCAGGACGCCACCAGCAAGTGAAAACGTGACCTGGGGTACGGTGAAAGCCAGGGTTACCCAGGTCAGATCCATGGCTGAGGAAGTCATTTCATAGACGAGCCAGCCCTGAGCGATAATCTGCATGCTGAGTGCGAATGCGGACGCCAGCATGCCGATCCAGAGGTATCGATAATCCCGTACCTTGAGGGAGGCGAACATCGTTTTGTCTTTGACGGGAGTAAGACCCGGGGATAGGTCGTTCAAGAAACTACCTGGCGCTAAACATCTATTATAACTTCTAGTGGGTTGTTAATCTTTCCAGTATTGCGGGTGTCAGGAAATCGGCGGTGGCATAGCCTCCTGCGATTAGCTTGGGTCCTTCTCCCAGGTCGAGAAAAAGGGTTGGCAGCGCTTGAATACCGATGGTTTTACACCAGCTAAACTCATTTCGGGTGGTGCTGATGATGTTTTCGTTGTTGATTAGATCGGTAAACTCCGAGCGGGTTAAATCTGTGCCTCTGAAGAGCTCATATAGGACATCCAGATCGCCAAGATTGCGGCTGTCTACATAGAATGCGCGCTGCATATCGTGGAAGATCTGCCAGGGTTCTATCTCGAATCTTTGTCGGGCAATCTGCAGTGTGCGGCAGGCAAGTTCACTGTGGTAGATGAAGTTTGTGTCATTGGGTAGTGCGAACGTGAACTCCTGACCCGTCGTCTCGGCGACACTTTGCCAGAGGGTGGTGAGATTCTCGATATGTTCGCTGGTGAGTGGCTTAAGAGAGCCAACCTGCAGACCCGCACATCTAAGTTGGAATGAGAGGCGTTCACCGAAAATCTCTTTCAGTTTGAAAATTTCAGGCAAGGTACCCCAGCACCATGAACAAATGGGGTCTGTCATGAATATCAGAGTGCCTTCGTAGCTTTTCTGCATCACCAGGCGAGACTAAGAGTAAGTAGTTACAACTCTGGCTCACGGGGACGTTCAAGGTCAAGGACACCCGTCAGTCGTTTGGGTCCGCTCAGAATACCGGTCAGGCGGCGGCAGGGCGTGCGCAGCATCTTTCTTTCAGGCAATAGCTAATCAGCCCGATTGAACCTTCTCGGGTGGATTGCGTATGAACCACATGATGTCGTCAAGATTGACCGGTGGTGTCAGATAGACCACTCCGGCCTCAGAGAAAATATCTTCGTCAGGTAATTGGTCGACGATTGCAAGGACTCGTGTCGTTACCGGGACTTTGGCTATCAGCTTCTTCAGATCCACAGGCGAATTGAATATGTCGGACCTGACGTCGAAGACGATTGAATCTATATCGGAGACATCCAGTTGGGTAAAGGCACGCTCAAGTCCGTGAACCCAGGTGACCTCGTCGGGTTCTCCCATGTTTTCTTCTACCGCCTGTTTCAGCTCCGGCGTACCGATTATGAGTGTGTGCATTGTCCCTTAAAAGAAGAGGTATTAAAGTATGTTGCGCTTCTTCAGCGCTCGATTCTTTGACCTGCGTCAAAGAGAGCGGTGTCGCCTCTCGACAAAATTCGTGCAATCAATGGATAGCTGACAAATTGGTGTGATGGATGGTTTTTTGAGAACCCAGAGGATTTGGTGTCTCTGAAAAAAATCAGCCTCAACATCGGTGCGTTGACCGGTGTCATGGTATTTCTGACTTTGTTGCCCTGTTCGTAGCGTAGTCTACGCTAGATTTCCTCGTCCCGTACGTGAGCAATGTTGCAGAGTGACTGTCGGTCCAGGATCTCGACCTCTTTGCCTTCTACCCTCAGTACTCCCATGGTTTGCATCCGCGTGAAGATCCTGCTGACTGTTTCGACGGCCAATCCGAGGTAATTCCCAATATCAGATCTTGCCATCGGCAGTCGGAAACGTGTTGAAGAGAGTCGACGTTGTTCGTAGCGCATAGACAGGTTCATTAGAAAAGCGCCAATTCGTTCTTCAGCGGTTTTCTTGGCAAGCAGCATTTGCAGTTCCTGATCAATTCGTATCTCGCGACTTAGCAGCTTGTACATGTGCATCTGGAGATTACGAATCGAAGTTGAGAGATCTTCGATGGAATCGAATGGAATCTCACAGACCGATGAGGTTTCCATCGATTTGGCTGTACTCATATGAAGCCTGCTATCAATGGCATCCATACCCAGAAGTTCGCCGGGTAGGTAAAAACCGATAACCTGTTCTTCACCCTCGTCATCGATAGTGAACACCTTGATTGAACCGGATCGGACAGCGTAGATGGAGGAAAAATCTTCACCAGTGCTATAAAGGAATTCTCCCCGTTGCAACGGCTTACCGCGCTTTACAACGCGATCCACCTCATCCATTTCATCGATGGTCAATGAGTTAGGTAGGCACAATTCATTCAGACCGCATTGCTGACAGGATACGGTAAACTTGCTCTGGCTGGTCATCGGCTGTTAATCGGTAAATCAGCCCAATATGATAGGCGAGATTGTCGAAAACGTGAAATCCTGGTGGAAACGCCAGTTGTCGCTGGATAAACTCTCGCGGTCCCCGGGACACGTCCATTTCAGTAAATTATCCGGATATGAAAGTTGTATGAATGCTGACAGCAGAAACCTGATCATCTGGCTTGCCATGGTGTGTGTCGTGATATACCTGATGATCGTGGTAGGTGGCGTGACCCGTTTGACCCAGAGTGGTTTGTCGATGGTTGACTGGCAGCCGATCATGGGAGTTTTTCCACCATCGAATCAGGAGGAATGGCAGGCCACTTTTGATGCCTATAAACAATATCCTGAATACCAGAAGATCAATCGTGGTATGAACGTCGATGAGTTTAAAAGTATCTTCTATTGGGAATATGGCCATCGAGTCCTGGGTCGTGTCATTGGTCTTCTCTACCTTGTGCCTTTTGTTGCCTTTCTCGCGCTTGGCCGTGTCGAAAAGCAATGGGTGAGTCGGCTATGGATAGGGTTCGTGCTGGGAGGACTTCAGGGTTTGATGGGATGGTATATGGTAAAAAGCGGTCTGGTGGACATCCCCCATGTCAGCCACTATCGTCTGGCAGCGCATCTGTCCCTGGCGCTGGTGATTCTCGTCTTCCTGTTTTGGCTGATTCTCGATATCGCCCGTGTGAAGCGTGAAGATGTGAATCCCGGTTATTACCGGTGGACATTGTTCCTTGCTGTTGTGTTGGCGATTCAGTTCGTGTTCGGCGCTTTTACGGCAGGGCTTGATGCTGGACGGGGATTTAATACCTGGCCGATGATGTACGGCCAGTTTCTTGCCGATGCTGCGGTGATGATGGAGCCGTTCTGGGTTAATTTCTTCGAGAATGGCGTAATGATTCAGTTCGTTCATCGTTGGGTAGGCGCCATTCTGCTGCTCGGAGTGGTCGGTCTAAGCCTGGCTGCTATCAGGCAAGGTGTACTGAAAAATGGCGTTCTGGCGCTGCTGGTGATTACGGTGAGTCAATTTGTACTTGGTGTTCTGACTCTTCTACAGGCCGTGCCAGTTGTTCTTGGAAGTCTGCACCAGGCAGTTGCTTGTCTGATGCTGATTGCGCTTGTTTATGTGACTTATATAGCTCGTGGAAATCCACAGGTGGGTATGGCCGATGGCGATTCTCAGGCATGAGCCATGAAGATCTGCATTGCTCAGATCAATACCACACCCGGTGACTTCAGCGGCAATCTTGCGCGTATTCTAGAAGGCATCAATGTAGCTTCCGTTGATCACTGCGATCTAGTCATCTTTCCGGAACTGACGATCCCCGGCTATCTGAGCCAGGATCTCCTGTATAACCCTGATTTTATCGGGAAAAATCTGGAGATCCTGAATGAAGTAATCGAATTCTCGAGACAGGTGTCACCGAATCTGCACATCGTACTCGGGTATATCGGGCGTAATAATGAGGGTATCGGCAAGCCCTTCACCAACATGGCGGGAGTTATCCGAAAGGGAGAACTGATCGCAACCTATCAGAAACAACTTCTGCCTTTTTACGATGTGTTTGATGAGCTCCGATATTTCGAGCCTGGCGATCAGATCACTGTATTTAAGGTTGATGGGCAGAGCGTTGGCATCACGATCTGTGAGGATCTGTGGAACGACAAAGGTGCCGATGACTATATCTACGATGGTAATCCGCTCGAGCAGTACCGGGTGGCAGGTGTTGATGTCGTGGTATCGCTGAACAGTTCCCCTTTCGTTCATGGTAAATGTCTGCAGAGACTGGAAAAGATTACGCCGGTAAGCAGCGAAGGTATGTCGATCGTCTATGTCAATCAAACCGGTGGTCAGGATGAATTGGTGTTCGATGGTCAGAGTTTCGTTGTCAGAGGAGGCAGGATTCTGCATTTGAGCGAGACGGTATTTGAGGATTCTTTTGACATTGTCGATTTTGATTCAGATGTTGACGGCGAAAGTCTGGCAACAGCAAAAACTCGAAATGTGCGATTGGAGGATCTGCTGGTACTTGGTTTGCGCGACTATGTGGTCAAGTCAGGATTCAGCCAGCTTGTTCTGGCATCCAGCGGTGGGGTCGATAGCGCCGTTGTCTGCAAATTGGCGTGTCAGGCCGTTGGTCCTGAAAACGTGCATGCTGTCAGAATGCCCTCAATTTATAGCAGCGAACATTCGAGAGACGATGCGAAACAGTTACATGAAAACCTGGGCTGTTGGGACTATGAGGTTCCAATCGAACATGAAGCGCTGGTGACCGAACTCAACCACCTCTATTCAATTCATGGCGATGACAGAAATCTTGTCAGTAAAGTGATCGCCGGGAATCGATATATGGGGGTAGCGAATGAAAACATACAGGCCCGTTTAAGGGACGTATATCTGATGCATTTCAGTAATGCCTTTGGAGCCATGCCGCTGTCTACTGGAAACAAGACCGAAGCCGGGTGTGGTTACTACACGCACTTTGATATGAACTTTTCCTATGCGCCCATCAAGGATCTGTATAAGTTCCAGGTCGTAGATATAGCGAGTGGTGATCAGCTGATCCCTGAAAACATCTGGAAGAAGCCTCCGTCCGCCGAGCTGAGTCATGGTCAGACTGATGAGGAAAGCCTGCTGCCTTATTCTGTGCTGGACCCCATAGTCATGGCCTATATTGAGGATTACGTGACGACGTTCGGGCGTTTCTGCGAGTGGGTCGAAGGGCAGTTCGGTGACGATGTAAAAGTTTCAGGCGATATGGGTTTCCTGCGGACATGGCTCGAGAAAAGCGATGCAATCAATGACTACGGACGAATTGTCAGTCTCATTGGTCGGATGGAATATAAGCGCAGGCAGACCTGCCCGGGAACCAAAGTTTCCAAAGTGGCATTTGGTATCGGTAGACGAATCCCGATCGTCGAGAAGTGGTCCTAGCAAATATTGGCGAAGCCAAAATTTGCAGCCGAAAGCCACTGCAGCACGGTCCGGCGCACCGGGTGAAGTGGCGAAAGGCAAGCGGTGTTCAATCGAAGATCACGGGAGCGAGCCCTCTGGGTACTATACTAATTGATCCTAATTACACGCGGCATTTCCGCCTTCGACTTCGGCATCGTCACTGATAGAACACCGTTTCTGTACGAGGCTTTAGTGCTTGCTTCGTCCACTTCAACGGGTAGCGGCAGTTGTCTCTCGAACTTGCCATAGGCGCGTTCGCTGATGTGGTAGTGCCCCTCTGTTCGTTCACGGGACGACTGTTTCGTGCCTCGTATTACCAGAATCTGGCCGTCGACGAAGATCTCAAAGTCTTCCTTCTTAAGTCCGGGTGCTTCGATCTCGACACAAATGTCATCTGTACCTTCGTGAAGTTCCGCGCTCAGTAGCCCCCAGCGATTACTGCTGATCGCTTCATCGTCCGATGAAGGGGTGAACCTGGTGATGGCGTGGCGGGCTCTATTCCAAAGATCCTGCCACCCTTCGGCTAGCGCGTCGAGTGAATCCCTGACACTGTCGGATAGCTTGTTTAGTGTTGTCATTTATTATCTCCTTTTTTAGTTCGTGTTCGAGAAATCGATACCGCGGTTTTGGTTTCCTGATAACCTGGTGTTTTCCAAGCGAACAATATTGAACAGTCGCGCCTAACATCCATGAAAGCTGCCTTTTTCGGGCAGAAACCAATTAGTCACCGTCAACTGCAATGTTGATAGGTCTCGCCTTTTTTGCCTTCGGAATTGTGACTTCCAGTACGCCGTTTTCCGACCTGGCGCTTACGGTTTGCGCGTCAGCAGAGTCCGGCAGATTGAATTGTCGTGAGAAAGTGCCCCTGACTCTTTCTCGGCGGCTGAATTTGTCTTCCTCTACTTCTGTGTCGGTTTTGCGCTCACCGCGTATTGTCAGGAGTCCGTTGTGCAGACTGATTTCGATATCCTTCGGATCAACACCGGGTACGTCTGCGATAACTTTGAAGCTATTCGCGTTCTCACAGATATCCACCTGAGGCTTCCAGATCGTACTGTCGACAAGCTGACCAGTGATGGGCCTGTCATCGAAGACTCGATTCAGTTCTCGATTGATCTGATTTAGTGCAGTAAAGGGAGAAACAAAGTGACTCATCTTGATTCATTCCTGGATTATGTTTGTGTAGGAACTTAATAAGTCCACCCTGGTTTTGTTCAAGCCCTGAATTTCCTTTTTCTGAAAATTTCAATCGGCTTGAATGCCAGGGAGTCCAGAATACGCAAGTGATAACCAGCTTATTTAGATACTCCCTTGATCATGATCATTGAATATCCATGAGGTCGCCCCTATATTGATTACATCAGAGGGAGGTGCCTGACATGAGTTATGCGGCCTTAAACGACATTAAGCGTGTTGTAGCTGTTGTGGAGCCAGGATCTGAAGTACAACCTGCCATAGAGCGGATGAAACTTCTGGCCAGATTCGTCGACTTTGATGTCAAGCTGGTGGCATGTGACTACAGCCAGTATCTGGTCGAAGGTTACTATTTTTCAGAGGCTGAGCTTCCGGCTTTGCGCAATGAGTATCTCGGCGAACGTAAGGAGATGCTTGAGGCTCTGGCAGGTCCGTTGCGTGATGGTGGTCTGACGGTTGAAACAGAAGCTATTTGGTCACATCCTTCCTACAAGGCGATTGTCGAGGTTGTCGAAGACTACAAACCTGATCTCGTCATTCATCACGTTCACAGGCACGCCGCGCTTTCTCGAATCCTTCTCACAAATGATGACTGGCAGATGGCCCGCCATTGTCCTGCGCCACTGTTGATGGTCAAGAACAAACCATGGAAACACGATCCGGTCATCCTCGCGGCTGTGGACCCCATGCATGCGAGACACAAACCGGGTGGCCTGGATCACAAAATTCTTGCAGAAGGTAAATTGTTGGAAGAAAAGCTCAGTGGTGCCCTATACGTCGTTCACGCGTATGGACAGTTTCCCCTTTCAGGCATATATCCCGCTGATGCCAGCGAGCAACATGAAAATGCACTGAACACGCTGGCCGATGAATTTGAAATACCCGAGGATCGACGCTTGCTGGTTGATGAGGCTCCGGAATATGCAATGCAGAAGCTGGAAAACGAGTTACAGGCAGATCTTGTGATTGTCGGTGCGGTTTCTCGCAGCGTTGTCACTGATGTTTTTATTGGTAGTACTACTGAGAAAGTTCTGGATTTTCTCGATTGCGATGCGCTGCTGCTGAGACCGGAAAACTAGGCGCCCTCAATTTAATGGATACTTTTGACTAAGGAGAGAGGAATGGCAAAACGATATCAGAAGATTTTGCTGGCATTGGATTTTCATGAGGACAACGATGATGTTGTTGAAACAGCCCAAGACATGGCCGGGATGTATGGTGCGGAACTGCATGTGGTGCACGTCAACGAACCACTAGGCATGGCGTACGCTGCAGATGGCGTTAGCTGGGGCGACCAGATCTACGCGCTTGAAGCCAGCATCCGCAAGGAAAGCAAGAAGAAGATGGGGGAAATGGCCGGCAGTCTCGGTATCCCGGAAGCTCAGTGCCACCTGCTTGAAGGCAGACCTGCGGCACAGATTCATGAGCTCTGCCAGGAAGGAAAATTCGACATGATCGTCCTGGGCACTCATGGTCAGCATGGCTTGCAGCTGTTACTTGGTTCGACTGCCAATTCTGTGTTGCACGGATCAGGCTGCGATGTGCTCGCTGTACGCATTCAAGACTAGCGGTCAGTAGCGAAGCAGTCGTTCTCGTTATACCTCCGGCGTGAAATAAAGCAGGCAATCCGTGTTGGCGACAACTGGATCTGTTGTCGCCATAAAGATCGTCATGGGCCGACTTGCACAGAGAAGGCCATCATTCTGATCAAAGTAACTTTCGTACTGATCATTGCCGAACCGATCTGGCGCAACAAGGTTACGGTGCTGTTTCTCCTTGAACCAGCCGAGTGCTGTCCCAGGCTCGATCCTGCGGAAGTTCAGCTGATCAATGGTGTTGATGATGGTCAGATCTGCATTGGCATCAATAGAGCTGGAATAGGTCACGGTTAGATGCCGCTGGGTTTCCAGCCTGAGAGGATGGGTTAAATAATTGATGGTATTGACGTTTGGGCTGGTCAGAAGGTGTGACACGGCGAACCTGTGCAGACTTTCTCTAGCCAGCCAATCCGCATTCGGGTCCATGAAACCACCGAACTCGACGGTGATTGCTGGTATCGATGAGTCTAGTTTTTCAAGCAAGGTGCCGAGATTCTGATCGAGAATGATTAGTGAATCTGTGAACAGGCTGGCGAGCCCGGCGTTTTCTATCGTTTTGTGGGCCGCGATGCTGAAGGCTTCACTGTGTGAGGAGGTATTGTGAGTATCGATCAGTCCTTCCGGGTTGAAGTCATGAATGATATCCAGAATTTTTGCTGCCAGCTCTCCCTGGTTGGTTGTGTAGGGTGATCTGAAGCAACGATTCAGATCCTGCTCACCGGGAATGTAGCGGTGAGAAAGAATGGGTTCATATAGAGCAGCGTCTGCAGCAGCGACCAAAATGCCGAGATCTGTTTCAGGTTGAACGCCTTCCTTCAGCAGTCTGTGCACGGCGTGCAGGCCGGAAGGTTCATTGCCGTGTAACAGGGTAACGACCACTCTTCGTCTGGTTCTGTCCTTGCCCTCGATGGTGATCCAGGAAGGCCCCCCCAGATTCTTCAGGAATGCAACATGTGTCTCGCCCAGCAGTGAATTATCCGGTTGTTGGATAAGCTGGATGGTGGTTTGTGTGGAGGACATGTTAAGGAACTTCAAAGGTGGTTATTATACAACGGACGAATTGCTGTTGAACGATAGGCCGTAAAAAAGTGCATCTATTAGAGCCTGCCCTGACATTGGGTGTTGAAGAAGAGTACCTGCTGGTTCATCGCGAGTCCCGTGATCTTGTAAACGATCCACCTCAACAGTTGATGGACGATTGTGTCAAGCTGCTTGGTGAACATGTCAGTCCCGAATTGATGCGGGCACAGATCGAAGTAGGTACACCCGTTTGCAGATCTGTCTCTCAGGTCAGAGATGAGGTGAGAAGGCTTCGATCCGCCGTCGCTGAAGTGAGTGACAAATATGGTTACGCGCCGATTGCTGTTTCAACTCATCCATTTGCCCGCTGGCTTGAGCAGAAGCAGACGGAAAAAGAAAGATACTCCTGGTTAACGGAACAGATGCAGGCAACGGCTCGCCGCCTGTTGATCTGCGGTATGCATATTCACGTTGGTATCGAAGACCAGGAACTGCGCATCGACCTGATGAACCAGATGAGCTATTTTCTGCCCCACCTTCTTGCCCTGAGTTGTTCCTCACCCTTCTGGGAAGGCGAAGATACGGGTCTGAAGTCCTATCGGCTGACGGTTTTCGACTCACTGCCTAGAACGGGGTTGCCGGAACAGTTTGTCAGTTGGGCGGAGTATGAGAGACATATCCGCGTGCTGATCAATGCCGGGTTGGTTGAAGACGCCAGTATGATCTGGTGGGATTTACGCCCAAGCGCCACATTCCCCACCCTCGAGACTCGGATCATGGACGTCGTTACTAATCTCAATCATGCCATGAGCCTGGTTGCGCTGAACGTGTGTATCATGCGTATGCTCTATCGGGCGAGAGTCAAAAATCAGCGCTGGCGAGTGTATGCCGGGATGCTGGTTAACGAGAATCGTTGGCGGGCGATGCGCTACTCTTTTGATGAAGGCCTGATAGATCTGGCCCGGGGTGAGGTCGTTGAGTATTCGCAGTTGCTGAAGGAAATCTCAGAGTTCATCCAGGAAGATGCAGAGCATCTTGGCTGCCAGCAGGAGATCGAAGATCTGCAGAAGATTCTCGAAGAAGGTACCAGCGCGCATAACCAGATTAGAGTATATGAGGATGCCATCGCAGCAGGCGCTGCTCCAGGCGACGCCCTCAACAATGTGGTCGACTGGCTTATCGATCAGACCGTAAAAGATCTTTAGTATAGTCTCGTAGGAGTAAATTGTGGCAAAGAACGTATTTTACGCCCAGTCTGGTGGTGTTACGGCTGTCATTAATGCCACGGCCTGTGGCGTCATAGAAACTGCGAGAAAATCGAGAAAAATCGGCAAAGTGCTTGCCGGTAGAAACGGCATCCTCGGCGCCTTCAGGGAAGAACTGGTTGACACCTCCCAGGAGAGTCCAAGTGCCATTGCGGCCCTGCGCCACACGCCGAGCGGGGCATTCGGCTCATGCCGCTACAAGCTGAAATCGATTGAGGAAAACGAGGCCGAATACATGCGGTTGCTTGACGTGTTCAGGGCTCACGATATTGGATACTTCTTTTATAACGGTGGCGGTGACAGTCAGGATACTGCTCACAAGGTATCACAGCTTTCAACGGATCTGGGGTATCCGCTAACCTGCATTGGCATACCCAAGACCGTGGACAATGACCTGCCGCTGACAGATACCTGTCCGGGATTTGGTTCAGTTGCGAAATATGTTGCAGTATCGACGATGGAGGCGGGCCTGGACGTTGCCTCCATGGCAGAGTCTTCCACCAAGATCTTTGTGCTCGAGGTCATGGGCAGGCATGCGGGCTGGATCGCTGCGGCCGGTGGGCTTGCAAGAGATTCCGCCAATGCACCACCCCATGTGATTCTCTTTCCTGAGATTGCCTTCGACAAAGCAATGTTTCTAGCCAAAGTGAAAGCGACTGTCGATCGGGTGGGATACTGTGTTGTTGTTGCTTCTGAGGGCGCCCAGTATGCCGACGGCACCTTCCTCGCCGATGCCGGTGCCAGCGATGCCTTTGGTCATACCCAGCTTGGGGGTGTCGCCCCGGCGCTGGTGGAGATAATCAAGGGGGCACATGGTTACAAGTGCCACTGGAGCGTCGCGGATTATCTCCAGCGTGCAGCGAGACACATCGCCTCAGCAACGGATGTGGCACAGGCCTATGCGGTGGGTGAAGCGGCAGTGAGATTTGCGCTGGAAGGCAGAAATGCCGTGATGCCTGTTATCAGGCGCCGAAGTTCCAGTCCCTATCGCTGGGATATTGACGAGGCACCGCTCAACAAGGTTGCTAACGTCGAAAAGAAAATGCCCAGATCGTTTATCACCCGTGACGGATTCGGTATCACCAGTAAGGCAAAGGAATACCTGGCGCCGCTAATCATGGGAGAGGACTATCCGCCGTACCGCGACGGGCTGCCAAAATATGTACGCTTGAAAAACCAGCTTGTCAGGAAAAAGCTGCCGCCATTTGAACCTTCCTGAGTAAAAGATCATCCTAAATACCACAATCTGGTGAGAGAATTGTTATGAGTAGATGGTTTGTTAGTTTCGTTCTACTCCTCGTTGCTGCCTGTGACACGGGCGAAATCAAGCAACCACAGGAGATAAAAACACCTGAGCCGGAAAAGGTCTCGGGTATCGATCTCGGCGGTATGAATACAGAAGTCCGTCCCCAGGATGATTTTTACGAGTATGCAAACGGCGATTGGCTGAAGTCGACAGAGATTCCAGCAGAGGAAGTTGGATGGGGGAGCTATATGACCCTTCGCAAGGAGTCTCTAGAGCAGTCGAAAGCAATTGTGCTGGAACTTGCTGAGGCAGGCGAGCTCGATGTCGAAATGCAGAAGATTGCTGATTACTACAATGCATGGATGGATGAAACGGGCATTGAGGAGAAGGCAATATCCCCGTTGTCGAGCGATCTGGAAGAAATAGCAGCACTTGAGAGCCACGACCAGGTCGCGGCATACCTGGGTAAAGCGAATCCCATGGGGATCGACGGACCGTTCAATTTCTATGTCAGTCAGGATGACAAGGATTCGACACAGTACGTCGTCTTTTTTCTTCAGACCGGTCTCGGGTTGCCCGATCGAGACTACTACTTTGACGAATCTGAAAGAGGCAGGCAAATACTCGTCGAATACACTGGCTACATCACGCAGATTTTGAGTCTTGCCGGTTACGAGGACCCAGGTGGTGCCGCGAAGCGGGTTATTGCGCTGGAAACCCGTCTGGCAGAGCATCAGTGGGACAAAGTCGACAATCGGGATGCAGACAAGGTCTACAACCCGTACAGCGGAGAGGAGTTCGAAGCGCTGCTGTCGAATCTCAATCTGGACGACTACATGCAGGGAATCGGAGTTTCATCTCAGCCAATGCTGGTTGTCATGCAACCTTCCTATTTCGAAGCAGTGAACGAAATGTTCAGGGAGATTGAGGTCGATACCTGGAAGGATTATCTGCGGCTTCGGCTTGTCTCAAGTTTTGCGAATTTCCTTTCCGATGATTTTGTTCGCGCTCGCTTCGACTTTTATTCAAAAACACTCTACGGCAGAGAAGAGCAGACCCCACGCTGGCGGCGGGCAGTGTCGTCAATCAACGGCAGTCTGGGAGAGCTTCTTGGGAAAGTCTATGTGGAACGACACTTTGCGGCGGACTCGAAAGCTCGTCTGCAAAAGATGGTGCACTACCTCAATCTTGCCTATGCGGATTCCATTCGGAATTTAGAATGGATGAGCGATGAAACCAAAGAGAAAGCCCTTGAGAAACTGGCCAAGTTCACTCCGAAGATTGGTTATCCCGATGAATGGCGGGACTATTCCGCACTGATGATTGCCGCAGATGATCTGGTTGGCAATATCAAACGTTCTAGAACGTTCAGCCATAATCGCAATGTCGACAAACTGGGCAAGCCCATTGATCGTAACGAGTGGTTTATGGCGCCCCAGGAGGTCAATGCCTACTACAACCCCGGGCTTAACGAGATAGTTTTCCCTGCGGCCTATCTTCAGTCACCGAATTTTATTTCCGAGGCAGACGATGCCTATAACTACGGTACTGTCGGCACAACCATCGGCCATGAAATCGGTCATGGCTTCGATGATCAAGGCAGCAAGTACGACGGTGATGGCAATTTAAAAAGCTGGTGGACGGATGACGACAGGCAAAGATTTGAAACCAGAACAAAAGGTTTGGTGGAACAGTTCAACCGATTTGAACCATTACCGGGGCTTTTTGTTAATGGTGAGCTGACTCTGGGAGAAAATATCGGCGATCTAGGTGGCACGGCGATTGCGCTCAAGGCTTACCACATGTCCCGGGAGGGTGCAGGAGCGCCTGTCATCGACGGGTTTTCAGCTGAGGAGAGGTTCTTTATTGGCAATGCTCAGTCCAGCCGGATCAAGTGGCGAGAGCAGTTCATGGAGGCTCTGGTAAAGAACGACCCCCATTCACCCGACAAGTATCGCGTCAACGGTGTCTACCGCAACATGGAGGACTTCTACCGGGCATTTGATGTCAGGGAAGGGGACGGTCTGTATCTCGCGCCTGAACAGCGAGTTACGATCTGGCAGTAGTGGGGTCAGGACTCAACCCTTATAGCCGAATTCTCTTGGCAACCAGAGAACCAGTTCAGGCATAAATATCAGTGCGATAAGGGCGGCAACCAACACCGCAAGAAATGGCCATATTTCTCTAACGATATGGTTTAGGGGTATTCCAGTTACAGCGTTGATAACAAATAGAAGAACCCCGTAAGGCGGTGTTATCAATCCGATCATGCAGTTGATGACGGCAACGACACCAAAATGAATCAGGTCGATACCAAGCTCACGACAACTGGGCAGAAACAGCGGCAAAATGACCAGAATGATTGTCGTGGCATCAAGCAGGGCGCCCATAAGCAATAAGAGCAGATTGACCGTCAGTAGAAAAATGATTGGGGATACGTCCAGCCCGTTGAGCAGAGTGGCTAACTGAGTCGGAATATTCTCGGAAGCGATGACATAGTTGAGCACCAGGGCTCCGCCGATGACCATTCCTACACTCGCGGACGATCGGGCTGACTCGACAAAAATGTCGTAGAGAGAGGAAAACCTTAGCGCTCGGTAAAAAAAGGCTGCAAGAATGAGAGCGTAGATTGCCGCGACTGCTGCAGCTTCTGTTGGTGTCGTCAGTCCGCCGTAGATGCCATAGAGCAGGATCGCCGGCATCAGTAGAGCAGGAGTTGCCTTGAACGTGATGCCTGGCAACTGGCGTACAGGGATTGGTGCTTCCACCTGATAGCCCCGCCGGGTGGCGATGAAACCGTTCATGGTCATCAAAACGGCTCCCATCAGCAGGCCCGGTAAGATTCCACCGAGAAAGAGATAACCAATGGACTGGTTCGAAACAAGTGCATACAGGACCATGGGGATCGAGGGGGGTATGATCGGACCGATGGTGGCCGAAGCTGCCGTAATGGCTGCTGCATACCCGTGAGGATATCTGCCTTCCTTGGTCATCATCTCGATGATAATTCGGCCGATACCCGCCGCATCCGCGATGGCTGACCCCGACATGCCGGAAAAGACCAATGATGCCGCAACATTAACGTGGCCAAGACCGCCACGAAACCGACCAACACAGGCGATGCAGAAGTTCAGCAGGCGATCTGAAATGGACCCTGCGTTCATGATGTTGGCAGCAACGATAAAGAGCGGGACTGCGAGCAGAATAAAGCTGCTGTAGAGTCCCGTCAGTATCTGTTGTCCGGCAAGAGCAAGATCCTGACCGTCAATGGCGAGGTAGACAATACCGGCACTGATGATGGCGAGACCGACCGGTGTCCCGATTCCGGCAAGCAGGAGGATCGTCAACAACATCAATGCAAACGCCAGGCTCATGGTCGATCATCCGCTGCATCAGGGTTCTCGTGTCTTAGCAACTGATAAAAACGCCAGGCATACGTCAGTGCCGTTGCAGCCATAAAAATGATGTAGACGCTGAAGATAGTACTGAGGGGAATTCTAAGGCTGGCACTTTTCTGGATCTTCATGAAATCGACATAGTCCCAGGTAGGGTAAAGAGATACCGCCATGGCAGTCGCTATGGCCGCCGCACTGACCAGTGCGAACAGTCTTCTCGTCCGTGGCTGTACAGCCCTGTAGAGCATGTCGAACCTGACATGCTGGTCATGTCGAACGACAAAGGCGTTGCCCCAGAAAACAATCCAGATCCATAGAGTCAGGCAGAGTTCGACTGTCCAGCCGAACGGTTGTAAGAGGATATATCGGGAGAAGATCTGTAGCAGGAAAGACAGGAAAAGGGCCAGAAGTAGTGCTGCGGCAACGGCTTCAGTGAATTTGACCAGTCGGCTCATCATGGGCTAAAGCGAGTTGATCTCAGCCAGAAGACCCCTGGGCCAGCTGCGGGCATATTCTGACTGTTTGTATATAGATTGAACGCGGTCTCTAAAGGCATCGAGATCGGGTTCGTAGATATCGAGCCCTTCGTCCCTAAGAAATTGCATAAGGCTCTCTTCCAGCGCGAGCTGGTTCCTTCGGCCGTATTCGGCTGCCTCATCAGCAGCTTTCTGAACGTCCCCCTGTTGTGCCGCGGTGAGGCTGTCCCAGACGATTTTGGAGAAGGCGATATAGTTAAGATCGACAATATGTGAAGTGAGAATGATTTGCTTCGTGACTTCGTAGAATCGGGAATTGACGACGGTTGGCAGGGGGTTGTCCTGACCATCCACCGCGCCGGTCTGCAGGGCGGTGTAGACCTCTGAGAAAGCCATGGGCGTCGGGCTGGCGCCCAGAGCACGTCCCAGAAACTGCCAGGTGCTGCTGTTCGGCATACGCAGCTTGATGCCGGAGAGGTCGCCCGGCTTGAGGATTTTTTGATCTGTTCTGAGATTAAGCTGGCGTCGGCCCAGGTACATGACGCTCAGTAGTTTGACGCCGAGTATATCTTCCGCTTTTTGCCTGAATGGATCCATCAGCGGGGCGTCGAATACGGCAACCTGATGAGTCGCATCCCGGTGTACGTAACCAGCTGTAAAAATTGAAAACTCGGGGATGAATTCCGCCAGCTGTTGAGCCGATGTGACTGTCATATCGAGATTGCCCCTAGCCACGGCAACAAGTTCCGTACCCTGCCTGAAAAGAGAAGCATTCCAGTGAGGCTGGAAGTTGGCGAAATGCCTAATGCCGGGTTCAAACTTTTCCATGAGAGCGATGGCCCGCTGATCAGTTGCCGGTGCATCGAAAGACAGTCTCAGCGTGATACGTTCGGCGATGCAAAGATCAGAAGCTGCAAAGAGGACCAGCAGCAGGAACGTCCTAGCTGGCATCGATACTTTCGACAAGTAGATCGATAACCAGATCGTAACCTTGAGTACCGAAACCGGCGACTACTGCATCGACCGCTGTGGAGACATAGGAAATATGTCGGAACAGTTCACGACGGTGAGGGTTGGAAATATGTAGCTCAACCTTGCACCCGTCAAATGCTCTCAGGGCATCGTGAATTGCAACTGAGGTATGTGTATAAGCGGCTGCATTGATAACGATGACATCCATGTTACCGATGGCCTGTTGAATCCAGTCGACGATTTCACCTTCGTGGTTGGACTGGCGGAAAGTGACGTCCATGCCTGCTTCGCTTGCCTTACCGATGCAGCGCGAAGCAATATCATCGAGTGTTTCTTTGCCGTAGATTTCAGGTTCCCGGGTTCCCAGCAGATTGAGGTTCGGACCATTAATCACCAGGACTTTCGCGGTGGGGCTAGCGACGAGCGCGCCCGGACACACCATGATGGCGTCATGCTCACTTCCCTCATCGATGATGCATTCGACAGGATCCTTGACTTCACGAAGGCTGGGCTCATAGCCAAGCGCCTCTGCCAGTTCAAGACACCGGTTCTCGGTCTGCTCCGAATTGATGATAAGAAGTGTTTTATCGGTCATGACAGGATGGAGTTTATCATTGATGCCCGCCCCAAACCGATTGAGAAAGACGGGACAGGGTTTAACCCCTGTCCCGCATCTGAGGGTTAAAGCAGTGGTGCAATCACCAGGCTGACAATCGCCATGACATTGATCAAAATGTTCATGGAGGGTCCGGATGTATCCTTGAACGGATCGCCGACGGTGTCGCCGACGACGGCCGCTGCGTGAACCTCTGAGCCCTTGCCGCCAAGGTTACCCTTTTCGACGTACTTCTTGGCGTTATCCCAGGCACCGCCTGCATTTGCCATCATCAGGGCAAGCAGAACGCAGCCAAGCAACGCACCTGCCAGCATGCCGCCAAGGCTTTGTGCGCCAAGGCTAAAGCCGACGACAGGGGGCATGGCGATAGCGATGATCCCCGGAGGAATCATCTTCTTAAGTGCTGCCTTGGTGGCAATGTCGACACACTTGGTGTGGTCCGGCTCGGCGTTGCCTTCCATCAGTCCAGGTATTTCGCGGAACTGTCGTCGAATCTCCTCGATCATCTCCATGGCCGCATCACCAACGGAGGTCATGGTCATGGATGCGATGAGGAAAGGCAGAACGCCGCCGATAAATAGACCGGTCAACACATCCGGATCGGAAAGCTCGAGGGAAAACCCAGGATCGCTCAAAGTCATGGTTTCAACGAATGCAGCAATAATGGCAAGTGCCGCCAGTGCTGCCGCACCGATGGCGAAACCCTTGCCGATGGCTGCAGTCGTATTACCAACCTCGTCGAGACCATCGGTGATTTTACGAACGTCTTCACCCAGGCCGCCCATCTCGGCGATACCACCGGCATTGTCGGCAACAGGACCATAAGCATCGAGGGCCATGGTCATACCGACAGTTGCCAGCATGCCGACGGCTGCAATACCAACACCATAGAGTCCGGCGAGGCTTGTTGAGATATAGATAATGGCGCTGATGCCCAGAATAGGCACAACCACTGACTGCATACCGACGGCAAGGCCGGTAATCATTAGGGTTGCGGTACCGGTCTTACCAGCCTCGGCGATTTTCACGACCGGTGACTTGGAGGTGTAATAGGATGTGACCAGCCCGATCAGTATGCCGCCGACGGTACCAGCGACGATGGACCACCACACAGCGCGAGATAAACCCATGTAATCAGTCAGGAACCAGGCAGCGATGATCAGAAGAACTGCTGAGATCTGGTGTCCGAGTTCCAGGGCGCGTTCTGGGCCCAAGCCTCTGAGCATATTGACCAGCATAATACCGATGATCGAACAGACCAGACCTACTGAGGCAAGCATCAGGGGCAATGCCATCAGGGACTGACGGCCGCCTTCTGGGGCGAGTTCAGCGACACCGAACTGGACGCCAACAGCCAGGGTCGATGCAATAGCGATCGTTGCAATCATGGAACCGCAGTAAGACTCGTAAATGTCAGAACCCATACCGGCAACGTCACCGACATTGTCACCGACATTGTCCGCGATCACGCCGGGGTTTCGAGGATCGTCTTCAGGGATACCGGCTTCGATCTTGCCGACGAGGTCGGCACCGACGTCGGCACTCTTGGTGAAGATACCGCCGCCAACACGGGAAAACAGTGCGACACTCGAAGCGCCCATGCCGAAACCGTGAATGGCGTGAACCGTATGCGTGTCACCTCCGAAGAACCAGTAGAGTGAGCCCAGTCCCACCAGGCCGAGCGAAGCCACGCACAGTCCCATGATGGATCCGCCGTGAAAGGCGACTGTCAGGGCGACACCGGCGCCGCTCTCCTGGGCGGCAGCTGTTGTTCGTACATTAGCCTTTGTGGCAGCGAACATGCCGAGATATCCCGCTACTGCCGAAGTGATGGCGCCGACCGCAAACGCAGTCGCTGTCATCCAGCCAAGACCTGGTGTAAAGAAAATGATCAGGAAGAGGGGGCCTGTGAACAGTGCCAGCATCATGTATTCCCGATGCAGAAACGTCATGGCGCCTTCATGAATGGCATCGGCGATCTTGCCGATCTTTTCGCCGCCTTCGTCGTAGCGGGTCATTAGGACGTAGACCACGACAGCACATACGAGTCCCAGCACGCCCATAATTGGCGGCAAACTATTAATGGTTTCCATAAATTATTCCGATTTGGAGTGATTTCTTTGTTGTGATGCCCTGGCCAATACGGTGACCCCTCAGCAGGGCGCGCTAATGGTACAAAAACTTGGGTGAAGTTTGAACCCGGAAATTGAAGGTTATCCGTCTTCCAGCAGTCTGCGCAGATCAATAATCGCTGCATTCGCGCGGGAAATATGCGAGCCCATGACTAGCGAATGATTGGCCAGCGTGCCAAACCCGTCGCCATTCAGTATAAGAGGGCTCCACAATGTATCCTGGGTTGGTTCGAGTTCCCGGATGATCTGCTGCATGCTGACCAGCGCGTTTTTCTTGATCAAAACATCGTGAAAGTCCGTCTCAATTGCCCGTAGCAGGTGAATCAGAGCCCAGGTGGTGCCCCTGGCTTCGTAAAAAACATCATCCAGTTCTGACCAGGGCGTTTTCAGCTGTTGTTCCGGTGCTGCCACGGTCGATTGGGTCGCTGCCGTATCACCGGCGAGCGACGTATCCAGTTGGCGTTTGCCGACACTGGCAGAAAGCCTTTGTGACAGGCTCCCTAGCCGGGTCTCGACTTCCGACAGCCAGGTGCGCAGATTGTCAGCCCGGGCGTAGAATTGTGCGGACTGATCCCGCTGGCTACCCAGGCGGGCAAGATAGCTTTTCAGCGCTGTGGCCGCTTTGCCATATTCGGATTCAGTTTCCGGCAGCATCCATTTGCCGCTGTCGAAATAGAACTGGTTTTCTGCCTCCACCAGATCGACATCCTCCTGGGATTGGGACTGACTTCGGCTGAGGTTGTTACGCATGATTCTCGCCATATCCCTCAACTGGACCAGAACACCAAATTCCCAGTTGGGTAAATTGTCCATCACAACACCCGGCGGCATGATGTCATTGTGTAGATAACCGCCACGTTTGTTGAGCAGCGTCTCGGTCATTCGGATCATGGTGGCCACGGTGGTACTTCCCGTGACTTTTTCTGTTTCGAGGTTTTGGACCTGGCGGGTTGTTTCCTGTTTGACGTCAAACGTGTCGGGTTCGGAATCCCAGTAGAAAGCCAGTGCTCCGATGACAACCGCGAGAGTTCCAACGGTGGCTGAAGTACCTCGTACAATCTTCTGGGTCAGAGTGGAAACTTCCAGCGTATCCGCTACCTGTTCCTTCACCTGATCCTTGATGTCGTTGATGCTGCTCACAAATCCGTGCCTCGTTCCATAGCCTGTTGTCGGCGGATGTCTATCTTACCGCGTCAGCGGGGTGCCACAAACAAAGAAGACTTTGAGAGCGTTGTATCGAGACGTCAACGGGACAGCAGGATTGCTGGATTACTGCTTCGTTCAAATTTCGCCTGGATCCTGAAATCGACCCGGTCGTTAAGTTGCTGGTAAAGCCAGCGGCCGGTTGTGTCGTCTGGGGCCTGAATGGTGACGAAGGTGGTGTCGGGCCTGATCTGCCGGGAGATATGGCGTAGCAACAATTTGCTAACTCGTCGATTGTGGACAGCATCCAGGTTCAGGTCGAACCGGGTGACAATAGCCTTTTCCCTCTCGATTATAGCGTTGAAGACCGGGTCAATATTCGGGTGTGTACCGTCCACCCATCTGGCCTTATCGACATATTCCCGCGCGCGCCGGTAGTGGCCTATTTCCGCCTGATTAAGTGCCCAGGATAGATACTGTTCGACGATGGTGTTGATACCTGCGAGTGCTTTCTCGTTTGCGGGCTCACTGCTTAGAACATCCAGATAGCGCTGGTAGGCACTGTGTTCGGGTGGTGTGGTCAGGCGATTTTCATCGAATGCGGTCTGCGCTTCCTCGAGCAGGCGCGTAATACCATCGTCGATTGTTTCAATTCTTTTTGGCGGAGGGGTCGGCGTTGGTTGCGTGACCGTACAGCCCGACAAAATGACCAGCAGCACAAAACTAAATAAGGAAAAACGGGTCACAGTGATAAGGTGCAGTGAGCGATATGCAATTCAAACATGAGTTTCCCATGAATCAAATAGCCTTGAGCGCTTCAATTCAGTCCGCCGTTGCCGCATGTGGAATGGCGATGATATGAGATCATGGATTCGGCGCATATTCATGTACATGGCGATTCTTTTGCTGGCCCAATCCTGCATTGCTTCTGCTGACGAGCTGTTTGGTCGGTCGAGCAGCCTGAGCCTGGATACGCAGGAGCAAGATATTCTATCCGTGGACGAAGCATTTCGCTTCAGTTCATCCAAGGAGAGCGATGGTTATCGAGTTTTCTGGCAGGTTGCACCGGATTACTTTCTCTATCGAGACAAGTTCGCTTTCCGCGCAGGTGATATAGAAGTTGAAGTTGAGATGGAGGAAGGTAGCTGGTACCAGGATGAAACCTTCGGCAAAGTTAAGGTGCTGGGCGGCCTGGTAGAAGTCCTGATTCCAAACTTTAGCAAGTCGGTAAGTATTCACTATCAAGGTTGTGCCGTTAAAGGTTTTTGCTATCCTCCGCAAAAAAAGCTTATAACTTCGGAAAAAAGCGCTAAAAATCTGGAAAATCACTAGATTTGGTATTTTTGATGGTGTTTGATGAAACTATTGCGAAATTAGCATGCTGCAGAAGAAATAATATCGTCTAAATTCCATAAATATGCTGATAAATACAGAAAATATCTTAAAATAGTTCGAATCTTCACCGCTGCGGAGGTGCTAGTGGACATTCGGAAAGTAAAGAAGCTTATTGAGATGATGGAAGAGTCCGACATCTCCGAAATCGAAGTAAAGGAGGGAGATGACTCCGTCAGGATTAGCAGAGGCGGTGTTGTTATCCCGTCCAGATCCACCCCAGTCGTCGATAGAGGTGAACTGAAACCCGCTGCGACGCCGGTGATTAAGGGTCATGTGATAACTGCACCTATGGTTGGCACCTTCTACCGGGCGCCTTCGCCTTCGTCACCTTCGTTTGTCGAAATTGGGGACCAGATCAAAGAAGGCGATACGCTCTGTATCATTGAATCAATGAAAATGATGAATCATATCAAGGCGGATCAGGCTGGCCAGGTTGAGGCGATTCTAGTGGTTAATGAGGATGCGGTGGAATTTGATCAACCACTGTTCACGCTGATCTGAGTTCAATGAAACGACTTTTTATTGCCAATCGCGGAGAGATTGCGTTGCGGATTCTGCGAGCCTGCAAGGATCTCGGCATCGAAACAGTCGCTGCCTATACCCGTGCAGACAAGCATCTGCTTCATCTAAGGTGGGCTGATCGCAATGTCTGTGTTGGCAGGCGGTCGTATCTCGATGGTCCCCAGATGATTGAGGCCGCGCAGCTCAGCGGTTGCGATGCGGTTCATCCGGGTTACGGGTTTCTTTCTGAAAATAGTGAATTTGCGCGATCAGTAGAGGATGCAGGGCTGACATTTGTCGGACCGGCACCCGCACATATCGCCATGATGGGTGAAAAGGTCGGCGCTCGATCAGCGCTGGCGTCTGCCGGGTTGCCGATCCTGCCGGGCAGTGATGGTATCGTAGAAACTGAGGCTGAAGCATTGGCCTGGGCCCGCGAGGTTGGATATCCAGTAATGCTGAAAGCCAGTCATGGAGGCGGTGGTCGCGGCATTCTTCTGGCCAGAGGAGAAGAAACACTTGTTCAGGCGTTCAGGACAATTTCGGCCCAGGCTGAGCTGTTGTTTGGTTGTGCTGATATCTATCTTGAAAAGTATCTGGCCAACGCCAGGCATATTGAAATTCAGGTATTCGGTGATGGTGAGGGTCAAACCGTGCACCTCGGTGCCAGGGAATGTTCGATCCAGCGTCGTCATCAGAAGTTGCTTGAGGAAGCTCCACCTTTTGATATTGCCACCGGGGAGGTTGAGGCGCTTGCGGCAAGTTGCTGTGATGCATTGTCTCAGCTTGAGTACCGTAATGCAGGCACGCTCGAATTTCTTTATGCGGACGGCGCCTTCTACTTCTTAGAGATGAACACGCGTATCCAGGTGGAGCATCCTGTCACCGAATGTGTGACGGGGATCGATCTGGTGAAGTTACAGCTTGCTGTTGCAGACGGTGTTGGACTCGGCCTTGCGCAGAATGATATCCGAATTCAAGGACATGCTATTGAGTGCCGTATTAATGCAGAGGATGAATATTTCGTGCCCAGCCCCGGCACCGTTGACAGTCTGCAATTGCCGGACGGCCCGGGAATCCGCGTCGATACTCACCTATATGCCGGTTACTCGGTGCCGCATCAGTATGATCCGCTGGTGGCCAAAGTGATCTCCCATGGCGTTGATCGATCGGAAGCGACGGTTCGCATGAGAAGGGCTCTTGAGGAGCTCGATATTAGGTTTCTGGCGACCAATAAGGCACTGCATCAGTCCATTCTGGCAGACAAAAAGTTCGTTTCCGGTTCATACGGGGCGGGATTCATTGATGATCCGGTATCTCCCTGATGCACTGGGTCAATGTCACCGCAACATCAGAGCGGAGTGGATTGGAAGCGCTCGAAACCTGGTTCTGGGATCACGGTGCTGTGTCAGTGACCGTGGAAGACGGAGAGGACAAACCGATTTACGAGCCCCCGCCGGGTGAACAACCGGTTTGGGAAGAGGTCCTGGTGACGGGTTTGTTTGAAGAAGATGCAGTGATCGAGAATCTGGAAAGCGCTTTGCTTGAAGCCGGGTTCAAGTTGTCTTGTATTGCCCGCCTTGAGGATCGTGCCTGGGAGAGAGAGTGGCTGCATCGGTTTAAGCCTATGCAGTTTGGTGAAGGTCTCTGGGTCTGTCCGAGTGGTTTTCAAGTGCCGGCGGTCGCTCGCACGGTGATCCGTCTTGATCCGGGTCTCGCTTTCGGTACGGGCACACACGAAACCACCCGTCTCTGTCTTGAATACCTGGATGGGCTCGATGTG
>JABHYO010000115.1 GCA_018656865.1 Gammaproteobacteria bacterium | reverse complement strand
TGTCGAATCGGAAGAAGCGGTAGTCTCCATGCTGAAGACGCTGGGAGTATCAACAGAAGGTTTTCCTGAGTTTGCTCGCGAGAAAAGGGAAGCGTTAACAGTCCAGTCTGACGAGATTTTGGCAAACGGCATCCTTTCTACACCGGCTTTCTCTCTCGATGGCGAGATCTTTCTCGGAAGGGAGCATCTACCTTTGATTTCATGGACGCTGGGAGGTCGAAAAGGCCCGCCCCCTGTATAGGATCCAGAGTGGACAGAGCGCTTAATTCAATTCTGAACTAGGTGCTCTGTCCCCGATAGTAGCGGTAACAGCGTCCTGAGTACTCAAGGCCGAGGTGATCGGTGACCTCGGAGCGAAAGCCCTCGCAATCGAATCCCCTGAGCATCATGGCCTCGTGAAATGGCGCTCCCTGGCCGCGGTCCGGGTCCATGATAATGACTTCTGAATGTTTGCTCGCATGATTGTCAATAAACGATGCCAGAGTTTTAATATGTTTTGGTTCATAGAGAATGTCGCTGCCAAGAATCAGATCGAATTTACCCAGGTCGGTGTGCATGTCACCCCAGGAGGCATTTAGAAAGGGAATCGGATCACAATTGTTGAGTGAGGCATTGCTCGCAAGAAAGTCACCGACGACCGGATGTATATCCATCGCGGTAATGTCGGCACCGCGCAGGTTAAGAAGGTGGCTGACCAACGCCATGCCACAGCCGACTTCAAGAACGCGCTTCCCCGTTATGTGGTAGTCCAGCATGATCTCGGCAAGGGCTTCAGAAGATGCCCAGATCATACCGAAAAGCGGCCAGGCAGCCTGGCTGATACCGGCATCTTTGGCGGCATAGTCTGGATCGGAAAACTGATTCATATCTCGGAGCAGGCGAAGACTGATTTCATGATCGCCGATCTGAAAGTTCTGGTATCGGTACTTCAGTGACATGAGTGAGTGCATCTGTGATGATTGCCGAGAGTAGCCGTTCGACGTTTGGGGAGCAATATGACATTACTTGATCCGGAAATGATGCCATTTTCGCGAGTGCTGGGCCTGGAAATAACGCACAGCGACAAACAACGAGTGGCGGGTGAACTGACCGTTACCGAAGCGCTTTGTACCACGGGGCGAATCATGCATGGCGGTGCGGTTATGACCCTGGCTGATACGCTCGGCGCTATCGGAGCCTTTCTTAATCTACCGGAAGGTCACAAGACCACCACGACCATTGAGAGCAAGACTAACTTTCTGAGAGCTGCGCCCCTTGACAGTAAAGTCACAGCGGAGTGTATTCCTCTTCATGCAGGAAGAAGAATGTCAGTCTGGCAGACTACGATAAGCAATGAAGAGGGCAAGACAGTCGCCGTCGTTACTCAGACGCAAATGGTGCTGTAGATTACTGAGGGAGACAGCTTGTCAGAGCGGAATCCCAAGTCGTTACCATTTTGTCGACTTCCTTCTCCCCGATAAAAAAGGGTGCGCCGATGCAGACGATCGGCACCGATGATCCATAAGAACCCTAGAGATAGGCTCCTTCAGCGTGTGTAAACTCAAATGGTCGGTTTCCACCAGGAAATCGCCATCTATATCGCGTCATAGCGGTTCCTAATTGACTCCCAGGCGGCTTGTACGCCGGGGTAAAGCTCAGTATCTTCGGGGGGTAATTGTAATCAATACGATACTAAGAGGACGATCATGGATTTTGATATACCCAAGGACCTGGCCGAATACCTGGATGAGCTCGATGACTTCATCGAAAAAGAAATAAAACCGCTTGAAAATGAAAACGACAATATCCGGTTTTTCGATCACCGGCGCGAAGACGCAAGAACTGACTGGGACAATCAAGGGCTGCCGAACGAGGAATGGGAAGCACTACTCTTTGAGGCGAGAATGCGCGCAGACAAGGCCGGGCATTATCGCTACGCCATGTCGAAAGAACTGGGCGGGCAGGAAGGCGGCAATCTCGGCATGGCAATCATCCGTGAGCACCTGGCAACCAGGGGGCTTGGCCTCCACAACGATCTGCAGAATGAACATTCGATTGTCGGTAACAACGTCGGTGTCCTGTTGATGTCCAACTACGGCACCGACGTGCAGAAAGAAGAATGGCTACCGTTGATGCTGGAAGGAAAGCGCGGCTTTGCCTTTGGTATCACCGAACCCGACCACGGATCAGACGCAACCCACATGGAAACAACTGCTGTGCGTGATGGCGATGGCTGGCGTATCAATGGGGCGAAAACATGGAACACCGGTATCCATAAAGCCCAGTACGATATGGTCATGGCCCGAACCAGTGGCAAGGCGGGTGACGGTGATGGTATTACGGCATTTTTAACACCCATGAATGCGGACGGGCTCAAGATCGAGGAGTTTCTCTGGACCTTCAACATGCCGACTGACCATGGCACTGTTTCTTTGAAGGATGTCTACGTCGACGATTCAGCCATTTTTGGCGAAGTAGGGCACGGACTTCAGATCGTCCAGCACTTTTTCAACGAGAACCGCCTCCGGCAGGCAGCGTCCAGCCTTGGTGCAGCGCAGTTCTGCATTAACGAGTCAGTGCAGTATGCTCAGGAAAGAAAGCCATTCGGCAAGCCACTGGCCGTCAACCAGGGTATCCAGTTCCCTCTAGTGGAATTAAATACCCAGGCAGCCATGTTGCGTTCCCTGATTCACAAGACAGCGTGGCAGATGGATAAGTATGGTGCTTTCTCTGTCTCGGATCAGGTCAGCATGTGTAACTACATTGGTAACAGGCTCTGCTGCGATGCCGCAGACCGGGCTATGCAGGTTCATGGTGGTCTGGGTTATTCGAGACACAAGCCGTTTGAACACATCTATCGCCACCATCGTCGCTATCGAATCACCGAGGGCGCGGAAGAAATCCAGATGCGTAGGATCGCAGGTTACATGTTTGGCTTTATGAAGCAGCAGGCACCAAAGGGCGTCAAGAGTGTCACCGGAAAGTAGTTTCGGTGAGAAACTCGAAGCGGTTTTGCTCGCTTCGATTCCAGGTTGCCAGCGCCTGATTGCCTCTGAAAGGCTTTCCGGCGGTGCCAGCCAGGAGACTTACCGGCTGAAGGTTGAGACGGGTGACGGCGAAAAACTGCTGGCCATGCGGCGTGCCCCAGGCGGTGAATACCAGGAGAAGCTGCCTCAGCATCCCGGCCTTGATGTTGAGGCGCTGTTAATGCAGAGCGCGAGGGAAGTCGGTGTACCAGAACCCGAGGTCTATTACGTACTGACCAGGGATGATGATCTGGGTGATGGATTTATCATGGAATGGTTGGACGGCGAAGCGTTGGGCGCGCGCATAGTGCGGGCGCCAGAGTTTGACGAGATTCGCCCGAAGCTCGCCTATGAATGTGGAAAGGTGCTGGCGAGGATACACAGTATCGATCCCGAAACGACGGGACTCGGAAAACAACTCTGGGAGATCTCTCCGGCCGAATTCGTCGAGCAGACCTGGGAGCGCTACCGGCTTCTGGAAACACCACAGCCGATGATCGACTATTCGGCGCGCTGGTTGATGGAGCATCTGCCGACAGACTATGAAGTGCGGCTGGTACATAACGACTTCCGTAATGGCAACTTCATGTTGTCTTCTGAAGGTATCGTTGCGGTCCTTGACTGGGAACTGGCTCATATCGGCGATCCCATGCGAGATCTCGGCTGGATCTGTACTAATTCCTGGCGTTTTGGTTCCAGTGCCCCGGTTGGTGGCTTTGGTGAGTATGAAGATCTTTTTCGAGGTTACGAGGAAGAATCCGGTGAAAAAGTCGACCCTGACAGGGTCAAATTCTGGGAGGTGTTCGGCTCCTTCTGGTGGGCCGTGGGTTGCCTTGGTATGGCCGAGCATTATCGAACAGGTCCAGATCAGACGGTGGAAAGGCCGGCTATCGGTCGCCGCAGTTCCGAATGCCAGGTGGACTGTGTCAATCTTCTGATCCCCGGGGAAGTGGATCTTGTCGAGGAATCACCTGCATTTACCAGCATCGATATTCCCAGAACCGACGAGCTACTGGTCAGTGTTCGTGACTTTCTGCGGGAAGATGTGATGTCCGCGACCAGCGGGCGCACCAATTTTCTCTCCAGAGTGGCATCAAATTCCCTCGATATTATTCTGAGAGAGCTTGCGCTCGGACCGGAGCACCAGCAGCGGGAACTGGTTCGTCTGCGGGCTCTTTATCAGTCCGAAGAGGACCTAACGACGTTGCGATGTCGACTGGTCGAAGAAATTAGATCTGAGCAGATTGATCTTGAGAACGAAATGCTGATGAATCACCTGCGGCAGACTGTGGTTAATCAGATTGCCATTGATCAGCCAAAGTACACTGGTTTTAAGCGAGCGTTGGAACATGAATCGTAGACACAGGCCTGCGGATTCCTAATAGCAGAGCGCCTGAAAACGAGCGTGTCTGATACGAACCCTGGTATTGTTGGACGCAGTCTCGGCCGAAATATGGGCTTCGTGTAACCATTGCGATCAGCGAATGGTTTGAGTGAACGCTCAACCAGGGCTGGTTTGTTTTTCTGAGCAGTCCGGGCAGATCGAATGTGAAATCTGCGTGTCTTCCCTACCAGTGACATAGGCTTCAAGGGGCTGCCAATTGCCGTCAGACTGCTTGATGCTATTGCACCAGGCACAGACGCTAGTCATTCCGGCAAGAGCGCTGCGGGCATGGGCCAGTTCGCGATCCACTTCTTCCTTCTGAAGTTCCAGTGAAACCCGCCAATACTCGAAACCCATTGCGAGTACCGCTACCAGGCTATAGGAGAATCCGAACCGAAGCGCAAACTCGAAAGAGTAGTGAAAAGGACCAGTAACATAGGCTGACATGATATAGAGGCTGGCAGTGAGACCCGCTATGGAGTTCAGAACACCCAGGCCGATCCCCAGCATAAACATAGAGACCATTGGGAGTGCAAAGATCCACATGGCACTGGCGCCGTCGCCATAGCCGATATAGACAAAGTACAGGAGCACGCCTAAGGTGACCAGCGCACCGAATAGCGGTATTCGGCGCTGTCCCCATTCCCAATTAGTTGAATAAACCAGCACATTACCAAGAATGATAATCGTCAGGAGGCCATGCAGTACCGAAGCCACAACATTCGTAAAGCTGTTAAAAAAGGCAAAATACACGATGACGGGCAGAACGGACCAGGACACATAGGCAGTGTAGTGGATTCGCCTGAGATCAACAGCGCTACTCTGCCGTACAACACTTGTGAATTCAGCAACTGTCATCTTTGAATTTCTGATGAGCTACACCTGATGCTATCAGAATCTTTGGTGAAACTTATAGAAGGGGCTCAATAAATTCTCGGAGGCTGTGGATAATTAGACCCACCAGTCCACCAACAACAGTGCCGTTGATCCGAATAAACTGCAGATCCTTGCCGATCTGTTCCTCTATCCGTTCAGATGTCGCTTCTGGATCCCAGCTTTCGATGGTGTCGGTGATGAGTGACGCCACCTCATGACCATAGGTGTTGATCAGATAGCGGGCGCTTTCCTCTGCCCAGCCGTCAATTTTCGCCGCGAGTTCCCGGTCAGCGAGTATGGATTCACCAAATGTCGTGACTGACTGTTCAATCGCCAGTTTCAGTTCCGCATCAGGGTGCTCACTCTGCCTGACCAGTACATCTTTGATATCTTGCCAGAGACTACCGGTGAAACCGATCACGGCGGGCGCCTGTAGCAGGTCTTCCTTTAGTGACACTTCCTTTTCACGGATTTCATCCGAATTTCTCAGATCATCCAGGAACTCATTGATCATGGAGACCAGGCGGACTCTGACAGGATGATAGATGTCTGTTTGCATTTCATAGAGCATTTTCGAAACCGATCGAACGATCCTGTGGTAGATCGCTTTATCTACGGAGCCTGGGAACCACCATGGTGTTTCCTGGCGGACGCGATCCCGGATGTCGCGATCACTGTCTTCCAGCATATAGAGACCCATCCTGACCGCGCCGTCGAACAGCTCCTGCTGTCTGCGACCGGAAGTGATAAAGGACAGCAGATCGCCGATCATTGGTGCAAAAGAGGTTGAACGGATTTTCTCCTCGACGTTTTTTTCAATCATCTGTTGAATGTCATCGTCGTTGATGACCTTAACGACACCAGCCAGACCTGCGGTCACCTGATTCGCCACAGCATGAGCGTTTTCCGGTTCGATGATCCAGGCCGCAACCCGTCGACTGAGATTCATGGAGCGGATTTTTTCGGTAATGACGGCTTCGGAAAGGAAATTGGATTGGACGAACCGACCAAACTGCTCTGCGATGTCGTTTTTTCTTGCTGGAATGATCGCGGTGTGTGGAATCTGCAGTCCCAGAGGATGCTTGAATAGAGCGGTGACAGCGAACCAGTCAGCAATTGCACCGATCATCGCTGCTTCCGATGTGGCATTGATATAGCCGACCCAGGCGAGTTGATGTTCAAAGTAGGCACTGGTCATGTAGACAACAGCCATCAGGATGAGGAGGCCGGTTGCCAGTAGCTTCATTCGATTGAGCTCGGCCATTCGCAAGGGGTCGCGATCCAGAAAGTTTGTATCGGTCATGGGCTGATCCCTCGAAGCTGGTCCTTGATTTGGGGTGCAAAACCGGTGCCACATGGGCAGGTCTGGTGTCTTGTCCCGGGAAGATCTTGGTCTTCCGCACGTCCCGTAAGGCATCTGACGGCGTTGCGCCTGATAGTGAAAACAAGAAGACAGGCAGATTTACCGAAGGGACAGGTGGTCATACTCACCAATAAATTGGAAATTCTTGAAATAAGCGTCTGCATTTGGTCACATTAGCGCCTTCAT
>JABHYO010000125.1 GCA_018656865.1 Gammaproteobacteria bacterium | reverse complement strand
CCGGCGAGACCGGCAGCGCCCAATACTATGCAATGAAACCTGCCGATCTGATGGAATCCATACAGACCCGTACGATCGCCACGACAAATCAACTACTGCCAGAACTTGAAAAGATACCGGGTAGTAATCAGAACAATCTGATCTGGCCCCTCATGGGTAGTACACAGATTCAGGGAAAAGCGCTGCAGCTGATCACGCGGGCACAGGATACGATACTCGTTTCACTCTGGCCGGATGAACTCATCTGGTGCGACGATGCCCTCAGGCAGGCCGAAGAGCGAGGCGTGCAGATTGCCCTGGTCCATTTTGGCTCACCCAGGACAACCATTGGAGCAACCTATCACCATCCCGTGGAAAAGACCCTCTACGCCGAAAAAGGAGGGCGGGGATTGACGCTGGTCGTGGATGGCACCGAGGTCGTTATCGCCAATTTCAAAACAGAGGGGGATGTAGAGGGTGCCTGGTCCCGTAACGAATCTTTTGTCACGGTGGCAGAAGACTACGTCAAGCACGATGTCTATATCACCAAGGTAACCCGTTTTCTGGGACCCGAAGTCATCCAGCGATTTGGCGAGGACTATGCACGATTACGGGATGTTTTTGATGCAGAGGCCTAACGACAAGGTCGACATTGTGCGCGACCCCGGTGGCTCACAATGACAGGGAGTGAAAATAATATGCAGACTTATTCAATTAACGGGTCACTCTGTACACCGGAAGAAGCGATGATCCCGGTTACCGATCACGGTTTCCTCTACGGCGATGGTGTTTTTGAAGGCCTGAGGTTTTACGGCAAACGGATTCTGAAATTTACCGCTCACCTCAACCGATTGGTCGAATCAGCCAGCGCCATCGCGCTGCCCCTTCCCCTGTCGCTCGAAGAACTGCGCGAGTCTGTTCTCAAGGTCGTGGAGGCCTCACCACTGGAAAACGGCTATGTGCGTCTGATCATTACCCGAGGCACGGGACCTCTGGGAATTGACCCACGTTCATGCGATACCGGTAATGTCATTATTATCGCCGGTGAACTCAAAATGGTGAGCCAGACTGTCCGTCACCAGGGGGCCCGCCTCATCATCGCCTCAACCCGCAGGCTGGCAGCGGATCAACTTGATTCGAGGATCAAGTCTCTCAACTACCTGAACCAGATCATGGCCAGAATCGAAGCCAATGAAGCCGGTGCCGATGAAGCTGTTGTCCTGAATCAAGCGGGCTTTGTTGCCGAGGGAACAGCAGACAATATCTTTATCGTCAAAGGTGGGATTCTGTTGACGCCCCCGGTAACTGACTGCGCTCTGGATGGCATCACACGAAACATCATCCTAGATATCGCCGATAAACTTTCCATCCCCGCCGAAGAGAAATCAATTACACCTTTCGATGTTTTCACTGCAGATGAATGTTTTCTCACCGGTACCGGTGCTGAACTCATACCGGTACGAGAGGTGGTGGGACGCCACATTCGTCAGGCACCTGGTCCGATCTTTCAACGTATCGAAAAGCAATTTCAGATTGAGCTGCAGCATGACACCCTGTTTTGTTAACATCCGCCGCTAATACCTAGCTGCCGCATCCCGTGTTCCTGCAACTGATTAGTCGCTGTTCGCAAACCATTGACCGGGTCAACGATGTTTCAGGCCGACTGGTCTCCTGGCTAACCCTGGCCATGGTTATCGTTACCTGTGCCGTTGTCGTTGCCCGATATCTATTTAATGCCGGATCCATCGCCCTCCAGGAATCCGTGATGTATATGCACGGCATGGTCTTCATGCTGGGCATTGCCTTTACCCTGAAAGAGGGGGGGCATGTCAGGGTCGATGTTTTGCATGAGCGCTTTTCAGCCAGAACCCGGACCATCGTAGACATGCTAGGCAGCCTCTTTTTTCTACTGCCGGTTTCACTCTTTCTTTTTTGGTCAAGTCTCGACTATGTCAGTTTTGCCTGGTCACTTAAGGAAGTATCGGCGCAGCCTGGCGGTCTTCCCGGCGTTTATCTTCTCAAAACGCTGATTCCGATGATGGCGTTGTTTCTGGCCGCTCAAGGTATATCAGAATTTCTCAAGGGACTGATCCATCTTCTAGAGTCAGCCGATTGATGGAATTTGCTGCGCTTTATCTTTTCCTGGCCGTATTCCTGGTTCTACTAGCCGGATACCCGGTGGCATTGTCCCTGGGCGGTACAGCACTGATTGCCGCGGCGATCGGCATTGCCACCGGTACCTTCGATCAGGCCTTCCTGTTTGCTATGCCAAACCGATTGTTCGGCATCATCAGTAACCAGACATTGATAGCCGTTCCACTATTTGTGCTGATGGGCGTCACACTTGAGAAAACCCGCATCGCAGAACAATTGCTTGATGCCATGAGTCGCGCTTTTGGAAGGCTGCCTGGGGGGCTCGGTCTTTCCGTCACAATTGTCGGCATGCTCATGGCTGCCAGTACGGGAATCGTCGGCGCAACCGTCGTCACCATGGGGCTGATGTCCCTGCCAGCCATGCTGAAGGCTCGTTACAACATACCTCTGGCAGCGGGTACGATCTGCGCCACCGGTACTCTCGGTCAGATTATCCCGCCATCCATTGCGCTTGTTCTGCTTGGCGATGTTCTTTCCAACGCTTATCAGCAGGCACAATTATCACTTGGCATCTTTAACCCCAAGACAGTTTCCGTTGGTGATCTTTTCGCCGGCGCCATCGTGCCTGGCCTGATTCTGGTGGTGCTTTACGCCATTTACATCGCAATT
>JABHYO010000165.1 GCA_018656865.1 Gammaproteobacteria bacterium | reverse complement strand
CCAGCCAATAACGCGATCTTTCCACTCGGTCTGCCGGGGACCAACCACGGCAACACCCGCTTCCTGGCCAAGTTCATCGCTCGAACGTCCCGCAGCTTCTGCTTCGGCAAAAATACTGTCACGTACATCCGGGAATTCCTCAGGCGAACACAGCACAAACCAGCCGTTACTCAGTTGTCCGATTCTTCGGATCACCGATTGGGCGGGCGTACCACGGGCACCAATCCACATGGGAATGGGCCGTTGCACCGGCAGGGGGTTCAGACCAACGCCTTGAATGGTATCGAACTCGCCCTCGAAATCGACGGTTTCTTCCGCCCAGAGTCGTTTCAGTAACTGCATCTGCTCGTCGCAACGGCGGCCACGGGTTGTAAAGTTAACGTCCAGGGCCTGATATTCTTCCTTACTGCCGCCAACACCGATGCCGAGTCGCAGGCGACCGCCACTCAGCACGTCCAGTTCGGCGGCTTGTTTGGCGAATAGCGCAGTCTGACGGGCCGGCAGAATAACAACAGATGGGACCAGCTCGATCTTTTCAGTGATGGCCGCGATGTAGGCCAGAATCATCATTGATTCGTGAAGGTGGCCGCTGTCGGGGCGAATAATCTGTTCCGGTACACGCAGGTGGGTAAGTCCGAGTCCTTCTGCCAGTTGGGCAAAATCGCGAATGGCGATAAGGTCGTCTGCCAGTTCCCGAACAGGCAGGGATACGCCGAATTTCAAACGGCTACTCCCAAAGAATGTGAGGAAAACATACTAGGTGTTCGGGTTCGCAAGTCAACCGATGGATATTGAGATATGTCGACATATAATGATCGCGGATACATAGGAGAGCCTTATGGCAACGGATCTACTGTCTTTCGGGCTGGCTAGTCACCCGGAAAAGGCTGCGGTTATTTGTGATGAACGCAGCTTGTCATTTCTGTCTGTACATAGGCGAGCGAACTGTCTCGTGGAGTACTTCCGCGAGTCAGGTCTTAAGATCGGCGACCGTGTTGCCCTGGTTGCGAAAAATGAAATCCAATACCTGGAGATTCAGGTTGCCTGTATGAGGGCAGGGCTGATTCTTGTGCCTATCAACTTTCGCCTGGCACCACCTGAGATCAGCTACATCCTCAATGATTCAACACCCGGGCTGGTCATTGCCGGGCACGAGTTTGGGGAAACGCTGGCGGGTATTGATGCCCCGCCAACTCTGCTGCTGGATCAGGAATATGAAAAGCTGGTCAGTGGGGAGAACGACCGGGAGCTGGACGCGATTGATCTAAACAGGGACTGTACGATTCTCTATACGAGCGGCACGACAGGCAGGCCAAAAGGTGCGGTCCTGACTAACCAGGCCCTGTATTCGAGGATTAATGCCAACTACTACGAGTACCGGGTACGGCCAACGGATGTCTTCCTGCAATGCCTGCCGCTGTTTCATATAGCTTCTAATGTCACCTGGTCATACGCCTGCGGCGGCGCGACCAATATCTTCCTTAAAGAATTTCACCCGCTGGCGGTACTCGATCTTATTGAGAAGTACAACGTAACCACAGCGCTGCTAGTGCCGACGATGATTAACACGCTTATCCACCAGCCGGAAGTTGAAGGCGCGAGCCTAAGCAGCCTGGACAAGATTGCCTATGGTGCTTCTTCGATTCCACCTTCGGTATTGTCGCGGGCTATTGATCTGCTTGGTTGCGGATTTCTACAGCTATATGGCATGACCGAAACGAGTGCGACAACGGTGCTGAGACCGGAACACCATGACCCAATCAATCGGCCAGACTTGCTCCCCAGCGCGGGGACGGCAGGGGTCGGCATGGATGTCAGGATTGTCGATGACGACGATCGTGAGTTGGCACCGGGAGAAATTGGCGAGATAGCCTGCCGTGGTGAAGTGGTCATGCGCGGTTACTGGGGTAACGATGCAGCAACGGCCGAAGTGCTGAAAAATGGTTGGATGCACACCGGTGATCTTGGCTACAAAGACAGTGAAGGATTTTATTTCGTCACTGATCGAAAGAAAGACTTGATTATTTCCGGTGGCGAAAACGTCTACCCACGTGAAGTCGAGGACGTGTTGTACGAGCACCCCGACATATTGGAAGCGGCTGTTATCGGTGTGCCTGATGACAAATGGGGAGAGCGGGTTCATGCCGTGATTGTCGCGCAACAGAATCGGGAACTGGAACTGGATGACATCATCGCTTTCACCCGTGAACGCCTGGCTGGCTACAAGGTTCCGAAGACAGCGGAACTGATGGCAGAGTTGCCGAAGAATGCTACCGGCAAGGTGCTTAAGACGGAGTTAAGAAAGACCACTGGTTGAGGGCCAGAAGTGGGTGTATTTCGCTTCAGAGCTAGCGGGAACAATTCCCTTTTTTCTGTATTTAGGGCCAATTTCGCTCAATCTGCAGAAAGTACTGTGGATCACACCAAGCAATTTCTCGGAAGATTAGCTATCATTTTGCCATGATAAGGAAATCCAATATCCGTTCTGGATTAGATGGAAACTTTCCATCTAATAGGTGTTGTGTGCCAATGCTACAGCGATGATTCTTTCCGATCACACACTGGAAAAGCTTAGAGAGCTTATTAATGAAGAGATCGTATATAGGTCAGGACCTCGATTGGTCGAATTCTTTAATCAGCTAGGGTTTCAGGATGACTACTATAACGGGTTTTCTCAAGGGTTCCCTTCGCGCTGGAAATATACAGACGACTGCCTTACAGAATTGAACGGCACACCTGATTTAGACCAATGTATGAGAGATGTTTTTGCTCCAGTTAGTTTTATTGGGCGATTTAACGAACTAGACGCCCATATTAAGGACTTCAATCAATATCTGACCTTCGACAAGTGGCGTGTAGTTCGTGAAGGTGCGGAGCTATCCTTCAAAAAACTCGACAAAATTGAAATCGACCAAGATATCGAAGGAACAGCTCAAAACGAGAGTGAGTTTCTTAACAAAGAATTCACTGACGTCGATGTATCTAAACTTGGTTTGGATGGCCCCATTACTACCACGCTGGAACACAGGGTTTTCGAGATAGAAAAGTGTTTCTCCAGTGAAGCCTACCTTGCCGTGATATTGCTCGCAGGAAGTACGCTAGAGGGGATATTTCTAGGTTTGGCTACTAAGTACCCGAAACAGTTCAACTCAGCATCTGCCGCACCGAAAGACCAATCCAAGAAAGTTAGGCAGTTTCCAAATTGGACTTTGAATTCCTTTATCGACGTTTCACACGAACTAGGACTCATTGAGACCGATACTCAGAAATTCAGCCATAGCCTTAGAGACTTTAGGAACTATATTCACCCCTACGAACAAATGGCATCCCGGTTTAGACCTAGGGAACATACAGCCAAGATTTGTCTGCAGGTGTTAAAGTCTGCAGTGCACGACATGAGCAGCAACATTAGGAGGTTAGGCGCATAACATGTGGTTGAAGCCAGTCGCTGCGTTCCTTCGGACGAAGCACCTGCGGTCAAAATGTGAAGCACATTTTGATCCTCGGCGTCTTCGCCGCTTAACCAGGTGCTATACAGCCCGTGCGTGATATCGGCATCAGGGGTGATGAAAGTGCATTCCTTTCGGCAGCTATCCAAAACGGTTTAGATTTTGTGGTTGTCGGAGGTGCAGCGGTGGCATTTCACGAATGTCGTGAGCCAGATGATGTAGACGACCTCGACATACTGGTAAGACCAGAACCCTCGAATATTGAGAAGTTAAACCAGGCGCTACGGTCAATGAACACCGGTCAAAGTGTAGACCTTGATGAAGCATCCCGTCCGAGCAAGCATCTATCTATTCGAAGGAACTGTAAAGTAGACATCCTTACTCCTCATGAAGATGAGGTTTACGATGAAATCAAAGATAGTTCGATCTTCAGCGTCGTTTTCTCTAACAACATACATGTTGTATCGAAACCACACTTAATCTCAATGAAACGCCGTGCTATTGAAGAATTTGGTAGCCTCGAAGCGAAGCATAAAGAGGATTTGCTATGTCTAGAAGCCGTATAACATGCAGTTGAAGTCACTCTCTTCGGTCGTTCGGACGAAGCACCTGCGGTCAAAATGTGAAACACATTTTGATCCTCGGCGTCTTCGCCGCTTAACTGGGTGTAATGCAGCTCGATAGAGGTCGCAGATGAATCAGGACGTTGTTTTGGAGAAACTTCAGGAGAAGGTTGACCGAGTTGCGAAACTTCGATCGATACCAAGGATGGCTCCCGAATTCAAGAAATGGCATCGCGAAACTGAAGTGTTGTTGCAGAGAGTCTTTGGAGAAGATGCGTATCAGTTACGCGATTTTTCCGAAATCAGTTTCGTGTACAGAGGTGCTCATATGATGGGTGATGAAGCGCCTTTCGAAAGAAGGTATCGAGCCGCCTTGGAGGAAGCATCAGCGATTCTGACCTCCATTATGGAAGAAATTGTCGAGTTTGGTCTCGAATCTGGAACAAGTCCTACCGCCAACCCTCTCGCAAATTTGGAACTTGTATTCAGCCGATTTCATGAAACTGCTCGACAGCTCCGTTCTCGACACGCAAACAGAGATACCCTGGACATAGAAGACGAGTATGACGTTCAGGATCTTCTCCATGGCTTACTTCGAATGTTCTTTGACGACATTCGTCCTGAAGAGTGGACACCGAGCTATGCTGGCAAGACGTCGCGAATGGATTTTCTTCTAAAAGAAGAGAAGATCGTCGTCGAGGTCAAAATGACCCGAAGATCGCTCTCCGATGGTGAACTAGCGGATCAATTGATTGTTGATATCTCGCGATACAAACCTCACCCGGATTGCGAACAACTTGTTTGTTTTATTTACGATCCGGACGGACGAATTGGCAATACTGTTGGTCTAGTTAGTGATCTTGAGTCTGACAACAGAGAGCTTCCAGTTCGTGTGTTTGTTTTCCCTAAGACAAGATAGTAGGAGTGCTGCATAACATGCAGTTGAAGTCACTCATTTCATTCGCTCGGACGAAGCACCTGCGGTCAAAATGCGAGTCACATTTTGATCCTTGGCGACTTCGCCGCTTGACTGGGTGCTATGTGCAATCGCGGCCTGCCCGACATAGAATATAAAAATGAACGAAGATGAAACATCAGGGGTACCAATTGGCAGCATCGAAAATCCTGATGTGGACGCTCGATCTTCCCTTGATAATGAAAACAAATCGATCTCATCGTATGAGGTCTTTGAACAATGCATAATTCGCGCAGAAAACCTTGTCTCACTTCATGATTCAACGGAGGAAATTGAAGCTGTTTCCGATGAGCATTACTGTGATTGTTATCGTGCAGCAGTAGTTCTCACCATTTCTGCCCTCGACGCCTTTCTGCGAAAAGCTATCATTTCTGAAATACGAAAAGTCCTCTCGGATACCGACAAAACCGTGAACGAAGAGTTATCGAACTACGTCAAAAAATTACTTAATCAGGACAAGCTTTTAGATGCAGCTAGGCGACACGACCTGCTCGATCAAGTGGAGGGTGCTGTAAAAGATGACTTCGAGACAAAGTCGTTTCAGGGTGAATGGAAAATTGAGACGTATCTAAAGTTAGTCGGCTACAAAAACATCTTTTCTGAAGTGTCTGTCAAAGCTGACATAAACGAGAATAATCTTCGAGGCAAGCTAAATGTGTATACGAAGCGACGACACGTGATTGCCCATAGCGGTGACTACGATCTCAATCAAACACCCCACAAAGAAAACAATATACAAAAAGATTACGCAAAAGATTGCATTGACACAGTTCGCCTTTTCGCTAGAACGATCCATGAGGTAATGGAGAACACGAGGTGACTGCATACATTATTTCATATGACCTTAGTCAACCTGGCCAGAATTACGAAAAAGTGCTTAAGGCGATTAAGAGTTACGGGAACTGGGCTCGGCTCGGCGGTTCCGCCTACATCGTAATCAGCCAAGCATCCGCAGTTGACGTTAGGGATCACATTTCACGAGAACTCGACTCGAATGACAAAATTTTTGTTGGTGTAGTAAAAGCTCCAGCAGCATGGATAGGAATGAGTGATGAGGTTTCTGATTGGCTGAAGAAAAATCTGTAGGTAAGCACTTAGCTTCAAATTAGAACCGTAACACCGTCTAACCGGTAAACCTTGGGATATACCGGCTCCGGTCCAATGTCGGCCAACTGCTATCTGGCCGAACCCGCAAAAAGAAATATAACCCTGCTAACTTAACCGCGCCACGGATATCAGTACGTATCCGTCATTGTTGCTGTACATCCGCTTGAGATCGTTGGCGAACGGGCAGAACTCGTCACTGCTCTCTGGTGTGTAGGTAGTGCTGGCGGTACCGATCACAAACAGTTCCTGATCAGTATCACCCACGGCACCAATTAGCTTGAACCAGTTCTCGTCGGGCGCACGGCGAAACGGTGTCATGCTGCCAATGGCCAGCTCTTTGATCCAGCCGATGCCCGGTCGATTACGTGTCCAGCCGTCTGCATCACAGGTTATGTTTCCATCTTTCCAGGTCTGGTTAGCCTTTACCTTAAATCGATAGCGTTTCCCCTTCTCAAGTACCAGGCCGGTGCGGTTGTAGAACTGGTGGGCGAATACGGGGACCTCGGCGGACTCGCCAGTATCCAGCGGCTGTAGTGACCGCATACCGATGCGAATGTGATGGCCCAGGTTCTCGAACCCGTTTTTGTTGTGATCAGCGTAGAGGATTTCGTGGCTCGGTTTCTTCAACCCTACCGGGCGGTAGTCCCCATCCCCATAGATGCGTTCTGCGACACTGTGATGGACCAGGGGTGGTAGGTCGCTGACCTTGTTTCGTGACAGCACAACAACGCTGCGGTCGTAGAGCGTGAATTCTGAGATTGGCCAGGGGCGCGACTGTTCGTGACTGATCCCGAATATATTGGGCTCAACGATGACATCATCGAGATCGATTTCGGGGTCATCCTTATCGGCCATAATCTTGTCGAATTTAATCTCGGTCGGCGCAATCTTGATGAGCCCTGTCTTGCGATGGTCGAATTCGTCCATCATGAACCGGAGCGCATTGTCGGAAAGACCGTCTCTCCGGTATCCGCCACCCACGTCGGAGTGGGCACCGGCAAACCAGACCTCGGTTACTCGGTCCTCCGCGTTCATCAGGGTCGGTTGGAATGCCTTTCGCTTGTCGTCAACACTCACCAGGTGAATGGCCTGCTGTATGTTCGGCGCGATGTAATGATCTTCAAAAATTACGTCGGATTCAGGGCGGTCATCGACATCGAGATCAGGCATCCCGATTGAGGCCACTGTGTCAAAAACGCCAAGCAATTTTATTCTTTTCTGTTTGTGCCCGACGGTTTTGCTGAGGACTGAACAGAACCTGCGCGCAATAGCCGCGCCTCTGCTAAAACCGAACACGAATATCCGGTCTCCGGCAATATAGTGCTGCTCCAAATCCGCCAGCGCAGCGTCAATGATTCGCCCGACATCGGTGAGTGCCAGACCGGCGTTAAAGATGCGCTTGAGCTTGCTGCCGTAAGTTCCGACACCGGAGTAATACAGGCTCTGTTGGCCTATTCGGTGGGCATTCCCATCTTTTAGATCGCCACCAAACATCAGGTGCAGTTTCAGGACGTTGCTGATGTTGCTGTCTTCCAGGCCGCCCGAGCGGGTTTCGTCCTGTGAGGCATCAGCGGGTTCATTTGATGTGCCGTCAAAGCAGAAGATTAAGTTTCGAGTCATGACAATTCCCTGTCTGTTTTTGTTTGTCAGTCGCGGTCTAGCGACGCCATTCCGGATGGAACATAGCGGTCTCCGGCAACCTTCGCGGGATCGAACATTTCATCCAGCGTAGTTATGTCATCAGCCGAGAGATTCAGGTCTGCGGCTGCGGCATTTTCCTCAAGATAACTGATTCGCTTTGTACCGGGGATAGGTGCAATGAAGTCGCTCTTTGCCAACAGCCAGGCGAGGCCCATCTGACCCGGGGTACAGCCCTTTGCCTCAGCCAGCTGGCCGAGTTGCTCGATGAGTGACAGATTGCTCTCAAGGTTATCACCCTGGAATCTTGGCATTTTGCCGCGCATATCGCCTTTGCCACCAATGGAGTCTGCGCCTTTGATGACACCGGTCAGAATGGCGCGTCCCATGGGGCTGAAGGGGACAAACCCAACCCCCAGTTCTTCGCAGGCCGATAAAACGTGAGCTTCAGGGTCCCGGGTCCAAAGCGAATACTCGGATTGGACGGCTGAAATCGGGTGCACTGCGTGTGCCCGTCGGATGGTTTTTGATGAAACCTCGGACAGACCCAGATATCGGACCTTGCCCGCTTCGACCAGTCGAGACATTGCACCGACGGTATCCTCGATTGGTACGTCGGGGTCCAGACGATGCAGGTAGTAGAGATCAATCACATCAGTTTGCAGCCGCGCGAGGCTTTCATCGCATCTTGCTTCAACCTGTTCAGGGCTACCGTCAATACCGCGCTTGCCATCCTTTAGTGAGATACCGAACTTGGTGGCGAGTTGTATTTCACTGCGTCGGCTCTTAAGTACATCACCAATCAGAGATTCGTTGTGCCCCATACCGTAAGCGTTGGCGGTATCGAGAAAAGTGACACCGATGTCGAGAGCCCGATGCAGCGTTCGTTCTGATTCTGCGGGGTCTGCTTCACCGTATGCCTGGGACATTCCCATGCAGCCAAGGCCGATGGCTGAGACTTCTAGTTGGCCGAGTTTGACTGTCTTCACTGTGCTACTCTTATTCGCGGTCGGACTGACAGGATAGCGAAAATGGCGGAAAACGAACATTCGATTTTTATCACGGGCGCAGGCAGTGGAATGGGGCGGTTGGCAGCGAGAACTTTCGCCGGCCAGGGTTATCAGGTTGCCGCAGTCGATGTGAACGAGAAAGGTTTGCTGGAGACGGCTGAGAATCACCAAAACATTCGTACCTTTAATGCCGATGTGACCAGCTATGAGGCAGTGGCTGAAGCCGTTGAAGAAACAGAGTCTAAGCTGGGGCCGATTAAGAAGGTCTACAACGCAGCTGCCATTATGCCGTTGGGTAAGGTGGTTGATCAGGATATCGAAATTTTTCACAAGGTGATGGATATCAACTACAACGGTGTCGTCAATGTGTCCAAGGCTGTCATGCCAAAGCTGCTGGAACGTAACGAAGGTGAACTTATCAATTTTGCTTCTATGGCAGGCTGGGTTCCTATCTTGTACATGGCGGCCTACAACGCCAGCAAGTTTGCTGTTGTCGCATTTACCGAAGTGCTCTATCACGAACATCGTGACAGCAACGTCAAAGTGGTGTGTGTTTGCCCACCGCCGGTGAGAACACCGCTACTGGACCAGGCCCGAGACACGGTATGGCCGAAAGTGTTTGATCAGGGAGAGCATATTGAAGCGCAGGATGTGCTGGATGCGATTGATCAGGCGCTTGTTGATGACGAGCTTTTTGCCTTTCCTGGTAAGGGGTCACGGATGGGCGTGCGGATGCGGCGCTGGTTTCCGAATGTGATCTGGAACGCTGTGCACAAGGCTGAGGGGTTTTGACGCCGATTACTGTCATTCTGAACGAAGAGAAGAATCTCGAGATCCTTCAGCCTACGGCTTCAGGATGACTCCAATTACCGTCATTCTGAGCGAAGCGAAGAATCTCGTCGAGATCCTTCAGCCTTTGGCTTCAGGATGACTCCAATTGTCGTCATTCTGAGTGAAGCGAAGAATCTCGTCGAGATCCTTCAGCCTACGGCTTCAGGATGACACCAACTACCGTCATTCTGAGTGAAGCGAAGAATCTCGTCGAGATCCTTCAGCCTTCGGCTTCAGGATGACATTTGTTGTTTGAGATCCTTCGATTCCGCTGCTACGCAGCTCCACTCAGGATGACTCTAATCTTTAAGAGTCACCGGCAGATCCCTGATGCCATGTATAAAGCTCGACGCTAGATATTGCGGCTCGCCCGTGACTTCAACTCTGGGGAACCGTTCCATGATTTCTTCCCAGATCACACGAAGCTGCATTTCCGCCAGTCGATTACCGACACAGCGGTGTACGCCGTAACCAAAAGCTGTGTGATGGCGCGGATTGCCTCGATCAATGATGAACTCGTTGGCATTTTCGATATGGTCTTCATCCCGGTTACCGGAGATGTACCACATGCACACACGATCATTCTTTTTGATCATTTTGCCACCGAGTTCGGTGTCCTGCGTTGCGGTTCTGGCCATATGAGCAACAGGAGACTGCCAGCGAATGACTTCAGGTACCATCTTCGGGATTAGTCCCGGATTCTGTAGTAACTTTTCGTACTGATCTGGATTCTGGTTGAGGGCGAGCACGCCACCCGAGATGGAATTTCGGGTCGTGTCATTGCCGCCGACAATAAGCAATATGATGTTGCCGAGAAGTTCCTGCGGTTCCATATTGTTGGTTGATTCATCGTGCGCCAGCATGGAGATGAGGTTGAAGGCCGGTGGCTCTTTCTTCCGCTGTTCGTAGATCTCCTGAAAGTAAGCGAGGCACTGAAACAGCACCTGAAATCCTTCATCGGGTGTTGCGAAAATCTCAGGGTCACCGAGATTCTGAATCGTGTCAGACCACTCGATCAGTTTCATTCGGTCTTCCTGGGGAACATCGAACAAGGTGGCCAGCATTTGGGCAGTCAGTTCGACCGAGACATGTCTGACCCAGTTGAATTCTTCATTCCGAGGTAGTTTGTCGAGGATTGAACCGGCTCTCTCCCGTATCAAAGGCTCCAGATCAGCCAGCTGCTTCGGCACGAACATAGGTGAAACGACACCTCGTTGTTTGTCGTGCTTGGGCGGGTCCTCCTGAATGAACATGGGCAGTGAATACTCGTCCTCTCGATCCGGTACACCACCGAGGGCAATGCCGCCTTTAATCTGCTTCGATGAAAACAGATCGTGGTGTGTGTCTACATACATGATGTCCGCAAATTTTGTAACAGACCAGTAGGGTCCGAACATGCTGGTCTCATGGTAGTGGACAGGATCCTCGGCCCGAAGCCTTTCGAAATGAGGCCACAGGGTATCGTTTAGGAAGAGGGCGGGGTGTGACGGGTCCAGATCATCCAGGGGAACTGAATAGGGGTCGTAGCTGGGGTTTATGGCAAATGCGTCAGCGACCTCCTTGTTAGATACGGTCATATCGCCTGATCGCGATCTGGCGACCAGGGCTTTGCGTTCCTCATCGCTACTACCAACAAATATCTCGCTCATTCTCAGCTCTCATCAAATGATCTGAGCTAGCTAGGCTAACTGCAGACCGGAGAGAATACAATTTCTTCGCGACAGGTAGCCGCTTCAGCGGGTTATTCTGGTCCGGCTTGATTTGGATGCAGGGATTCCGGCATTCTGCGCCCTCAGGTACGGGCTGCACTAGCCGGACCGAATCGATGATATATAAAGAAGGAAGGTAGCAATGGGTGATCTGAAACTGGGTTTGCAACTGGGTTATTGGGGTGCAGGCCCTAATCCGAAAGCGGTAACCATGGCGCAGGAAGCGGAAAAACTGGGATACGACGCGGTGTTCACAGCGGAAGCCTGGGGTTCCGATGCGTTTACGCCACTTGCCTGGATCGGCGCCCAAACCTCGAAGATCAGGCTGGGGACAGGTATCGCCCAGCTCTCGGCCAGGGCACCCGCAGCGACGGCTATGGCAGCGATGACGCTGGATCACCTTTCCGGGGGGCGCGTCATCCTGGGTTTAGGCGTTTCGGGTCCACAGGTAGTTGAAGGCTGGTACGGCCAACCTTTCGGTAAGCCGCTGGCGCGGACACGGGAATATGTCGACATTATTCGCCAGATACTCGCACGTAAAGAGCCGGTCGTGAGCGAGGGCGAGCATTATCCGTTGCCCTATAACGGGGAAGGATCCTGGGGGCTGGGTAAGCCGCTCAAGTCCATTGTCCATCCATTGAGAGAAGACCTGCCGATTTTCCTTGGTGCAGAGGGGCCGAAAAACGTCGCCATGACCGCAGAAATTGCCGATGGTTGGTTACCTCTTTATTACTCACCGTACCGGCAGGAGGTCTACGCCGATCAGATTGCCCATGCAAAGCCGGGGTTTGAGATCATGCAGGGTATGGCAGTCATTATCACTGACGATGTTGAAAAGGCGCTGATCCCGATGAAACACAGTCTGGCACTTTATATTGGCGGCATGGGCGCCAAATCCCGCAACTTTCACAATGAACTGGTGAAGCGGATGGGATTCGAGGAAGCCGCTGACAAAATCCAGGATCTGTTTCTGGCGGGTAAGAAGGATGAAGCCGCTGCGGCTGTGCCAACAGAGCTTGCCGATGAGATTTCACTGGTAGGTTCGATCGATCGCATCAAGGATAGATTGCAGGCCTGGGAAGAGACGCCTGTCACTTCATTGCTGGTATCGACCAGAAATACAGATGAGCTTCGTACTTTTGCCGAGCTGGTGCTTGGCCGATAACCGGCCGCACGGTATCCGCTGATGTTGACCATCTACCATGCGCCGTTGACGCGATCCTGCCGTGTCATCTGGCTGTGTGAGGAACTCAAGCTGCCGCATCATGTCGAGAAGATTCCCTTTGATGCAAAATTCCGGTTCAGTCCAGAATGGCTGGCAAAAAATCCGGTTGGCAAGGTGCCGGTTCTGGAAGATGACGAACTCGTGATGTTCGAGTCAGGCGCTATGGTGCAGTACATTCTTGATCGTTACGGTGAGGGCAGACTGCAACCAGCGGTCGGTACCGCTGAATACGCCATTTTTCTCCAGTGGTTGTGGTTTGCCGAGGCGACCTTTGCGCGCCCACTTGGCGAGATCGTCAACCATCGTCGGGCCTTTGATCCTGAACTACCGGACGTAGTGCAGGAAATGCAGGACCGTGCCCGGCTGTGTACTTCTGCGGTGGATAAAGTCCTTAAAAATCGGGAATATATTGCCGGTGAGTTTTCTGCAGCAGACATCATGATGGGGTATACGCTGATGCTGGCTGAGATGCTGGCGCCCTGGGAGAATTGTCCTGATATAGACAGATACCTCGCGTCGTTAAAAGAAAGGGGGGCGGCGCGCAAGGCCTTGAGCGACTTTGGGCTTTAGGTTGCTGCCACCAGCGTCAGCTCGCTGGCTGTTGCTGGCTACGCTCCCGTTCCTGTTTGGGTGTATCAATGTGTCGAAATTGCCTGATGGATTTGCTTACGAAGGAGTTGAAAGACCAGCGAGTCATGTCCGCTTCCTGACTGATCTTACCTGGGTCGATGAGTTCGGAGATCGGCATTTCGAACAGGAAATCTTCGATGAGGTGTTCCGTCTGGTTAACAGTGCCGAGCGGTTCGTCTTGCTAGACATGTTTCTTTACAACAATTTTCAGGGGAAGGTTCCCGAGCGCCATCGTCAACTATCGACGGAGCTTACGGAGGTACTGATATCCAGAAAGGAACAGTATCCCGATCTGCAGATCATTGTTATTACCGACCCGATAAACACGGTCTATGGTGGCATGGTCTCGAATCACCTCGATGCATTGCGTGCAGCCGGGATCCAAGTCATCGAAACTGATCTGGATGCGCTGCCGGACAGTAATCCCTGTTACTCGCTGCCGTGGCGACTTCTGGTTAGACCCTTTGGAAATGCCGAGGGTGGGTTCATGCCCAATCCCTTTGGTCAGGGGCGAATCTCTGTGCGTAGCTGGTTGAAGTTACTGAATTTCAAAGCAAATCATCGCAAAGTGCTGGTTGCCGATGATGGTGACCGATTGACCGGACTGGTGACATCGGCCAATCCTCATGATGGCAGCAGTGCCCATCGTAATGACGCTCTGGTATTTTCAGGGCAGGCCGCGCGTGATTTGCTGGAAAGTGAATTTGCTATTTTCGATATGGCTCAACTTGAAAGGCCGGAGCTGAATCAGAATGACGTTGAACAGGAGGGTGAGGGCGAGGGTGAGGGTGAGTTAGAAGGTGAGAGAGAGGAACCATACCGGGTTCAGGTGTTAACGGAGGGTCGAATCAAGGAAGCGGCACTTCGCCTGATTGATGGTTCGGCGAGTGGGGATGAGATCGATCTCGCCATGTTCTATCTCTCCGAGCGCAGAATTATTGACGCACTCAAGGCAGCACAGCAGCGTGGTGTTGTTATGAGGGTTGTTCTCGACCCTAACAAGGATGCTTTCGGCTGGAAGAAAAACGGTATCCCCAACCGGCCCGTGGCGAAGGATCTGGTTCGTGCGGGTGTTCCTGTTCGGTGGTGCGATACTCATGGAGAACAGTGCCATAACAAAACCCTGATGGTTAGAAAGTCAGGTGGGGAAGTTCATCTCATGGCAGGTTCAGCCAATTTCACGCGTCGTAATCTGAACGATCTGAATCTCGAAACGGATGTGCTGATTCGAACTACGCTGGGCACCGAAGTTGCCACTTCAGCGCTTAGACACTTTAATCGCGTCTGGTTGAACGAGGAGGGCCGCGCATTCACAGTTGACTATAAGAGGTACGCGGATAGTTCTCTGTTCAAATCTTTTCTCTATCATGTTCAGGAACGGACCGGGATGAGCACTTTTTGAAATCAATAGAATAGTTATCAGGACTCATGCAATCTCATTAGCGTTTACCAGGGAAAACAAATGCCAAAAATACTACCGCCACTCGTATTTCTATTTTGCCTGCTGCTGGCAATGGCTGCCCATTTCTTTCTGCCTTTGTACAAGATATTAGTGTCGCCGATGAATTTCATCGGCCTGCTGCCACTTGTCGTTGGCATTGGCTTTCTTGCGGTTGGCAGCGCCCGCTTCATGCGCATAGGCACTAATCTGAATACCTTCATTAAGCCGGACATACTGGTGACGACCGGGCCTTTTCGTTTCACGCGGAATCCCATGTATCTCGGATTTACTCTGGTGCTCCTGGGTAACTGGTTACTTTGGGGGACCTTGTCACCTTTGGTTGGCGTCGTGATCTTTTTTGTCGCGGCGAACTTTTGGTACATCCCTTTTGAAGAATCACGATGTGAAGATGTTTTCGGCGAAGTCTATCTTGAGTACAAGTCTAAGGTTCGCCGCTGGCTGTAGGGATTTATTCAGCCCCGGTAGTAGATGCTGACTTCACCGAATTCTTTTAGTTCGTCCAGATCCGGGACAGTAGTTGCCTGCTGTTCATCGATGAGGTCATAGCGGTCAAAGAGGCTTTTATCCCTGATCCTGGAATCCGCAATCAGGATCTCGTCTGCATAGTCAACGAGCGTGTCCAGCCAGGGTAGATTTTCACGGTCATATAGAACATCTGCGGCGATAAGCAGATCAACTTTCTGATCAAGTTTGGCGAGATCGTCCAGAATCTCCAGCGAGACATGATTCAGTTCGGCGTTAGCGCGACAGGCATCTAGGGCGTGCTGATCGATATCGCAGGCGATGACCCGGGCGGCACCGGCTTTGGCTGCGGCAATAGCGACGACACCGGAGCCTGCGCCCAGATCGAGTACGCTTTTGCCTGCGCAAAGATTTGGTGAGCGCTTCAGGGAATCCGCCAGAACCAGCCCACTGGCCCAGCAAAAGGCCCAGTAGGCAGGTTTTTCCAGGATGGCCAGCATTTCTTCCTGCGGCAGTCTTCCCCTGGGATAGTCTTTCGAAATCAGATACAGAGAGATGTCTTCTCTGTTTGGCAGCGCCGTCGTTTGCAGAGACCCGGACTTTACGGTCTGTTGCAGGTTGTTGTTCAAGGTTTCAAGCATGTAGTCATGCTGAACGTTAGTGAAGCATCTCGTCAAGTAAATGCGCACGACAATCTTGTCACGAGATCCTTCGCGATGCTCAGGATGACAATTGGGATGCTCAGGATGACAATTGGGGTGCTCAGGATGACAATTGGGGGTGCTCAGGATGACAATTGGGGTGCTCAGGATGACTAATAATTGCCCAGACATTAGACTCAGTTCACAAATAGGTGAGGGGAAGGGAGGTTTGGCGCGCCAAATGAGATGCCTGATTCTGTTGTTTGTCATGACCCTGGCGGCTCCATCCTGGGCCACACCGGATCGACTGCATGAAATCAGTCGCGCACCATCGCCAGATCGAATTGAGCAGGACATTCGGACACTGGTGGGATTCGGTACGCGCCATACGCTATCAGATACCGAGTCGGAGACGCGAGGCATTGGCGCTGCCAGAAGATGGATCAAGGCGGAGTTCGAGTGCATCTCGGCCGATTGCGGCGGCTGTCTTGAGGTCTATTTCCAGCGAGAGATAGTTGAGGCTGCAACCCGTATTCCCGAGCCGACTGAGATCGTCAATGTCATCGCAATTCTTCGTGGCCAGAGAGAGCCGAACCGTTATGTGGTGATGTCGGGCGATATCGACTCAAGAGTGTCCGATCCACTCGATAGTACGACCGACTCACCGGGTGCCAATGACAATGCCTCCGGTATGGCAGGCACGATTGAGGCGGCGAGAGTCCTTACCCAGTATCGATTTCCTGCAAGTATTGTCTTTGTCGGCCTGTCAGGAGAAGAGCAGGGCCTCTTTGGTGGTCAGATTATGGCTGCCCGGGCAAAAGCAGATGGCTGGCAGATCGAGGCGGTACTCAATAACGACATGATAGGTAATGTCACCGGCATAGACGGTGTGACGGACAATACCAGTGCCCGTATCTTCTCCGAAGCGACCCGTAGTGACGAAACTCCGAAGGAAGCGATCAATCGCCGGTTCAGGGGTGGCGAAGTGGATTCGCCTTCGAGGAACCTGGCTCGATACATCGACCGCATTGCAGACGACTATATCGCTAACCTCGATACCATGATGATCTATCGGCTTGACAGGTTTCGGCGAGGTGGTCATCACAGACCTTTCAATGAAATGCGATTTCCCGGTGTGCGAATCATGGAAACCCATGAGCATTACGATCGCCAGCATCAGGATCTTAGATCAGAGGCAGGCAGAGTCTATGGCGATGTGATCGAGTTTGTGGATTTTGACTATGCAGCCAAACTGACGGCGTTAAATGCGGTCTCCCTTGCATCAATGGCCTGGGCCCCGGCACCACCCGAAGGGGTCACGATTGAAGGCGCTGTCTCTCCTGACACGACGCTGCACTGGCAGAAAAGCATGGGTGCAGTCGGCTATAGAGTTTACTGGCGGCTGACCACTGATTCTCAATGGCGCTGGTATCGTGATGCAGGGGATGTTGATCACTACACCTTGCAGAATATCGTCATTGATAATTACTTTTTTGGTATCGCCAGCGTTGGCAGGGATGGGCTTGAAAGCCCGGTGGTTTTCCCCGGCCCACTTGGAGCATTTTAACCGTATGAGACCTGAGGAAATTAACCCGGCTGATCTCGAGAATCGTGACATTGGCCCTGTGACCCTGCTTTTCGGATTCGAAAACGGTAAGTATCCGTATGGAAACTCAATGCTGATTACTGGCGAGAAAACGACGGTAATGATCGACCCCTGTCTGGGCATTGTCGCCCGCAAAGGTGAACTTCCATCGGTGGATATGGTGCTTCACAGTCACACACACGAAGATCATATCGCCGGAACACATCTGTTCATGGATGCGCCCTGGTACGCTCATGAATCCGATGCGCTCGGCCTGGAATCGATTGATGGTCTTATGGAGATGTATGGGCTCGCCGGTGGTGAGGAGTACGAAGGATTCAAACTGGAAGTCGAGAAGAACTTCTATTACCCCCATGATGGAAAAGTCTTAACTTTTAAAGACGGTGATCGGTTTGATCTGGGCGGGGTTACGCTCGATGTTATTCATACACCGGGACATACGCGCGGCCATTGCTGTTTTGTTGTTGAATGGGGCGATAGTGCGGCGGAGCGGCTGGTTT
>JABHYO010000089.1 GCA_018656865.1 Gammaproteobacteria bacterium | reverse complement strand
TGAGCGCCGAAGGAGGCGAGGAGACTATAGGCTCCGAGTCGACTGAGGGTAGCCGGGAGGGCCGCGAAGCACACTTTTCCGGTATGCCTCCAGCACGCCAGAGACATTCTGGCAATTACGATCCTGCTTTGCCGCGATGTAGATGTGCTAGACTTGACCCCATTCTTCAGGGATTCCTATGGCACTGATCTTAGGCATCGATCCAGGCTCCCGCATCACCGGCTACGGCATTATCAAAGCAGTTGGCAATCGGCAGGAGTACGTTACGAGTGGTTGCATCAAGACCACCGACAGGGCGACCCTCCCCGAAAGACTGGACGTCATCTTTCAAGGCGTGTCCCAGATCATTAACGAATTTATCCCGACTGAACTCGCGATTGAAAAGATCTTTATGGCCCGCAGTGCTGAATCGGCTTTGAAACTGGGTCATGCTCGTGGTGTTGCCATCGTCGCGGGGGTCAATCAGGGCCTGCCTGTGCATGAATATGAGGCGAGAAAAGTAAAACAAGCGGTGGTTGGTACCGGGTCGGCCAATAAAAGTCAGATTCAGCACATGGTCATGACATTGCTGAATCTGCCGAAGAAACCGCAGTCTGACGCGGCCGATGCGCTGGCCATCGCGATTTGTCACATCAATACGCAGCACAATCTCGCCAGGCTGGCTGGCAAAGGTGCAACGGTTATCCGTGCCGATCGATTCAGGCGTGGACGGTTTGCGGATGATGGTGGACGAAAATGATCGGTCGCCTGACCGGAAAAATCATCGAGAGAGAACCACAGCAGGTATTACTCGATGTTGCGGGTGTTGGCTATGAGGTGGAAATTCCTTTGTCGACTTTTTCCGACCTGGCTGACCAGGAGGGACCTGTCCAGTTGTTTACGCATCTCGTGGTCAGAGACGATGCACATCTGCTCTATGGTTTCAGCAGTGTCGATGAAAGGGGGATGTTTCGAACGCTCATCAAGGTTAATGGCGTTGGTCCGCGAATGGCACTGGCGATTCTTTCGGGCCTGGATGCAGAAAGTTTTGCCACGTCGATCCTGGAAGGCGATCTGAAAACACTTACCAGCCTGCCCGGTGTCGGCAAAAAGACTGCGGAGCGACTTATCGTCGAAATGCGGGACAAGGTCGAGGCATTCGGCGTAGCGGGTTCGGCTAATACCCGTAAAATAGGTCCAGATGTCGCGGAGGATGCCGAGGCTGCGTTGATCGGGCTTGGCTACAAACCTCAGGAAGCTGCGCTGGCGATTTCGCAGGTAGAAGACCCGGCCGAGGATTTGGAAACCCTGATCCGCCAGGCATTGAAACAAATGATGAAGGGCTAGGGCGGGATGATCGAATCGGACCGGATAGTAGCGCCGGCTACAACAGAAACTGAACAGAGCCAGGACTGGGCCATCAGACCTCAGTCATTCGATGAATACTGTGGTCAGTCCGAAGTGACGGAGCAGATGCGCCTGTTCATCAAGGCTGCCCGCGGTCGTGATGAGGCACTGGACCATACGCTGATTTTTGGACCACCGGGTCTGGGTAAGACAACCCTTGCCAATATCATCGCCAATGAAATGGGTGTCGATATCCGGGCGACTTCGGGACCCGTGATCGAGAAGAAAGGTGATCTTGTTGCGGCGCTGACCAATCTGGAGAAGGGCGATGTATTCTTTATCGACGAAATCCACAGGTTGAACCCAGCCATTGAAGAGGTTCTCTATCCGGCAATGGAGGATTATCAGGTAGACCTCACCATTGGCGAAGGACCTGCTGCCAGATCCATCAAGCTGGATCTACCGCCTTTTACACTGGTCGGTGCGACAACCCGGACCGGCCTGCTGACATCGCCGTTTCGTGACCGCTTTGGCATTATTCAGCGGCTTGAGTTTTACGAAGTGAAGGATCTGACGACCATCGTTCTAAGATCCGCCGGGATGCTCGGTATTCACTGCGAAGAAGAGGGTGCAAGGGAGGTAGCGATTCGATCAAGGGGCACCCCCCGAATTGCCAACCGCCTGTTGAGACGAGTGCGTGACTATGCGCAAGTCGAGGGCGAAGGTATTGTGAATCGGGAAATCGCCGATATTGCACTCAACATGCTGAAAGTGGACGCAAACGGTTTTGATCAAATGGATCGACGCTTGCTGCTCGCCTTGATAGAAAAGTACGATGGCGGTCCGGTCGGCATCGATAGCCTCGCTGCGGTAGTGGGTGAAGAAAGCAACACGATTGAAGATGTCTACGAGCCATACCTGATACAGCAGGGTTTTATTATGCGAACATCTCGAGGGCGTCTTGCTACCCGGCTTGCCTATGAACACTTCGGTTTGAAAATGCCGAAGAAATCCGAGCCCTTTCAGGGCTCGATCGAAGAAGACAACAAAGAATAGTGAGTGGAAGCATCAAGTGAATGAACCCCTGTCCATTGTCGATTTGATTCTCAACGCCAGCATCGTTGTGCAGGTTGTTATGGCGATACTTATCATGGCGTCACTGGCTTCCTGGGTCATGATCTTTCAGCGGGGATTTGCACTGACAGCCATTCGTAACGACGCGGCAGAATTCGAGATAGAGTTCTGGTCCGGCAAGGATCTCGGACTGCTGTACAAGGAATTGGACGAGCAGGAGTCTGATCTGATTGGGCTGGAGAATATTTTTTCCTCCGGATTCAAGGAATTTTCCAGATCCAGGCAGCAGGAAGGCGTAGACCCTGATCGTCTCATGCAGAATGTTCAGCGAGCTATGCGTGTTGCCCTCAGTCGAGAGGAGGAGCGCCTTGAAACGCATCTGACATTTCTGGCGACGGTGGGTTCGACCAGTCCCTATATCGGGTTGTTTGGCACTGTCTGGGGCATCATGAATTCCTTTCGGGGTCTTGCCACGGTCAACCAGGCGAGTTTGTCCGTGGTTGCACCAGGTATTTCGGAGGCACTTGTAGCGACGGCCATTGGCCTATTTGCGGCTATCCCTGCGGTCATTGCTTACAATCGTTTTTCCGCTCAGGTTGAAGTCATCTTAAACAGGTTTGAAGCCTTTACAGATGAATTCAGCAGTATTCTTTATCGGGCGAGTCACAAGGGTAGTTAACTCATGGCCAAGGCGATGCGTAGAAAACCCATGTCCGAAATCAATGTGGTTCCCTATATTGATGTCATGCTGGTTTTGCTGGTGATCTTTATGGTGACGGCACCGCTCATGACTCAGGGTATCAAGGTTGATCTGCCTGAAGCTGCCTCCGGTCCGCTAGAAGTCGATGATGATGAACCTATGCTCGTGGTCTCGGTCAAAGCAGATGGTAGCTACTATATTAACCTGGGTGAAGAGGAGGAGCCTGTGCCACTAAAGGAGATCGGGGCTATGGCAGCCAAAGTGATCGCCGCAAACCCTGGTATCAAGGTTCTCGTGGAGGGTGACGAGAATCTGCCCTATGGCGTTATTGTCAGCTTAATGGATACGCTGCAGACGGCTGGTGCGCGCAGTGTCGGTCTCATTACAGAGCCCCCGGCGAGCTAATGGATTCTGCCGCTTCTTATACGATTGCTTTTCTCTTTGCGATACTTGTTCACGGCATTGTTGCTGCACTTATTGCCACTAACTGGAATCAAAACCTCATCAAGGTCGCTGACGTTAAACCTTACTATATCGATGCAACCGTCATTGCCGAAAATCCGTATACAGCAAGGAAAGATCGGGAATCCGATCACAGGAAGTCGCAACGGGACAAAAAGATAAGGCAGCATCGTCTCGATGAAGCTGATTTCAGAAAGACGCAGGCCAGATGGGAAGAAGAAAAAACACAGCAAAAAGAAGATCCTGCTCCGCAACCTGTGATCGAGACGAAACCAGAGCCTGAAAAATCAGTGGAAGAGCCTAAGGTTGATAGGGAGGCTGTTCGATCCTCGTTTGAAGAGGAATTGTCGTTTGCTGTCATTGATGAGAAAAATGCCAGGAAAGCGGTCACGGACGATGAAAAAGCGATGGCCTATGTGGCCCAGATTCAAAGAGAAATTATTCAAAACTGGTCCCGTCCACCGAGTGCAAGGAACGGAATGCAGGCTATTCTCCGCGTACACCTTGTGCCGACTGGCGAGGTCGTCGACGTCAAGGTTGAGGAGACAAGCGGGAACGATGCCTTTGATCGGTCAGCCGTGCTTGCTGTCACAAAGTCTGAACGCTTCGTAGTACCCGCAGACGCCATGAGGTTTGAGCGGGATTTTCGAGAATTCACGGTGCTTTTCAGGCCCGATGACCTGAGGCTGTAGTATGAATAGTACTTTTAGGCTTGTTGTTTGCTACCTGTGCCTTGCCATACTGGCTTCTCCTGCATCGGCGGAACTTCGGATTGAGATCACACGAGGAGTGGATAACGCCGTCAGAGTTGGGGTTGTACCGTTTGAATGGCGTGGCAAACGCAAACTGCCAGTTGAGGTTCATGAGGTTGTTTCGGCAGATCTTGCTTTGTCCGGTAGGTTTGTAGCGCTGCCTGTTTCCCAAATGCTGAGCCTCCCTAACGAATCCAGTGAGGTGCTGCCTCGGGACTGGCGTATGCTGGGCGTGGAATATCTGATCATTGGTTATCTTGAACCAAATGATGTTGGAGTTCGTCTGAACCTGGAGCTTTATGATGTGCTCCGGCGTACTGTTGTCACCAGTCGAGCCATTGAAGGATTACCCGGAGATTTACGGGATATGGCTCACCATGTCAGTGATGTGGTATTCGAAGAACTGACCGGCATAGAAGGGGCGTTCTCAACCCAAATCATGTATGTCACCGCTCTTGATGGTGATGATGGTCGGAGATTTCGGCTAAACATTGCTGATGCGGACGGACATAGAGTGAAAACGGTGCTCGAATCTGACGAGCCAATTCTGTCGGCAACCTGGTCACCCGATGGCAAGTTGATAGCTTATGTATCCTTCGAGAGGGATGGCCGGCCTGCCATCTACCTGCATGAACTCAGTTCGGGGAATCGCCAGATTTTGACCAGTTTTGCGGGACTGAATGGTGCGCCTTCCTTTTCACCTGATGGAAAACAGGTTGCCCTCGTGCTCTCCAAGGATGGCAACCCGGATATCTACATTCTCGATTTACAGACCAGGCGTCTGAGACGGATAACCCGTCACTACGGTATTGACACAGAACCCTCATGGACTCCAGATGGTGAAGCGCTAATTTTTACATCCAATCGTGGCGGCCAGCCTCAGATCTACCAGTTGCGGCTCAGCGATTTTCAGATTCAACGGCTGACATTCGAGGGTGACTACAACGCAAAGGCAAGTCTTCTGCAGGATGGCAGTGGCCTGATCATGGTCCACCGTCGCCAGGGGATATTTCATATTGCGCTGCTGGATCTGAAGCGCGGGCGGTTGACTGTCCTGACTGAAACAACACTGGATGAATCTCCCAGTGTTGCCCCGAACGGCAGTATGTTGATCTATGCCACCCTCAACGATGGAGAGGGGATACTTGCGGCTGTTTCTATCGATGGAGGGGTCAAGTTCAATCTGCCTTCATCTGAAGGCGATGTGCGTGAACCGGCATGGTCGCCGGTTAAAAATAAGACATTTTTACCAGTGGAGTAACGATTTTCTGGGAATTCGGTTCAGAGTTTCTCTAAGTACCCGTTATCAGTGGAATTTTGACCGGTCTATTTGTCGATTAATCGATGAGTAAAGTAAATATTTGACCCTTTTTATGGTTTAATCCGCTTTCTGAAGTATTGCGATTTTTTGTAAAGGAGCTAGTCATGGGAATAATGAGGTTACGCGGTCTGTTGGTGCTCTGCCTGGCTGGATTGCTGCTTGGTGGTTGTGCTAGTAAGGAACCTGCTGATTCCGGTCCCGACATGGAACCAATGGAGCAAGCTCCGGAGTTGGGAGCAGGTAGTGATGACGAAGCATCCACGGAACCTGCTGGTCCGGTTATTGAAGACGGTAAGGTAATCATTCCCGTCGATGATGGTATGGGCGGTGAAATGACGGAAATGCTAAATGGCGTTTTCTACTTTGATTTTGATCAAGCCATCGTCAAACGATCCGGCCATGGAGAGCTGGATAAGCATGCCAGCGTGTTAAGTGGTGATCGTTATATTCGTGTCAGGCTGGAAGGTCACGCCGATGAGCGTGGTACCCGTGAATACAACCTGGCGCTGGGTGAACGGAGGGCGAACGCTGTTCGTGCCTATCTGGTAGCCCAGGGTGCATCCAGATCACAGATCGAAGTCATCAGCTACGGTGAAGAAAAGCCCGATAATACCGGCCACAATGAATCGGCCTGGGCTCAGAATCGCCGGGTTGAGATCGTTTATAGATAAGTTCGCCTATGAAAGCGACCCGCGCGCTATTAAGTGGTGTGCTGATTACCGCATGCAGTGCGGTGATCTGCACGCCACTTTTTGTTTCGGCAGCCGAATCTCCCATCCTGGTTGAGTCTCGGGAATCGCCGGCTGTAACTTATCGCCCGCCGATTGAGGAACCGACTGCGAGTTCCGGTATTGAAGAACAGTATCAACTGCAACTCTTACAGCAAGAGGTTATGCAGCTCCGTGGCCTGGTTGAAGAGCTTCGCCACGAACTGAAGCAGATGAAAACGGTTCAGGATGACCGTTACCTGGAGCTGGATTCCCGGCTGCAACAGGCATTGCAGACACAGGCATTGCAGACAAAGGTGCAGTCGGCGGAGGCCACGGAAGATCAACCCACAGATGAAGTTGCGCCCCCCGATGAGAATCTCAGTGAAAAAGAGCGCTACGAGACGGCGCAGATCCTGATTCGCAATCGCCAGTACGATATGGCGATTACGCAACTTGAAGCGCAGATATTAAAATTCCCCGATGGCGAATTTACACCTAATGCCTACTACTGGCTGGGACAGATCTTCGCGGCTAAAACCAATCCTGATTTTGAAAAAGCCCGCCAGGCTCTGGCACAGGTTATCAGCTACTTTCCTGATCACAGCAAAGTGCCGGATGCTGCCTATGCGCTTGGCAAGGTCTATCACACCCTTGGTGATTGCGAGAGGGCGACCGAACTGCTGGAACAGGTAGTCAATCAATACGAAGGGAAGTCCGCTGCCAAGCTCGCGGAAAACTATCTCCGAGAATCGGTTAACTGCGATTCCTGACGTGCAAGAAATTCGAATTACCGAGATCTTTCACTCCTTGCAGGGTGAGGCTAATACCGTGGGTTTGCCCACAGCTTTCATTAGGCTAACCGGCTGTCCGCTCAGGTGTCAGTATTGCGATACAGCCTACGCATTTTCCGGCGGAGAACAGATGTCAACGGCCGACATCCTTGAACGGGTTGGTTCCCGGAGGGTGCAGAATGTGACGGTTACCGGTGGTGAGCCGTTGGCACAACCCGAGTGCATACCATTGCTGTCACTGCTGTGCGATCACGGCTACCGGGTATCGCTTGAGACGAGTGGTGCTATGGCTGTTGATGAGGTCGATGAAAGGGTCTCTATCGTAGTGGATCTGAAGACACCAGGCTCCGGGGAAGTTTCTCGAAATCTCTATGAAAATCTCGGAAAGCTCAAGGACAACGATCAGGTGAAGTTTGTCATTTGTAATCGAGGCGATTACGAGTGGGCTCGGGACAGGGTTGAGGAATTCAATCTGGAACAGAGTGTATCCGAAGTGTTGTTCTCTGCGAGCCATACGGAGCTAAGCTCTACTGAACTGGCGAACTGGATTCTGGAAGATCAGTTGCAGGTTCGGCTGCAGATTCAGCTTCATAAAATACTCTGGGGAGACAAGCCTGGTGTCTAGAAAGGCGGTTATTCTGCTTTCCGGCGGGCTGGATTCTGCGACCGTTCTGGCGATGGCGAAATCGGAGGGATACGAGTGCTATTGCCTGAGCTTTTCGTATGGACAGAAACACAGTGCTGAACTTGAATATGCAGAGCGACTAGCTGCAAAACTTGGGGCGGTGGAGCATCGTCTGGCCAGGATCGACATTGGTGCCTTTGGCGGTTCTGCGCTGACCGATGAGTCCATTGAAGTGCCGGATGCAAATGAATCCACCAACGAAATCCCCCTGACTTATGTCCCGGCACGTAACACGGTTTTCCTTTCCTATGCACTTGGTTGGGCGGAGGTACTGGGTGCAACTGACATCTTTATTGGCGTGAATGCCGTCGACTATTCAGGTTATCCCGATTGCAGGCCGGAATTTGTTTCGGCTTTTGAAAATATGGCGAACCTTGCGACCCGTGCCGGTGTTGAGGGTAACAAGCTCACCATTCACGCGCCGCTTATTGATCTCGCCAAGTCAGAGATCATCCGGCGTGGTCTGAATCTTGGTGTCGACTATGCGGAGACAGTGTCCTGCTATCGACTGAACCGGCAGGGTGAAGCCTGCGGTGAATGCGACAGTTGCTCGCTTCGTGCAGAAGGTTTCAAGCAAGCGGGTGTTGACGATCCGACTTGCTATGTGGAGCTGTGAGCTCTAAACCAGTCATCCTGAGCACTAAACCAGTCATCCTGAGCACTAAACCAGTCATCCTGAGCGCAGCGAAGGATCTGGTTGAGCCCTTCAGACTACAAAGAAGAGGCAGATGTTTCGAAGAAACATCGAGAGCGTTTAGTGCCGTGCTCGATCCGAAACCAATATCGACAATGTAAGTCGCTACCCAACGTTTAGTAAGAATCAGTTAAGATAGACAACCATGTATTCAACTAATTTCGGGCCTGTTATTCAGAACGCGTTCACCGTTCGAGACATGGATGCCGCATTGGCCTACTGGATTGATGTCATGGGTGTGGGGCCGTTTTTTTGTACCGACAAAGCCACATACCGAGAAGCCCTGTATCGAAATGCACCCGCTTCGCCGCAGTACGCGGTTGCTCTTGCATACTGGGGTGACACCCAAATTGAACTGATAGCACCTACATCCAATAACCCAAACATCTACAACGAGTTCCTGGACGATGGACTTGATGGCCTGCTACATCACATGTGCGTGACCGTAGAGGACATTGGGGAATTCCGACGCGGCCTCGACAAACAAAAATTCGAAATACTATCCGAGCTGGCTATGGAACCAGCAGGGCATGTCCTCTATTTACGCGGTAAAGGTCAGAAATGGCCTTTGATCGAAATCGGCGAGTTTCCGCCTGTAATCTACGAAGTGTTCGAAAGGGTGAAATCAGCCTCTGAAGACTGGGACGGCCGCGACCCTATCCGCCAGTTCTAGGTCAGGATCAACATTTTCGTGAGCTGGCAACCGGTGTCTCGGTAAGTCATTGATTTAGTTAGCGCGAATCAGTGATTTTCGTTCTGACATACACGGGGATTGATCCTGATCATTGGTCCGCTGCCTCCCCCGGTCTAGACTAACGGTTCTCTCCTCGTCGTATTGCTGTTGGGGCGCAATGATTGAGCACCATTCGCCAGTCTGGTACCGAACCTTCTACCTGCTGAAGTACCCGGCAACATTTCTATTTGGCGTTATTGTGACGCTGTTCCTCCTCTACCTGATGCAATTTCTCATCGATACCGGCGAGAAGGCGCTGGACGAGACAAAAAATTTTCGGATCGCGGAGTTTGTTCGTCTTAAAGAAGAATTACAGGTCAACGTGAAACAACGCCGACCAAAACCGCCACCAGCCCCGGATGAGCCACCACCTGAATTGCGCCAGCAGAGTGAAGTCGTCAATATCGACAACGCATGGAGCTCAGATTTCAGAGCACCGCTGGCTCAAATCGATATGAGTCGAAGTGCTGCATTCAGTTCAGATGGTGAATACCTGCCTATCCTGAAAGTTCAGCCGGTATATCCGAGATATGCCCTGCAGAAGGGTCAGTTTGGATGGGTCCTGCTGGAATTCACGGTTAATGAGTCGGGCAAGGTGATCAACCCTGTTGTCATTGATAACTGCGTGGAAAATTTCAAGCCAGGCAGGTTCGAGTGCATCGACCGGCCCGGGAGAATATTCGACAGACCTGCTATCGCCGCTGCTCAGAAGTTCAAGTACAAACCAAGAATTGTCGATGGCACACCCATTGAAACCCAGGGAGTCATCCACAAGATCTCCTTCGTGTTGGACGAGATGCGAAATCTTTAGTGTGATCGATAGACAGATTTTCCCCGTGCGAAGGTTTCAATCACCGGGATGTCCTTGATCGAAGCAGGATCTACGGTGAGGGGGTTGGCCCCGAGAATGACCAGATCAGCTTGCTTGCCAGCAGTAATGGATCCCTTCGTGTCTTCTTCAAAGTACTGATAGGCAGCGCCCAGGGTGACAGCGTGAAGGGCCTGCATCGGCGTCGCTCTCTGATCGGGTCCGAGGATATATCCACTTCGGGTTTCACGATTAACTGTAATCCATAACAGGCGCATGACGTCCGGCGGTACTATCGGGGCGTCATTATGAACAGTAAAAGGGATCCCCAGTTCTGCCGTTCGCGCGACAGGGCTGATAAAGGCCGCCCGTTCATCCCCGAAAGAAAGGCGGTGCCAGTCTCCCCAGAAATAGGGGTGTGCGGCATAGTAGGAAGGTACCAGTCCCAGTCGTTTTACACGGTGAAGTTGATCTTCCCGCATAAGCTGAGCATGGATAATTACGCTGCGGTGATCTGGCAGATCTACGCCGCTTACCGCTTTTTCGACGCCATCAATCATGATATCGATGGCACCATCGCCATTGGCGTGTGCCAGGACCGGAATACCTCGTTGGATAAAATGGGTGACCTCTTCTTTGTAGGCGTCGGCCGGGTAGATGGGGTAGGCGCGATAGTCAGGTGCCGCGCCGGGTGGGCCTTCGTTGTAGGGTTTCGACAGATAGGCGGTCCTTCCCTGGGGGCTGCCATCGATAATGAACTTGACGCCGCCGACACGAAAACCTCCCGAGTAATCCTCGTCATGACTGATCGAGTTGCGGGTCTCTTCGTCCAGGCCGTTCGCGAATGGGAAGGCGACGATATCCACTGGAAACGGTGATTCAGCGGCAGCATCACGAAACAACTGAACATGATCCAGACTCGTGCCGCCATCCTGAACGGTCGTTATACCAAATGTTGCATGTAGCCGTGCTGATTCGCGGAAGGACTGTTTCAGTGAATCGGACGTACTGTACTTTGCCATGGGTTTGCGAAAAGCGAAGCCGGCTGTTTCTTCCATAACGCCATTTGGAACCCGTGTGCCGGATCTTCTCCGAATGACTCCACCCGGCGGGTCATCGGTCTCTGCTGTGATTCCTGTCGCTGCGAGGGCAGCGGAATTTACAGCGGCGAGATGTCCCGATACATGAATAAGAACGATTGGATGCGCAGTGGACGCCAGATCCAGATCGTCCCGGTTCGGGTGTCTACCTTCGCCGATGAGAGAATCGTCATAACCGTAGCCAAACACCCAGTCACCATCAGGAATAGCTTTCGCTTCGATGTGTTTTTTTAGAAGTTCGACAACATCTTCGATCTTCTCAACAGTGCCGACAGGAGGCGAGGAAAGGTTCGCCATCTTCAGGTAGCCGCCAACACCGGCCATATGTCCATGGGCATCGATGAACCCGGGCACCAGCGCCTTTTTACCCAGGTCGATCACTCGAGTGTCGTCGCTTCTTAGTGAGAGAACATCTTCTCTTGTACCAACAGCTAGAATTTTCTCATTGAGGACAGCTACAGCTTCTGCTGTAGGCCGATTAGCATCGACAGTGACAATATTTGACCCGACAAAAATCAGATCTGCCTTTTCACTGGCGAAAATACCCGTGACAAACAGGAGCCAGCTCAGAAAGATAGTCAGGCGAATAAGGTTGTTCAAGATAAAACTCCAACTTCAGAATACCGCGTACTGTACCTGTGTCGTGAGAAGTGTTCTATAGTGTGCTGCTTCGATAATCACTCATTCAGATCAACCACAACCAGCTAGAAAACAGTACCAGGAGAAAATCATGCCCATCACAGTCGCAGACGTTGAAGAAGCCCTTGCCATAGAGCCGGAGGAAATCCCCGGCGAGTACACGGATCGTGACTCGCTTTTGTACGCGGTAGCGATTGGGATGGGTAAGGATCCTCTCGATGAAAAGGAACTCGAATACGTTTGTGAAACGGTGGGTAACCGGGTCGTACCGACGGCATCGTCGGTACTGACGAATCCGAGCAGTGTTGCGTCCAACGCTTCTAAACTGACGGAAAAGATGAATTACGTGCTCATGCTGCATGGCGAGCAGCGCCTGCAGATCCACCAGCCTCTGCCTCCATCTGCCAATACCCTTATCAGCAACAGGATCACTGGTGTCTACGACAAGGGTGAAGGTAAAGGAGCTTTGGTTACCAATGAAACCAGTGTCAAACTGGAGGACGGCAGCCCCCTGTACACCATAGGTGGAACTATGTTTTTCCGAGGCGATGGCGGTTTCGGAGGCAGTGCTGAAGGCGCGCCTGTGCCGCATACGTTGCCCGACCGGGAACCTGATTCAATATGCGAACTGCCGCAAAGAAAGGATCAGCCCATGGTCTACGCGTTATGTGGTGACCGCAATCCATTGCACCGTGATCCGGGTGTCGCCAGGCAGGCAGGTTTTGATGTGCCTATCCAGCACGGGCTTTGTTCGTATGGTATCGCCTGTCACGCCGTTCTGAAGACCATGCTGGACTATGATCAGACCAGGATGAAAAGCTTCGATGTGCGTTTCTCAACGCCTGTCTTTCCGGGCGAAACCCATCTGGTTGAAATGTGGCGGGATGACAATATCGTTAGTTTCCGCACACGTATCAAGGAAAGAGACGTTATTGCGATCAACAATGGGAAGTGCGTAGTCGCCTGATAGCTACTCTGTTTTCATGAGTCGCCTGACAGCTACTCTGTTCTCATGAAAGGTACCGCCTTCTCCAAGGTCGGTAATCTCCTGTGAAGTCAGATCGTTGATACCTGTTTGCTCGGAGCAATCCGATTGCCAGTAAATTCCCTCGGCAACAAGTAATCCTGGCTGGGTTTTGTGGGTGACACTTGCGCGGCGAATATTACTGCCCCGATCATTGCTGATTTCGACAAGATCGTCGCTTGAGATGCCGGCCGCAGACGCGTCATCCGGATGAATCAGGACCTTGCCGGTTTCCCCCTTGAATCGTTCTCCAAAAGTTGAGTTAAGCAGGTCGCCATTGGGTGGCGTTATCAGGGCCAATGGATATTTTTCGGCGAGAGCCGGGTTCTCAAGCTCCCGGCAGGGGGTAACTTTGGGATGAGACGGCACGCCCGGTTTTGCATCGGGTACGGAAAATCTGAATTTCTGATTCTCGAATCTGGTGAAATCTCCGGCGATGCCATGGAGATCAGACAGAATCGCTTTCCCCGAGGGCACATCTTTTTGCAGATAGGCTTCAGGCAAACCAGCAACAGCGGGCAGGTATGTTGAAATTCTTTCTTCGACGTTTTGATGAAATGCAGCATCAAAGTACCCCATTTTCCTGGCCAGGGTCTGGAACAGATCGAAGTTGCTGATCGCTTCCCCTACGGGTGGAATCACCGGTTCTGTTCTGCTCATGCAGAAGTGGCCGTAACCCAGATAGATATCGTCATTTTCGAAGGAAGTTGTTGCGGGGAGAACCAGGTCTGCATATCTGGTTGTACTGGTATGAAGCTGCTCATGAACGACGGTGAACAGATCCTCGCGCTCAAGACCCCGTCTTACCTGATTCGAGTCGGGAGCGACACTCAGTGGATTGCTTGAATAAACGAACAGGCACTTTACAGGTGGTGATGCACCTGTCAGTGCTTCGCCCAGTCGGACCATGTTGATCATTCTCGATTCTTTCCCGGCAAGCTCGGCGAAAGACATCACCCGATCATCGAGTTTGAACGAGTTGCTGGACAGGAGCGCACCTGCACCTGCCTTTCCGTCGAACAGGCCAAGGGCGGCACTGAGACAGGCAATTGTTCTTGTGGACATGGCGCCCTGTGTATTTCTGGAGAGACCAACACCCACACGAATATATGTTTTTGGGTTGTTCGACAGGAGTTCTGCCAGTTCCCTCAGCCTTACTTCAGAGAGTCCCGAACCGGACACAAAGAATTCCAGATGGTTCGCCGCAAGATACTCTCGCAAATCATCGAACCCCTCTGAATACTGCTCAACAAATTCCTGGTCGATTTTCTTGTCTTCTGTGAGGATTTTGAGGAGTCCGAGTGCGAGCGCGGTATCGCCTCCAGGTTTGACGCGAAAATGATCATCCGCTGCTTCAGCAGTGAGGTTCTCGTAGGGATCTATGACGATGAAGCGTGCGCCGCGTCTGCGTGCCTGAACAACGAATGGCATGAAATGAATGTTCGTCACCTTTGCATTGATGCCCCAGGCGATAATCAGATCTGAGTCCAGCGATTTTTCCGGGGGGCTCTGCGGGTTGGCACCATAGTGCATAGCCCAACCGGCTTTTGCGGCGGTGGAGCAGATCGTCCTGTTCAGGCGCGAGGCAGCATAACGGTTAAAGAACGGGTCTCCCGCATGGAAATTGACCTTGCCCATATTGCCGGCGTAGGAATAAGGCAAAAGCGCTTCGCTGCCGTGCTGCTCTCTGATTTCTGTCAGCCGGTCAACCAGGATAGTCCAGGCCTCGTCCCAGGAAATGCGTTCGAACCTGCCATCACCTTTGCGCCCCACTCTTTTTTGCGGGAACAGTATCCGGTCATCGGATTGGACTCTGTGGTGATAGGTCCTGACCTTCTTGCAAAGAAATCCCTGGGTGAAAGGATGTTCGGGATCACCATCGAGCCGGGTTATCAGTCCTCCATCGACAGTGGCGATGACACTGCAGGCGTCAGGACAGTCGAGGGGGCATATAGTCTTTTTCTTGTGCATGCCTATTTCACAGTTGAGGGGCCAGAGTGATGTGGAACATTCACGCGAGTTTCAATGGCAGCGATCTTAATCGCTGACCTGTCGCGGCATATAGGGCGCTGGCAACGGCAGGTGCTAGCGGGGGTACCCCTGGTTCGCCGACACCCGTCGGGTCATCTTCGCTTTCGATAATGACCACTTCGACCTCCGGAGACTCGTCCATTCTCAGAATCTGGTAGTCGTGAAAGTTGCTCTGGACGATCTCGCCGTTTTCCAGATCCAGCCTGCCGTGCAGTGCAGCTGTCAGCGCGAACATGATGCCACCTTCCATCTGGGCTCTGACAATATCCGGCGTTACGGCAATGCCGCAATCTACGACGCAGGTTACCTTGTGTACTTTGATCCGTCCGTGTTCCACAGACACTTCGGCGATTTCTGCAACGTCGGTGGCGAAACAGCCGTGAGCAGCAAAGCCCAGGTAGTGACCTTCGGGCGGGCTCATCGTCTTCATTTTTTCACCGGCAACCTTAATCACATTGTGTAAGCGCGGATTGTTTTCTGTATTCTTCAGACGGAATTCAACCGGATCCATACCGGCTATTTCAGCCAGTTCATCCATCATGGCTTCCTTCGCGAAAGCGTTATGAGAGTGGCCAACCGAGCGCCAGAAGGTCAACGGCAGACCATGCTCAACCGAAAAATGCTGAACTTCCCGGTTCGGCAGATCATAACCTTCCGCAAGGCCCTCAATGCTGGATGGGTCAGGGATCATGCCAGTGAACACGTCCTCGGCGAGGCCGGTCAGAAAATCCAGGGTGCCATCGCCCAGTCCGGGGAGAAATGCCGGAAACATGTTGCGTAGAGTTTCCGGTGTGATATTTCCACCGGCGCGCTTTGCCTGCCAGGCGGTGACATAGCCGTTGTCATCCACACCGGCTTTAATTTTCATTAGGGATGCCGGGCGATACAGGCCGTGCTTGATGTCATCTTCTCGGGACCAGGTGAGTTTTATCGTCTTGGAAGTCGCCACCGCGATTTCGGTAACTTCAATAATATGGGTCAACGTAGCACGACGACCAAAACCGCCGCCCAGATAAAGATTGTGGACTCTAACTCTGTCCTGTTCGATACCTGTAAATTTTGAAACAAGTCCCTGCACGCCTACAGGTCCCTGGCTGCCGGTCCAGATATCCGCTTCGCCATTCTCGATTTTCAGTACCGCGTTCATCGGTTCAAGCGGTGCGTGGGCAAGGTAAGGTGCCCAGAACTCGCTCTCAAGTATGTCCTTAGACTCAGCAAGAGTTTTTTCGAAATCACCTTCTTTCTGGGCAGAGACTCCTTCGTCATTCTCCATGGCATGTTTGTAGTCCGACTCGACTTGCTTCGTACTGACCGTGCTCAGCGGAACGGATTCCCATTCCGTTGACAGGGCGTCCGCAGCGGTTTTTGCCTGCCAGTATTTTTCTGCGACGACAGCAACTCCATTTGAAATTTCGATGATGTCTGTCACGCCGGCTAATTTACTGGCTGCTGTCTTATCGACACTTTTCAGTTTTGCGCCGGCAACCGGTGACCTTCTGACGACGGCATAGTGCATACCGTCAATGTGGGTATCGATCCCATAGGGAGCGGTACCGGTAGACTTGGCCATGGCATCGACGCGTGGGAGTTCCTTGCCGATGTATCTGAAATCCGCGTTGTTCTTAAGCGGTGTGTCCGTCGGTAGAGACAACGATGCGGCGGTTGTGACAAATGCG
>JABHYO010000093.1 GCA_018656865.1 Gammaproteobacteria bacterium | reverse complement strand
ACAGGATTACTCGTTTTATCCGTGACAACGACCTGCCGATCATCATGTTTGGCTTCGGTCACTGCACCGGCGGTGCACAGGCCAGTTTTGTGACACACCCCCTGACGCAGACCTATTACCTGACGGGTGCGAGAATGCCATTTGCCGGGCAGGCTGTTGTCGAGCGTAACCTGCCTTACAAGTGCATGCTAAGCAACTATCTATCAGTAACACCGGGCGCGATGGCGGGCCTGGTCAGGCATCCATTTTCCGAAGCACATGACGACGAATTGAGGCGTATTGATCCGACCATTCCACTGCCCACAGAAAGCGTGGAGCAGGTGGTCGACCGAATTATGACGGGCAGGCTGGACGCGGAAGGTCCAATTGTTGTCGTTAATCAGCCGAAAGAAGAAGATCTTATTCGGCCGGTAAGTAAAACCCTGATCCATGCTCGAGGATGCACAGCAGTGAAACTGGTGTCGAGAGCCAAGGCTCTTGGTCACGAGGTGGTTCTGATTCAGTCGGACCCTGATATGGATTCGGTTCCGGCAGACATGGTGCGGGATGAAGACAAGCACAGCCTGGTCTGTATTGGTGGCAACACGTCGGACGAGAGTTATCTTAATGCGCTTTCCGTCATCAGTATTGCTGAAGCAGAGCGTGTGGATTCACTACATCCGGGTATCGGCTTCCTGTCCGAAGACCCTAACTTTGCTAGCCTGGTCCGCCAGCACGGCATCAATTTTATCGGCCCCCGTGTTGTATCCATGGAGACCATGGGTAACAAGTCGAATGCCATCAATACAACGATGAGTATCGATGTGCCTGTCGTCCCGGGCAGTCACGGAATTGTTGATTCCAGTGAGAAGGCTGCTGAGATTTCCGAGCAGGTAGGCTATCCAGTCTTGCTGAAGGCGGTTCATGGCGGGGGCGGCAAGGGCATCCAGGTTGTTGAGCGACCGGAGCAGATGCATCGATTGTTCCACCAGGTGACTACTGAGGCCAAGGCTGCTTTCGGCAACGGCGATGTTTATATTGAAAAATTCGTTACCAGCCTGCGTCATATTGAAGCGCAACTCCTGCGCGATACGCATGGAAACTCGCGGGTCATCGGGATACGGGACTGCAGCGTTCAGCGAAATAACCAGAAGCTGATGGAAGAATCCGATTCCACCATGCTACCGAAAAAGTGGAAGAAGGCGGTCCTGGAGTACGCTCAGAAAATTGCTGACACGGTTGACTACACCGGCGCTGGTACGGTCGAGTTCATTTACGATGTGCCTAATGACGCGATCTATTTCATGGAGATGAACACGCGACTGCAGGTAGAGCATCCTGTGACGGAAGTCGTTACCGGTGTTGATATTGTCGAAAAGCAGTTCCAGATCGCTTCGGGAGATTCCATCGAAGAGATGAAGTTTCCGGTAAAAGGTTATGGCCTTGAGGTTCGCGTCAATGCGGAAAAAGCAGTGCTTGATTCAGAGGGACATGTTTCCTTTGTGCCGACGCCGGGTGAGATCACTACCTGCGAACTGCCTGAAGAGGATTACATTCAGCTGATTTCCATGGCGGGCGAAGGCAAGGTTGTATCGCCTTTCTATGATAGTTTGATCATTCAGATTATCTGTCACGGCGAAGACAGGAACGATGCCGTTAATAAAATGGTGGAGTACCTGGATCGGGTTGTGATCAACGGTATCTGCACGAATATCGAGCTGATTAAGAAAATTCTGCGAGATGAGGTTTTCCTCGGTGGCGAGTACGACACCGGTTATCTTCCTGCCTTCCTGGAACGTATCGATGCGGAGGCGCTGATCAGGGAAATCGAGGAGGCGTCAGGTTCCGCAGGTGCCGTGCTCAGCATTGAAATGCTGAAAATCGACGACAGTGACGAACTCAAGGTGTTGTCACCGTCGACTGGTGTTTTCTATCGAACTCCGTCCCCATCGGAACCCGAGTATGTCAATGTTGGCGATATCATCACTACAGAAGATGTGCTCTGCCAACTCGAAGCAATGAAGATGTTTACGCCCGTGAACCTGAACAGTTTTGCAGGAGAAGGCGGTGAGCTCTATGCTTCGGATCGGCGTTACGAGATTACCCGGATTAACATTACAACCGGGCAACAGGTGAACGAGGGCGATCTGCTCTTCGTAATCAAGCCTATTGTCGAAGAAGTGGCTTAGCAGTTTTCGGCAAAACCTAACCTGAGAGTTCGACAATCCCCTTGCCGATATAGATGATGCCGATCACCATGATGACATGGCGGCCGATCCTCTTGAACTGGTGATCGGACATTCGGCCGACAATGAAACTGCCGAAGTAATTGCCGCAGATGGCGGCAGTGACAACAGCTGGGAAAACCCAAAGTGGTAGTGCGTCGGCTGCGATGGTCATCACAGCGCCGTAGTAGATCAGTTTCAGTATGTGGCCCAGAGTCTGGGTCACCGCCTTGGTTCCAAGTATGGCTTCCCTACCCATCCCGCTGTGCACATAAAAAATGTCGAGCACGGGACCCGATGCTCCTGCCAGCATCTGTGCGAATGTCACAACAATACCCGATGCAAAGGAAACCCATGGCTTTTCCATATCCAGATTGATGGAGTCCGGTATGATCATGGCGACAAATGGGAAGCAGCCAATCAGCACAAAGACAAGACCGATACCCGGGACAACGGTGAGGAGGCTGAATATCGCGAGTACTGCCAGTGCGCCGATGGTATAGAAACCGAGAACACGCCATCGAATAGATCGACGGTAGAGCCAGACCCGGGAGCCGTTCGACACGGCTTGAGCGACTCCGTGCAATACCATTGCAGCAGGGACTGTCAGGAAAAATCCAAACACACCCATCAGGATCATACCGCCCGCCATGCTGAGGATGCCAGAGACCAGGCTGGTTGCGAGTGTGGCGGCGATGAGGAGTAGGTAAACCATGCATCACATTGTCTCTGCCCAAAATAGATGAGAAAAGAGAATCGTTGGAATAGAATGCATGCATTCTTGGAATAAATTGTCATGATTGAAAATCTTGAGACTCTTCTCACCCTGGCCAGAACAGGCACAATGATGGAGGCCAGCACCGAGCTGCGTATTACTCAGTCAGCTGTCAGCAAACGTATCTCAACCCTTGAGCGTTACTACAATCGAAAACTGATCCAAAAAAAGGGCCGCAGGGTCGAGCTGACGCAGCATGGTCAAAGACTGGTCGACAAACTTTCACCGCTGCTTTCGGAGTTGCGGGATCTCTTTATCGATGAGGTCACCAGCGCCCGTGGTGAACTCATTCTTGGTGTATCGGACGCCATACTCTCTTCCTGGGGACCATCGGTTTTTCATGAAGTACGTGAAGAAATGCCTGAAGTCAGTTTCGTCTTTCATACGCACCGAACACCTGCAGTGCTTGATCGAATCCGCTCTGGCGAATTTATGGTTGGGGTTTGTACGGGTTCCGATAATCTGGATAAGGATTTGCAGTCAGAAGTACTGACCAAGGAACCGATGGTGATCATCCCATCTGGCCTGGAGCCGATAGAGTTCCCGAAAAAAGGTGAACTCGGTGTCATCTCGATCGAAGACTACTCTGGTGCCTGGCGTTCCTTTCAGGACGAGGCGCAGAAATTGCGTATCAAGCGAGAAGTTGCGCTGGAATCCTTCTTCAGCGTTGCCCAGATGGCTATTGCCGGATTCGGTCACGGGCTGGTGCCGATAGGTGTTGCGCAGACACTGAAGGTTCCCGACGAGTGCATGATTAATCTGGATGAAAAAGGATTGCACCGACCTGTGAGGTTTGTAGCCAGAAAGTCGACCTATTCACTGCCGATTGTCGCTAGCTTTTATCAGCTGCTGGTGAAAAAACTGAGCTGACGCTCCTCGTCGCTTCACCTTCATGCTGAGCACAAGCGAAGCATCTCGTTTTGAAAAGTCATTCTGAAGCCGAAGGCGGAACCGGGGTCGCGCACGAAATCTCGAGATCCTTCGACTCAGTCGTGCGCGACTCGATAGTTCGCTCAGGGCGACGCCCTTGGCGTCGGGATGACACCTCTGGTATCAAGGTGAGGCGTTCTCATCGTCGTCCAGGGAAACCAGCGAGAGTCCCTGAAGTGCTCCGGCTTCAGCTTCAGCTTCGGCTTCCGGTTCTATCTGTTCTTCCTTTTCCTCAGGCTCTGGGGCTGCCTGTGGCGCAGGCTCCTTTTTCTTGGCAGCAGGTTTTTCATCCGCATCCGCCACTTCTTCGCCGCCTGTTTTCTTGCTGTCCAGCGTGATCCGCAGCCTGAGGTTATTTTTCGAATCGGCGTTCTTGAGCGCTTCCTCCAGGGTGATCTTGCCTGCCTTGAAAAGTTTGAACAGCGCCATATCGAAAGTCTGCATACCCTGCTCGCCGGATTTTTCCATCAGCTCCTTGAGCGAGCCGACATCGCCCTTGGCGATCAGATCAGCTGCCCGAGGCGTACCGAGTAGAATCTCGATGGCGGCTGCACGCTTGCCATCTACGGTCTTGACCAGGCGCTGGGAAATGATGCCTCGCATATTCAGTGACAGATCCTGCAGCAACTGGGTGTGACGCTCTTCCGGGAAGAAGTTGATGATTCTATCCATCGCCTGGTTGGAGTTATTGGCGTGCAGGGTTGATAGACAAAGGTGACCGGTTTCGGCAAAGGCCATGGCATGTTCCATGGTTTCCTGGTGCCTGATCTCACCGACCAGGATGACGTCCGGGGCCTGTCGTAGTGTATTCGCCAGGGCTTCTTCCCAGGAATTGGTGTCCGAGCCAACCTCGCGTTGATTGACGATGCAGCCCTTGTGCGGATGGGTGAATTCGACCGGGTCTTCAATGGTAATGATGTGGCCTTTTGATTTCTGATTTCGATAGTCGATCAACGCGGCCATCGAAGTCGACTTGCCTGATCCTGTACCGCCAACGAACAGGATCAGCCCCAGCTTCGACATGATTAGTTTTGGTAAAACCGGGGGTAGGCCGAGATCCTTGTGGTTTGGTAGCGTATCGCCGAGTCGACGAATTACCATGGAGTATTCATTACGCTGCATGAAGATATTTACCCGGAAACGACCCAGGCCTTCGCGCGAGATAGCGAGGTTGCATTCCGGGTTGTGTTCGAAGGCTGCTCGCTGTTCTTCAGTCATGACGCTGTCGGCAATGACCTTGACCTCACCAGGTTTCATGGGCACATCAGAGATTTGATTCAGTGTGCCGTAGAACTTGGCGGAAGGGGGGGCGCCGGTGCTGTAGTAGAGGTCGGAACCTTCTTTGTCTACCAGGATCTTGAGACATTCTTCAAATTCAGTCTGTGCCATCGCCCATACTCCTCAGGTTTATGAGACGAAGGATAATACCCTTTGTACGGCATTGGCTACTGCAAATAGCAGCCAGTTTCTGTCTAGTAAGTGTAGCGATCACCTTCTGGTGTGGTAAGGCTCAGACCCGGTCCAGAACGATTCTCGGTATATCCTATCTGACGAGCTTCAATCTCGAATGTCGATGCTATATTGATGACATTGTTGACCTGCTCCGGCGGCACATAGACTTCCATTCGATGGCCCATATTAAAGACCTTGTACATCTCTGTATCTGATGTGCCGGATGCAGCTTGAATGGCAGAGAAGAGGGGGGGCGTTGGAAAGAGGTTGTCTTTGACAAAGTGTATGTCCGGACCGAAACGCATGCACTTGGTCTGGGCGCCGCCGGAACAGTGGACGACTCCCTTCAGCTGTGTACCCAGTTCCTCTCGGATACGGTAGATGAGAGGTGCATAGGTTCTTGTTGGCGATAGAATTGCCTCTCCAACGGACGTGTCGCCACCCGGCAATGCATCCTGGAGGCGGTATGGTCCACAGTAGACAAGTGCAGGATTCAGGTTGTTGTCGTAGGCTTCAGGGTACTTGCCGACATACTCCTGGCAGAGCATGTCATGACGTGCGCTGGTAAGTCCGTTGCTGCCCATGCCACTGTTGCTGGCGCTCTCGTAACTGGCCTGGCCAGTTGAAGACAGTCCGACAATTGCAAGATCAGACTCAATTTGATTGGCGATGACATCGGATTTATTCATGATGGCAACGGCGCAGGAGTCCACCACGATTGTGCCGGTCAGGTCACCGACATCTGCGGTTTCACCTCCGCCGGAATAAATGTTGACGCCATAGTCCCGCATGGCGGCGAGAAATTCTTCAGTACCTTCGATCAGATGATTGACGACCTCGCCGGGACAGTTCAGGGCATTTCGGTTGATAGTGTTTGAAATCAGTATGCGGCCATTGACGCCAACGCAGAGCAGATCGTCGAGATTCATGACAATGCTGTCCTGGGCGATTCCTCTGAAGATGGACGCATCGCCGGTTTCCTTGTACCAGAGGTAGGCAACGATCGATTTGGTGCCGGCACCATCGGCATGAATGACATTGCACTTGTCCGGATCACCGGACAGGAAGTCCTCGGTGACTTTGCAGAAGGCTCCAGGGAAAAGACCGGCTTCGAGCTTGTCAACGGCGTTATGGACCTCAGTCTTGTCGGCACTGACACCCCTCGCCTGGTATCGGCTTTCCGCCGGCTTACCTGCAACGGTATAGCCGGAGCGGTCGTGAGCCTGGATCAGACCGCGAAACTCAAGCTGGCGATAGGCTTTGGCAACTGTATTTGGTGCAATCCCGAGATCGGCTGCAATACCGCGAATGCTGGGCAGCTTTTCTCCAATCGTTAGTTCGTCTGCCGAAATGGCGAAGTGGATCTGTTCGATAATCTGTTGGAAAACAGGGGTTGGAGATGAGGTGCTTATGGTGATCTTCATAGAGAGGAACTGTACCATAAGGTTGATACAGGTAATAGGAGGCCAAGAGCTTCACATTGATTCAGGACAGCGGTTTGCTGATCAATTGCACCAAAGTTCTGGTTTAATGTAGAAACCTTGAAAGGCTCGCAGTAGAAATATGAGCAGACAGCCACTGAATAACCGAACCCTGTTTTTTTACGGTTTAGCAGATGTCCCGGTGATGCTGGCTATCATCCCCATGTCGCTCTACATGAACAAGTTCTACGCGACTGACGTCGGTATCGACCTCGCGGATCTTGCCGGTATTCTGCTGCTTGCGCGAATCTTCGATCTCATTACTGACCCGCTGGTGGGTTACCTGAGTGATCACACGAAGACGCGCTGGGGGCGGAGAAAACCATGGATACTTGCCTCGTTGCCGTTTCTGATGATGGGTATCTACAAGATATTCCTGCCGGAACCCGGTGTCGATATTTGGTATGTCGCTGGATGGCTGCTGGTGATGTGGCTGGGCTGGACCATGCTGATGATCCCCTATTATGCCTGGGGTGCTGAGCTATCCACCGATTATGATGAAAGAACCCGGGTAACCGCGTGGCGCGCTGCGATGGGTAGTTTCGGTATGGTCCTGTCGATAGGAATACCGCTGTTAGCCGTATTGTTTTTTGACCTGGAAGGCATAGCAGGCATTATGCGTATCACAGGCATTGCGGTGCTGATTCTCATACCGATCGCCGTCGGAATGACACTCTTCATGGTTGAGGACAAGCCGCATACAGGCGTGCCAGCCATCCAGATGTTCGACGGGCTTCTCATCATGATGAGAAACGGTCTGTTTCGCCGCCTGATTTTTGCGTTCATGCTCTCGTCTTTGGGAATGGCTGTACTGATGCCAATGAACGCCTTCTATATCGTGTCCGTTCTTGAAGCGCCGGAAAAATATCTTCCCATACTCATGTTCTTTACGTCGATCATCAGCCTTTTTGCCATTCCAATGTGGGTCAAAGTGTCGGAAAGGGTCGGCAAACATCGTGCATGGGCTATTGGGCTCATGGTTGTACTTGTCGTCAGCCCAACCTATCTGTTCCTTGGGCCGGGACAATTCTTACTAATGGTGCCGTTTGCACTCGTCAGTGCTATAGGTATCGGCGCTTTTCAAGCGCTCCCGAATTCGATGAAGGCCGATGTCATTGATATCGACACAGCACGAACCGGTGAGAATCGGGCAGCAATGTTTTTCTCTGCCTGGTCTCTGGCGACCAAGGCTGCTGGAAGTATTGGTGGATCACTCGGGCTCTACGCACTGAGTTTCATTGGCTTTGATGCTGGGCCGGGCGCCGTCAATACCCCGGAGGCAATTATGGGGCTGAAGTACAGCTATGCGTTGATGCCAGCTGTGATTTTTGTCCTGGCTGGCCTGGTTGTCTGGAACTATCCGCTGACAAAGGTGCGACAGAAGCGAATCAGGGACGCCATTGATCGGCGAGATGCGCGTCGTCTTGCGGCTGCAGAAGTTCAAGCCCGAGTGGCCTGAATAGTTACAGGGTCAACTCATCTACGCGGTTCTGCCACTGTCTGATGGTTGCAAACTCATCGAGCATCGCGGCGCCTTCCTCGGCCCGGTTGATGACGAAGAACATTGCTGCCACCGCGATATCAGAGTAGGTGAGATGGTCCGCGACGAGCCAGTCGCCCGCCTGAAGCAGGTCGTTGACGGCGTTAATGTGCCGACGAACATCGTTGAGGATGGTCTCTTTGTCCTTGCGACCCAATCCAGCTGCAATCAGTTGCTGGCGGATGCCCTCCGGCACTGTCTCGGCGAACATCTTCTGGAGTTCAGGGGTTTCGTACTTAAAGATATCGTCGATCAGCAGCGGGATGTTGTGCTCCCATAGACCTCGCATGGCCAGATCGTAGGGAAACAGGCTCTCATCGGCCCAGTCTTCGATAATATGCATATGCGCTCGACCGGCGGGGTCACTGGGAGCCAGTTGTGGCTCAGGATATTTCTGCTCCAGATAGTAGGCGATGTCGGTCGAATCCACGATACGTTCTCCATCGCAGTCTATGGCCGGAAACTTGTGGGTTGGGCTCACCTTAAGATTCTCAGCCTCCTGAGAGGGCAACATCTCTCTTATCTCGAATTCGAGCCCTTTGTAAGTAAGAGCACGGCGAGTCTTGTCACAGAAAGGTGAGATTTCGAACTGGTAGAGGGTGATCATGAGAGTCCTGTGCCATCAGAGTAGTACACATCAATATACTATAGTCAGCTCCTGAAGCAGTGGCGCGGCGTGGCAGCTGAATTACTGTAGTCGACACCACTATTTTCGCGTACGCTAGGATCACTATTTTCGCGTACGCTAGGATGAATCAAGCTCGAACAGAGCTGAGATGAAGATTGAACCGATTGACAAGAAACTGGGAATAAACAATGAGCCAACTGACCGAAAAAGAACTCGCGAAACTTCGTGAGATGATCGAGATTGACGAGATCAAGCACACCAAACTGCTTTATTCACACCTGATGGATACCAGGCGATTCGATGACATGGCAAATATTTTCACGGAAGATGCCGTCTGCGAGTTCGCTCATTTCGGCAACTGGGAAGGACGGGAGACCATTCGCAAGAACTACCACGCGGTTGAAGAAGGCATACCATCGTTCGGCGCGATGCATGGCACCTGCAATCATATTGTGGAACTGACCGGGCCGGACACGGCGATTGGCCGGTCCTACTTGTATGAACCTTCCACGCAGGGAGAGGCAGGCAAGACGCCCTTTATTTACCTGGGTGTATACGACGAGGAATATCGGAAGGTTGATGGGAAATGGTTGATCGCACGCTGCACCCTCCAGTTCCTGTGGCCTGAAAAGGGTACATCGGTAGACTTTCCGGGGACTTTCCCAAAAGCGTTATAGATGGTCGAGACCGCAGCGATGGCTGGTGGTCTTACTTACCCTGCCAGTTAGGCGTTCGCTTCTCAGCGAACGCCTTCGGGCCTTCGGTGGCGTCCTCCGAACGTTTCCATCTGTAGAAAGCAGGATAGGTTTCCTGGTTGGTTATGGCGTCAGCCAGACTCGGTTCGTCCAGTCCACGCAAGATGGCTTCCTTGGAAGCTGCCAGTGACAGAGGCGCGCAGCGAAGAATGCTCTCTACCCACTGATCTATGCAGTTGTCGAACTCTTCGACTTCGACAACCTCATTGACAAATCCCAACTGCATTCCCCGTGTGGCAGAGACACGGTCCGCGGTTAGTACCATGCCCATAGCCTGTTTCAGGCCGATCTGCCGACTCAATCGGTGTACACCCCCGCCCAGTGCCACCGCGCCCACCAGAGGTTCGGGTAAACCAAAACTTGAGCGCGTAGTGGCAATGATGATGTCGCATGCCAGCGCGATTTCGAATCCACCACCAAGGGCGAAACCGTCAACGGCGGCAATGACAGGTTTATTCAGGTGATACCGCTCAATGAGGCCAGCATATCCGTTTTCAGGATAGGGCTGTCGTTCGTCTGCCTCGGCGATGGCTTTCAGGTCACTGCCTGCACAAAATGCGCGATCGCCAGCACCTCTTACCAGACATAAAAATTGTTCATCGTCAGCAGCAAAGCCGTCAAATGCCAGTTGCAGTTCCTCATGCATTTCCGGGTTGATGGCGTTCATCACTTCCGGACGATTAAGTTCTATGGTGGTGACTCGGTCAGTGCTGGATACATTCAAATACTTATAGTTCATAAACCATTCCACAGTAGGCGCACATAGTGTACTCGGGATGAATCAGTACGGAAAACCGGCCAAAGAACATGACAAATAGCGTCAATCGCCTATAATTCGCGCTCTTTGAAGGAGCCCTCCATGCCAGTCATCGTCGACTATGATGCCGGGAATGTCCGCAGCGTTCAGCGTGCCTGCGAACATGTTGGTATGGTGGCTGAAATTTCCGCCGATCCCGATATCGTTGCGAGGGCGGATCGTCTGATATTCCCTGGTGTGGGTTCGGCTGAGAGCGCTGTCGATACACTTCGGTCGAGGGGGCTGGATGAAGCCATCAAGACCTTTTATCAGACTGGGAAACCTCTGCTTGGTATTTGCCTGGGGCTACAGATACTGCTTGAGCATACAGAAGAAGGCGACAAGGATTGCCTTGGCCTTGTCGAGGGTGCCTGTGAGCGATTCGAATTTGCTGACAGATCTGTAAAGGTGCCTCATATCGGCTGGAACGAAGTCGAATTCGATAGTGCTCACCCAATCGTCAATGCAATGCAGTCTGGTGATGAGTTTTATTTTGTGCACAGCTTCTATGCCAAACCCTTCAACGACAACAACATACTGGGCAGAACAGAATATGGCGGGCAGACCTTCTGCTCGGTTGTTGGCCATGAGAACCTGTTTGCAACCCAATTTCACCTGGAGAAAAGCGGTGAACTGGGTCTTCGAATGCTGAAAGCATTTTCGGAGTGGACGGCGTCATGCTGAGTAAGCGTATTATTGCCTGCCTTGACGTTCGTGACGGCAAGCTGGCCAAGAGCGTCAAGTTTGTCGACACGAAAGATATCGGTGATCCGGTGGCTAAGGCCAAAGAGTACTATGATGATGGGCTGGATGAGCTTGTCTTCTATGACATTACAGCATCTAGCGATGCCAGGAACATCATGCTGGATGTGGTTGAGCAGGTTGCCGACCAGGTCTATATCCCTTTTTCAGTTGGCGGTGGCGTTCGCACGGTGGAGGATGCCAACAAGCTTCTGTGGTCGGGTGCCGAGAAAATAAACGTAAACTCCGCGGCGGTTCAACGACCTGAGCTCATCGCAGAGTGTGCCCATGCAATTGGGAATCAGAACACGGTCCTGTCGATGGATATTCGAAAGGTAGAAATATGCAGGGATTTCCCGAGCGGCTACGAGGTCGTTATCAATGGTGGCAGGACCCCCATGGGTCTCGATGCTCTGGAATGGGCGCTTTCGGGGGAGGAGCTCGGTGCAGGTGAGCTGGTTGTCAACTCCATCGATGCTGATGGTACCCGTGAGGGTTATGAGATCAATCTCACCAGGATGATTGCAGAAGCCGTATCCATTCCTGTTATTGCATCGGGCGGGGCCGGTAAGCCGGAACATTTGCTGGAAGTCCTGACCGAAGGTAAGGCAGATGCTGCGCTTATTGCATCTATGGTTCACTTTGGCGAGTACACGATCAGCGAACTAAAAACGTGGTTGCGTGAGCGTGGTCTCAAGGTTCGGATGAGGTACTGATGCAGGATACTGAAAAACGCTTTATCGAACTCGAGGAAAAAATCGCCTTTCAGGAAGATGTGATTCAGAAGCTGGATGATTCTCTCGCCATTCAACAGAAACAACTGATGCAGGCTGAGCATAAGATCAGCATGCTGATTGAGCAGCAGAAGAAACTGGAATCGAATCTGCCGGCACCGTCAGATGAAAGACCGCCACACTATTAAGAGGGATCCCCGTGAAAGCGATACTGGTAGCTGATGACAAATCACTCGTCTGGGGTGATTTTGAGGACCCTGTACCCGGCGACAACGATGTGTTGATAAGGGTCGCGGCTACCGCTATCAATCGGGCTGATCTGGTGCAGCGCCACGGCGGTTATCCGCCGCCAGCCGGTGCCAGCCCAATCCTGGGGCTCGAGTGTGCAGGCGAAGTTGTTGAAGCAGGTTCTGCCTGTACCCGTTATAAAACTGGCGACCAGGTCTGTGCATTGTTGCCGGGTGGCGGCTATGCCGAATATGCGGTTGTAGACGAGGGCAGTGTTCTGCCAATACCCGTTGGCCTCAAGGTGTCTGAAGCGGCTGGTATTCCGGAAGTTTTTGCTACTGCCTGGTTGAATCTCTTTATGGAAGCCAATCTGCAATTCGGCGAAAAGGTTGTACTGCATGCCGGAGCGAGCGGTGTCGGTACGGCCGGCATTCAATTATGTAGGTCATTTGGTGCTGAATCATTTGTCACCGTCGGGTCCGCCGAAAAACTTGCGACCTGTCTTGATCTCGGTGCAGCGTCCGGTGCCAATCGGCATGATGGACCTTTCCTGGAAAAAGCACAGGTTTTTGCCCCAGAGGGGGTCGATGTTGTTCTTGATCCGGTGGGCGCAGGTTATCTTGCTGACAACATCAAACTGCTGAGGACGGGTGGCCGTCTTGTATTGATCGGTTTGCTGGGTGGCGCCCGGGCGGAGATCGATCTGGCCCAGGTATTGATGAAAAGGGCTCGCATAATTGGTTCAACACTTAGAGCCAGACCCCTTATTGAGAAAGCTGAGGTGATGGCGCAGTTGGAGGCCAAGGTATGGCCGTTAATCGAGGCTGGTGAGATAAAGGTAGTTGTCGACCGGGTATTCCCTATTGAAGAGGCATCACAGGCCCATGATCTGGTCGCATCCGATCAGACCATTGGGAAAGTGATCATGGAGCTAAATCACTAAGGGCTTATAGTTCGGCTAAGGGCTTATAGTTCGGCGACGTCTTCTGCCTGAAAGCCTTTATCTGTCTCGGACATATCGAACTCGACTCTGGCGCCTTGCTTCAGGGTGCGAAAACCTTCTCCCCTGATAGAACGATAGTGAACAAACACATCGTCACCTTCTTCTTGTTCGATAAACCCGTAGCCTTTTGCGTCGTTGAACCACTTGACGGTTCCTGACTGTCTCTCCGACATGGCCACCTACCTCTCTCTCTCTAGTGCTACTCACGCTCCCGGGGCGACGGGAACATTTTTGCATCAGAACACAAATCAGGGATAGGTGTCCAAGAATTTTTGGGTGATTTATTCCGCCATTTTATTGCAGTGCAATATAGTCAGCGGTCAGTTAGATATCGGAGCTGCGCTAAATGGAGGCAACACTCATTCGTTGCTGATTGAGTTTTTCGAGTGCGGAATCGAGTTCCTTGAGCTTGTCCCTCTCTTTCTGGACCACCTCTTCCGGCGCCTTTTCGACAAAGTTGGGATTGCCGATCTTCTTTTCGGTTTTTTCTCGATCTTTCTGTTTGCGTTCGATTTCCTTGTCGAGACGGGCCAGTTCTGCCTCCTTGTCGATCAGTCCAGCCATGGGAACCAGTATCTCCATCTCGTCTGCCAGAGCTGTGGCAGCCAGGGGTTTTTCCTCGCCAGGTTCGAGCCAGATCAGATCTTCCGGGCGGATGAGTGGTATAAGGAGATCCGAGAATCTGTCCAGTCTTTCCCTGTCTTCATTTGTCCCGTTCGCGAACATGACCGGTATCTCTTTTGCGGGCGAGATATCCATTTCGCCGCGAATGTTCCTGACACCGGAAACGACTTTCTTCAGCCAGGCAATGTCGTCCTGGGCTACCTGATTGATGAGTGTTTCATCGGTAGCGGGGTAGGCCTGTAGCATGATGGTCTCGCCTGATCCGCGAACAGACTCCGGTAATTTCTGCCAAAGTTCCTCTGTGAGGAAAGGCAGAAACGGATGCGCCAGCCGAAGGGTGGCTTCCATCGTCTTTGCAAGTGTCTGCCTGGTTCCACGCCGCTGGGCATCGGAAATCGTGTCAGCGTTAAGTATGGGTTTGCTTAGTTCCAGGTACCAATCACAGAATTCATCCCAGATGAATTCGTAGATTGCTTTTGCGGCGAGGTCAAAACGGTAGGTTTCCATAGCGAAACAGACCGCGGTAGTCACGTTCTGAAACTCTGAAGTAATCCATTCGTCGACTGGCGTTAGTTGGATTTCGCTGGAGTTAAGATCCTCGTCCTGATTCTCAACATGCGTCATGACAAAGTTGGCTGCGTTCCAGAGTTTGTTGCAGAAGTTTCGGTAGCCCTCTACGCGTTTCAGGTCAAAGCGGACGGTTCGTGTTCTCGACGCAATAGCAAAAAAAGTGAAGCGAAGCGGATCTGTGCCAAAAGCCATGATGCCATCCGGGTATTCCTTTCTGGTCGCTTTCTCTATTTTCTGTGCCATGCGGGGTTGCATCAGGTTGGCGGTCCGCTTGGCAACGAGATCGTCGATGGAAATACCGTTAACAATGTCCAGCGGATCGAGGCCGTTGCCTTTGGACTTGGACATCTTCTGGCCGTCCGCATCTGTAACCAGTCCGTGAATGTAAACCTTGTGGAAAGGAACTTCGCCGATGAACTTGAGTGTCATCATAATCATGCGGGAAACCCACAAACTGATGATGTCGTGCCCCGTGATCATGATGTCGGTTGAGTGGAAGGTCTCTAGTTCCGGTGTCTTGTCGGGCCAGCCCAGCGTTGAAAAAGTCCATAGTGCGGAAGAGAACCAGGTGTCCAGTACGTCGGCGTCCTGCTCCAGGTTTACATCTTCCGGCAGGTCGTGTTTTTCCCTGACTTCGCTTTCGCTTCTGCCGACGTAGAAGTTGCCTTCGTCGTCGTACCAGGCCGGGATTCTGTGTCCCCACCAAAGTTGTCGGCTTATGCACCAGTCCTCAATGTTGCGCATCCAGGCGAAGTAGATGTTCTCTGTGTTCTTCGGAATAAACTCAATATCGCCTTCTTCGACGGCCTTGATGGCAGGGTCTGCCAGTGGCTTGATATCGACAAACCATTGATCGGAAAGAAAGGGTTCGACCACGACTCCGGACCGCTCGCCTCGTGGCACAGCTAGCGTATGGTCTTCGATCTTGTCTAGCAGACCCAGGGCATCAAGATCAGCAACCACTGCAGTTCTTGCTTCGAATCGATCCATTCCCCGGTATTTTGGTGGCGCGTTTTCGTTGATGCTGGCGTCTTCGTTCAGGATAGTGATGATTTCCAGATCATGGCGACGACCGATATCGTAGTCGTTGAAGTCGTGGCCTGGCGTGATCTTGACGCACCCTGAACCGAATTCCTGATCGACATAGTGATCGGCGATGATGGGGATGGCGCGATTGACCAGAGGTAGCAGCGCCGTCTTGCCGACAAGGTGCTTGTATCGTTCGTCGTTCGGATTTACGGCAACGGCCGTGTCTCCCAGCATGGTTTCCGGGCGGGTTGTCGCCACCACCAGGTATTCGCCCGGTGAGTCAGCGAGGGGATAGCGGAAGTGCCAGAGGCTGCCCGATTCTTCTTCGGATACAACCTCGAGATCGGAGATCGATGTCTTAAGTACCGGGTCCCAGTTGACAAGGCGTTTGCCGCGATAGATCAAGCCTTCGTCGTAGAGACGGACGAATACTTCGAGGACGGCTTTGGACAGGCCTTCGTCCATAGTGAAGCGTTCTGTTTCCCAGTGCAAAGAAGCACCGAGGCGCCTCAATTGCTTTGAAATTGTATCGCCTGATTCCTCTTTCCAATCCCAGACTTTTTCGACGAAAGCTCCCCTGCCGAGGTCGGAAGGTTTAATACCTTCTGCTGCCAGTTGCTCTGTAACAACCATTTGGGTTGATATTCCGGCATGATCGGTGCCCATTTGCCAGAGTGTGTTGTAACCCTGCATGCGCTTGTACCGGATCAGAGAGTCCACGAGGCTGTGTTGAAACGCATGCCCCATATGCAGTGTGCCGGTAACGTTGGGAGGTGGGATAGCGATACTAAAAGATTCACCGGTGCCAGATGGGGCGAAGTACTTACTGTCCTCCCATTTCTGGTACCAGGATTGCTCGATGTCCTGCGGCGTATACTTGTTCATGCCTAGTGCGACTATAAAAGAAGCGCGATTATACAGAAATCGCGCGGGGCGGGCAGTTTCCTAACCCTTGTCGTTTAGATCTTCCAAAATAGATGATAGATGAGCGGTCAGCTCACCCCGGAGTCGCCGACCGAATTCAGCCGAATACTCATCGACGAGCTCGTCTATAACCTGATCGGCGCTGTGTTTGAGCTTCTCGGTGACGGTCCCATCGATTTCTGGTGCCAGGCTGTCCTGTTCTCCGAACAGGTCGATTGTATCGGGGTCATAGTCGGGCGAATAGTTGACGCGTTGCGTGGCCTTTTTTGAAGATGATTTTCGCGGTGGACGTAGTGGTAGGGACTCATCGAAAACCACATCGCTCATGAGTGGGATTTGAGTAGCAGGTTTCTCTTCGTCATCCACGGGGCTTAGTCAATTCCTGTTCGAGCGATTAGTACCGCGGTGCTAGTTTCCTGATTACTTTTTGATTTGCAAATCCACATATTCCGGGTTGGAAACCTAGTTGATCTTGTGATAATTAAGTGAATAGCCTCGCTGCTTGTAATAGGCGTAGTTGTCTCGCGAAGCATTGCGGCTGTCTTTATCAAACGGGACTACCTCTGCAACCCTGTCAAAACGGGAAAAGAAGCCTGGAACGGACCCGGATAGATTGATGAGGACTTCCTGGTGATCACCTGGCTCATGGTTGAATCCGATTTTTATTGGAGCGTCGATACCGGCGTCCTGCAAAGCATGGGGAATGAATGCATCCTCGCGAAAGGTCCAGAGAAGATCATCAATGGCCTCGGCCTGATCGGCGTTGACGGTGTGGACATAAATCTGATGACCCCGTCTATAGACCAGATCGATCAGGCGACAAGCGAAGGTCGTCTCATCGCCATTGATCTGGTAAAAATCGATCCTGGTCACGCTTTTGCGGAGTTCCTGCCTTTAGGTGCATTGCTGGCCTGGTCTTTTAGATACTGCACCAGAAGGGAAACCGGTCGGCCGGTTGAACCCTTCGTCGGTCCGCTGCCCTTGAAGGCAGTGCCGGCAACATCCAGGTGTGCCCATCGATACTTTTTGGCATAGCGCGCCAGAAAGCAGGCGGCAGTAATGCTGCCCGCTTCTCTGCCACCGATATTTGCCATATCGGCAAATGCACTGTTTAGTTGCGCCTGGTAGTCTTCCCATAGTGGCATGCGCCAGGCTCTGTCGAGTGTTTCCTCTCCTGCATTCAACAGTGCGGATGCAAGGGCGTCATCGTTGGCATAGAGAGCGGTGGCATGGGCGCCGAGTGCGATGATGCAGGCGCCGGTCAGTGTGGCTATATCTACCACGGTCGAAGGATTGAATTTATCGACATAGGTCAGCGCATCGCAGAGGACGAGACGGCCCTCGGCATCGGTATTGAGAATTTCTACGGTTTGACCAGACATGGTCTTGACGATATCGCCAGGCCTGCTGGCATCTCCGGAAGGCATGTTCTCTGCCGCAGCGACAACGCCGATGACGTTTATCGGCAGATTCTGCCCAGCGACCGCGACCATGGCGCCGAACACACTGGCTGCGCCACACATGTCATAGATCATCTCATGCATACCGGCACCTGGCTTGAGCGAGATACCACCGGTATCGAAGGTGATGCCTTTGCCGACAAGAACGTGTGGCGCATCCTTGGCTTTGCCACCTTTATGGGTCATGACAATGAGCTTTCCCGGTTGCAAGCTGCCACGAGAGACCGAAAGGAATGCCCCCATACCCAGTTTTTCCATTTCCTTTTCTTCGATAACCTTGGTGGTAATGGAGCGGTAGGTGCTGGCGATTTCCTTGGCTTTGTCAGCAAGGAAGGTCGGTGTGCAGACATTGCCGGGTGTGTTACCCAGGTCCTTGGCAACAGTGATTCCCGTTACTAAAGCAACGGTGGAAGATACCGCGGCATCAACCAACTCTTGCTCGGCCTTGTCGGCTGCGTGGAAATCAATCACCTCGATTTCGTTTCCATTCTCGGGCGGTTTGCCCTTGAACTCAGTGAATCGGTAGAGACCTCCGCCGAATATCTCGACCAGTCGGGTTGTTCGCCAGGCTACATCGCGACCGGGTACATCCACGTCGGTAAGGCAGCACAGTATGGTTTTCGCACTCAGGGTTTTTAATCTGCCGATGGCAGCTTTTGCGGCTGTGGCAAATCTGGCTGCATCCATCGTCTCGGGATTGCCCAGCCCAACGAGCATCACTCGGGTTGCGGTAGTGCCCGGAACATCGTGAAGAACCATTATTTGGTTGGCTTTACCTTTGAAATCCCCTCGTTTAAGAATCTTCCGCAGGTAGCCTTTGCTTTCCTCGTCAATCTGTTTTGCCGAGGGTGTCAGCTGACCATTGTCAAAAATACCGACAATGCTGCACTGGTTCCTCGCCTTAGCAGCGTTGCCCATTCGTGTGCCATACTTCATATTGAACCTCGAGGAGTTCGTTGCCTGATGATCGAGCCTAATATAACGCGTCTGGTTTGGCCGGTCACTTGATCCTGTTCCGATACTTCGCCCGTGAGGTTTTCCTGACCATGTTCACGGTAGCCGGCATTGTGCTCGTTATCTCAATGGGATGGCGATTCAGTGGCTACCTTAACCAGGCAGCGGCGGGCATGATGACGAAGGAAGTTCTTTTTGCTCTCATGGCTTTCCGGTTGCCTGGCTTTCTGGAATTGATCACACCGGTAAGTTTTTTCCTTGCAGTGATGCTGACGTACGGCAGGCTCTACGTCGATCATGAGATGATCGTGCTGCAGTCCTGTGGGATGAGTCCCTCCAGGCTGACAGGTATGACGCTGGTCATGGCGTTTATGGTGATGCTGCTGACGGCAACCATTTCCCTTTGGATTAAGCCCATGGGGGAAAGGGAGGTAGAGACCCTGCTCCAGGGTCAGCGTAATCTGACAGAATTCGACACTCTGGTCCCCGGTCGATTTCAGTCGCTGAGTTCCGGCAGGCGAGTCACCTATTCCGAAGGGCTCAGCGGCGAGGGTGAACTGAAAAATGTTTTTATCAACGAGTACCGCGATCCTGAGAGCGCCCGGGATTCGAGAAATTCTGCAACGGTTATCGCTGAGTCCGGCAAGACAGAAGTGGACGAATTGGGTCGGAGGTTCCTGGTATTGAATCGGGGAACCCGATACCAGGGAAAACCGGGAGAGAAAGGCTACCAGGTCGTTTCCTACGAGGAATACGGGCAGCTGGTTGAAAAAGGGAATCGCGTGTCCAAGGAACGGCGGAGTGCTGCCATTCCGACCGTGGAACTCATGAGTAGTACCGACCCATCGAGTCTCTCTGAATTCCATTGGCGTGTTTCAGTGGTGCTGATGATCCCGGTCATTGCCCTGCTGGCGATCCCACTGTCGAAGGTTAAGCCTCGGCAGGGCCGATTTACCCGTCTTGTTCCCGCCATGGTGCTTTGTTTCCTCTACGTCATAGCTCTCTCAGGCGCGCGCTCAGGTCTGGAACGAGGTGATCTGCCCATATCTCTGGGGCTCTGGTGGGTACACGGCATATTCCTGGCGGTTACGGTCGTCGCCTGGCAGTTGGAGAGAGCCTCCGAATTCGTTAATCGAATGCTTCGGGCTTAGTTTTTCATTAGGGGATCGTAAGGAGGTCTTAAACATTGGTACGCATTCTAATCTTTTTGCTGCTGACAGGTGCGCTGCAGACCTACGCTGCCAGTTTCGATGATTATCTCGAAGACGTCAGGGCGCGCGCGGTTGCCGAGGGGGTTTCTGAGGAGACCGTGGATCAGGTTTTACTGGGGCTGACCGTTGATGAGCGGGTCATTCGTTTTGATCGTCGTCAACCCGAATTTGTCCAGACATTTGAGGAGTATCTTGACGCAAGAGTGACTGACTTTCGACAGGAGGAGGGTCGTCGTCTGTTGCGACAACATGCCAGGCTATTGCAGACAATCGCCGATGAATACGGCGTGGGTGCCGAATACATCGTTGCCTTCTGGGGGCTGGAAACTAGCTTTGGCCGCTATCAGGGCAAGTACAGCATTATTCGATCTTTGGCTACGCTTGGCTATGACCAGAGGCGTTCTGCATTCTTCACCCGGGAGCTGATTTTCGCGCTGAAGATACTCGATGAGAAGCACATATCGCCGGAGCAATTTGTTGGCGCCTGGGCAGGTGCCATGGGACAGGGCCAGTTTATGCCCAGTAGTTTCCTGCGTTATGCGCAGGACCATGATGGGGATGGCAGAAAAGATATCTGGAACTCGGAAGCGGATGTGTTTGCTTCTATTGCCAACTACCTGCGTGAGGCGGGGTGGAAACGAGGGCGCGGCTGGGGAAGCCGGGTCGAGTTGGTGGAGCAGGACTGGTCTGAAATAAAACCTGACAGTTGGGATACGACCTGTCGGGCATTGCGTTATCACACCAGGAAGATGAAGCCAAAGGCCTGGGCTGATCTCGGTATTAGTTCGAAGTCACTTAATCACGATGAGCTTTATTCACTAATCCTTCCAGCAGAAGGAGATAGAACGGGCTATCTGGTCGGTGGAAATTTCAGAGCAATACTGAATTATAACTGCGCCAATAAATATGCAGTATCTGTTGGGTTGCTTGCGGACATCATTCGATCATCATGAAGTTGGCTTCAGTTTCGGCGACAACCTTGTCAGTGTCATCACGAATCATCAGTCCTTTCATCTGAGTCAGTCTGGCTTTCTGCTTCAGACAATGACCTTCAAGCCTGACCCTGGTACCGATTGGCAGTGCATCCCGGTAGCGTACCTCGCATCTCGCCGTGAAGGCTTTAAGCCCCTTCAGAAATAGCCAGTTGGCCATGACGTCGTCGAGTGCACTGAAGACGATACCTCCGTGCGTCACGTTGTCGTAGCCGCAGTGACTCTCCCCCGGTGTAAATATGCTATGGCAGACATCGTTGTCGTCCAGGGTGAACTCGAGTCTAAGACCAATAGGGTTTTGCGGACCGCAGACGAAACAGTTATTGGCATCTGTCCTGAGGATACTAGACTGGTTCATACTGAAAAACCTGGTGAAATATAGGCAAGTTCATGACCATATCCCGGGCAGAGGTTTGATATGCCTCTGCGGGAAAATGTTCTGTTGTCTTCTGATGCAATCGCCGCATTGAGCTAGTACAGCCCGCCGGATTCAGCCTTTGCGGTACCTGTACCCTCGCGAACTGTTTTCAGTTCGGTTCTGGCGAGTCTTTCCATAAACTGCTTGTCGCTTCCCAGGGTCACCATGTGGAAACCCTGATCGATATAGAGGCGGGTTTGTTCTACACCGGTGGTATGTATTCCGGCGGCGATGCCATGTTTCTTCGCTGTTTGAAGGATGTGGGTGACTGTTTCGGCATGAATGGGGTCATCCGTTCCGGGTTTGAATCCAAGTGCAAAAGCCAGATCAGCCGGACCAATGTAGATTCCGTCGACACCGGGTGTAGACATGATCTCATCCAGGTTATCCAGGGCTTCGGCCGTTTCGATCATGACCATACAGGCGATTTCATTGTTGGCTTCAGCCGCGTAGCCCCGGCCTCCATACATAGCTGCGCGTATCGGTCCGAATGACCGTCCGCCTTCCGGCGGGTATCGGCACGCGCTGACCGCGCGCTCAGCTTCTTCGCGATTGTTGATGAGAGGAACGACGATACCGTAGGCACCGGCATCGAGTGCCTTCATGATTTCACCGGGTTGATTCCAGGAGACACGAACCAGGGGAATGGTGTCTGTCGTTGAGATGGCCTGTAGCATCCCTCTAAGATCGCTATAGTCGAGCAAACCGTGCTGCATATCTATGCATACCCAGTCGAAGCCGCTATGAGCCATAGCTTCTGCAGCGAACGCGGAGTCCATTGACAACCAGCAGCCAACAGTGGGTTTATCGTCACGCCAGGCGTGCAGTACATGATTGGGCCGCATAAGAGGTTTCCTGATTTGATCACGCGAGCCTAACAAAGGGTTGTTGGCCAGACCAGCCGTCCTTTAATTTTCTGCGAGTGCGTTGACGATGATCTGGCGCGTTTGCCTGGTGAGATTGTTGGCATCGCTGTTCTTGTCGACAGCGATGGGTGCATGGAATATCAGTTTGGTGTCACCGGGCCTCCAGTCCAGTGTGTCCGAAGGCAAAATGTCGTCCGTATGGTGAATGCTGACAGGTATGACCGGTATACCGAGATCAACGGCCATTCGAAATGCACCCTTCTTGAACGGGCGAAGTTCACTTGTTCTAGACCGTGTTCCTTCGGGGAAGAAGACCACGCACATGCCGTCCCTAATGCGTTCCCGGGCGGATTCGATTGAAGTGACAGCGGCGTTACTGTTGGAGCGGTCGACATAAATGTGGCCCATCAGTTCACAGGCTAGTCCGAGAATCGGGATCTTTCGGAGCTCCTGTTTCATTACCCATTTCAGGTCCAGATTTGTGTAGCCGTAAAGTAGATAGATATCGACCAGGCTGAGGTGATTGGCAGCCAAAATGTATGACTGACCCGGTTGCAGATGCTCCTGACCTTCCACCTCGACCCGCATAAACATTATGGTTGAATTCAGCCGCGCCCAGAGCCTCGCGATGACTCGAGATGCCATGTTAGCCATTCCAATGAAGCACAGTATGATGATCAGGGTGCCGAGTATCAGTGTTGAAATCAGGAGAACGGGGACGACGATCAACCACTTGTAGAGTTGGTAAGGTAACCAGAGCGGGGCGGGAATAGCTGTCTGGTGATTGCGCAAGGCGTGATTCCGGCTATTGGGGAAAGGCGCGTATTCTAGGAAACCTGGTGGCAAGTATCCATGCCTGCCTTGTTTGTCATATATGTAACAGATTACCTAAATAAACTGGTCGCTTTCACCGAAAACACCTAATGGTTGATTTGCACACAATATATGTAATACATTACGTATATTGCAATCGTAGGGAGCGGATATGGAAGATGCTCTGGCAGAACTGGGCGCTCTGGCACTTGGAAGTCGGCTGAAACGACTCTCAGATTGCCTGATGCAGGAAGGCGTTCGCGTCTATCAGAAAGCGGGTGTTGGCTTTGAACCACGCTGGTTCCCTGTTTACAGTTTTCTGTATCGTCGAGGGCCAACCGCCATTACTGCACTGGCAAGGGGGCTGGGTGTATCGCACCCTGGCATTAACAAGGTCGCCAATGAACTGATAGCAGCTAAATTGGTTGCTCCCTATCGGGACCGAAATGACAAAAGAAAGCGTGTGTTAGCACTTACTAGCCACGGGAGGGACAAGTACAAGGAGCTCGAGCCTGTGTGGAGAAATATCAGGCAGGCATTACAGTCTGCTGTTGATGAAGGCGGCGGTGATTTCCTGAATTCACTGTCGACCCTGGAGCAAAGTCTCGGGCGACAGAATTTTCTTGAAAGGTTCAGTGACCAGTGGGAGCGCCTCGATGATGAAGTATTGATTCGTGGATACTCGCCAAGGTATTCCGCTTATTTTAAGAGCCTCAATGAAACCTGGATCAACCATTACTTCACGATGGAAGATGCAGACCGAAAAGTGCTTGAAGACCCAGCGGGAACCATCATCGCTGGTGGTGGGGATATTCTGTTCGCGGTGGATGCGATCACCGATGAGCCGTTGGGTACGGTTGCATTGATACGAAGTAGCGAAGAGTCTGTTGAGCTTGCCAAAATGGCAGTTGCTGAAAAGGCCAAGGGCAGGCAGATCGGTCGACTCCTCGGAGAGGCTGCACTGACTCGAGCACGGGAGATGGGGGCGACATTTGCCTTTCTGGAGAGTAATCGCAAACTCACACCGGCACTCAGCCTCTACCGAAAGCTGGGTTTTATCGAAAAATCATTTCCCGTCGACTCAGACTATTCTCGAGCTGACATCTATATGGAACTCGACTTTTAGCTATCGGGCTCTTCAGTGTTACCCACGTCAGTGTTACCCGCGTCAGTATTACCTGCGGGCAGGGCGGCTCGAAGGGAATCTATCAGGTCGATGGGCAGGGGGAAGACGATGATGGAACTTCGGTCCCCGGCGATCTCCGTTAGAGTCTGCATATAGCGCAACTGCATTGCCTGAGGTTGGCCGGCGAGGACGGTTGCGGCTTGCAGCAACTTCTCAGAGGCTTCGAGCTCGCCACCGGCATGAATAATCTTGGCGCGTCGTTCACGTTCCGCTTCCGCTTGTTTGGCGATTGCCCGAATCATGGATTCGTCAATGTCGATATGCTTGATTTCGACGTTGATGACCTTGATGCCCCAGGACTCAGTCTGCTCGTCGAGCAGGACCTGGATGCCTGAGTTGAGTTTGTCTCTCTGCGCCAGCATCTCATCCAGTTCATGTTGTCCGAGAATCGATCGCAGAGTTGTTTGTGCAAGCTGGCTTGTTGCCTCAAAGAAGTCCTCGACGTTGACGATCGCTTTTTCAGAGTCGACAACTCTGAAGTAGATCACGGCGCTGACCTTAACCGATACATTGTCCCGGGAAATCACATCCTGTGTGGGAACATCGTAGACCTTGGTTCTGAGATCAACTTTGACCATCTGCTGAATTCCGGGAATGACAATGATTAATCCCGGACCTTTAACAGCCTGGAATCGACCGAGAAAGAAAATGACACCGCGCTCATATTCCCGCAGCACCCGGAAGGTATAGAAGGCCAGGCCGATCAGCAGCGCTATAAGTACCAGCCAATATTCATTCATCTTGATCACCTCTTTTGCTAACCCGTAACATTAGTCCATCCACGGCTTCCACCGTGATCATGTCGCCTTTCAAAATTGTGTCGCCGGAGCAGGCGCGCCAGATCTCGGGACCCACACGTACCTGACCTTCCTTCTCTATGTCTGTGAGTGCTTGTCCTGTTTCACCAATCATCCCTGTGGTGATCCGCTTGTTGCGAATTTTCAGGGCGATGTTGATCGTGGCAAAAATCAGCAGTGCCGAGACAGTTGCCGTGGCCGCAATGGTGGGTAGGCCGACCCGAAAAGCCTCTATTTCCGTATCGAATAGCATCAGTCCTCCTATGGAAAAAGCGATAATGCCTCCGATACCGAGAATACCGAAACTGGCTATCATCGCCTCAGCGACCATGAGTCCGATGCCCAGGACTAGCAGCGCAAGCCCCGCGTAATTCAGTGGCAGCAGTTGGACGGCATAGGCGGCGAGTAGCAGGCAAATGACGCCGATGACGCCGGGAACCAGAGAGCCCGGGTTGTAGAATTCCAGAATGACGCCATACATACCAATCATACCCAGTACCAGTACCATGCTGGGATTGGTGATGATGGACAGAATCTCGGTGCGCCAGTCCGGCTCATGAAAGTGCGGCTCACCACCTAAGGCAGCCAGTGTCACCTCGCCTCCTTCAACAGCAACAACCCGCCCTTCAAGCTGAGTCAGTAGATCGTCCAGATCCTCAGCAATCATGTCGATCACCTGCATCTCCAGAGCAGATTCGGCATCAAGGCTGGATGCCTCTCTGACTGCCTGCTCAGCCCAGTCGGCGTTTCTTCCCCGCAGTTCCGCCAGTCCCCGAATGTAGGCTGCTGCATCGTTGACCATCTTTTTTTCCATCGCTGTGCCCGCGGGTTCTTTCTCATCCTTTTCGGGAGACGACGGCAGGGAAGGAGCGGCGATCTGAACCGGGGTTGCTGCACCCAAATTGGTTGCAGGCGCCATGGCTGCGACATGACTTGCATAGGAAATGTAGGTGCCGGCACTCGCTGCCCGTGACCCCTTCGGCGCAACATAGGAAACGATTGGTGTTGGGCTGCTCAAGATCGCCTGAATGATGTCACGCATAGCGGTATCGAGTCCGCCAGGTGTGTTCATCCTGAGCACTATAAGACTGGCGTTTGCCGCCTCCGCCTGTTCGAACCCGCGAATGACATAGTCGCTGGTTGCAGGGCCGATAGCCCCTTCAATGTCGATGATCCAGACCCTGCTACTTTCCGAGGCCGGCAGACCTGCGTTTAGCAAGACAGCGAAGAGGACGATTAAGCCATAGATGTGCTTGCGCATTGTGTCATTTAAGCACAAAGACTCCGGTAGAAGATGAATTTAGCTTGTTTCCGTCCGAATTTTACTGCCTGCAAGGCGAACAGAAACAGGTTAGAAGCGCGTACGCAGCCCCAGATGAAAAACGACATCGGGCGATGTGTCGGTGATGATATCTTCGATGACAGCAATGTTCAGAACGGTTCGATCCGTCAGCTTGATCGCGCCACCCAGTCCAAGTTGCACAGAAGGGTCACCAAGTTCCTTCAAGTCACTGTCATAAAGTGGGCTGTTGAAATCGAGCTGGGTTTTCAGGGATATCCGGTCCCAGGGTTGCCAGGTGACCATGGCAGATCCAAAAGCGACCCAGTCCTCGAGCTGATTTTCGGTGAAGTTTCCGTCACCGATGTTGATGGCGCCCAGACTCCCATGGAAGACCAGTGAAGATCTGCCGAACAGATCGGTCTGGGTCATGTGAAGGCTGGCGAATATGTCCGTTGAATCTGAACCTGTAAGTTTTTCTGCGTCACCGGTTGCCAGCTTGACTCCGGTTCGCAGGCTCCAGGACCGATTGGTGCCGCTATTCAATCTGTAGCCAAGGTGCAGAGTTGCATCGCCCATCCCTGATGTCGAACTTTGAAGGTTAGCGTGAGTTGTCACCCCGCTGATCCAGGCGTAGGTGAGCCGATCGCTTTGCATGTCGCCCCTGCCGCCGTTCGGTAGGCCAAATACCTCGTGCCAGTTTTCTATGAGACCGTCCAGTGATCCGCCGGAGTGCCGGATGAAGGGAACTTCCACGCCGATCTCAATTCGATCGGTGAGGCCATAGGTTGCAGTGACACTTGATCGCCAGGTTTCACCATCAATGGCGATGGACTCGGATCGGGAAGTGTTGGCAGTGAAGTTGTTGGCGATGCTGGTCGTCAAGTTCCATTCAAACCTGCTCTTTTCCACCAGATTTGCAGAACGCGTCGCAGGAATACCGTGAAGCTGAACGAAGGGGTTGAGATTGGAAGTTGAGAAGGGTTCGAAAAGGTCCGCTCTTATTTCATCCGCCATCAGGCCAATGGTGAGGAACACTAGGGCAGCGAGGACTTGTTTCACTGAATACCTCTGGCTCGGGATGGTGGCAAGCTTAATGACGGTACCCGCGTTGTCCACAAATATATGTTCAGAAGTTAGAATAAGCTCTGCTCGAGAGTTAGGAGTTTATTTTGGTTGATCTGGGTTCACTATTCAGGCTGAAGATGTCGCCCCACGATGGCTTGCATGGCGAGAAGATCGCGCAGGAAATTCGTTACGCTGCCGCTGCGCTTCTGGTTGTTTGTGCAAAAGCAGATTTTGAAGAGCTGCCGGAGGAGATTGGCGCCATAACCAAATTGTTGGAAGAAACATTTGGCCTGTCAAATGAGATCATCGAGGAATTGATTGAGCACGTGAGCGAGGATACGGGCGTAAAAGGCCTTGACGAATTCACCCGACTGGTTAACCAGTACTATTCAGAAGAAGACAAGCTGGTACTGTTGGAGAATCTATGGCGGGTTGCCTATGCGGACGGTCGCATCGATAAATTCGAAGAACAGTACATTTCCCGGGTCGCTTTTATGATCGATGTGCCACAAAGTCAGGTGAAAGAGATGAGGCGGAACGCAGAGAACTGACTGGTTGTTAAACCCGCTGTCATAAGATTGTTAAATATTGTCGCCCGTATTGATGATTTGAAATGGTTTTCAATTACCGAGGAGATCGGGGCGGAGTTTTACACAATCGTTACCAGTTCGGGGATGCCTGTCAGGTCAACCCAGACATAGGCGTTTTGACCGAACTGATGGGCCAGCGCAGATGCATCTTCGCGATCTATTCCAAGGATCAGGTAGCTGTATTCGCGCCAGTCAGCCCTCTCTCCGTAGGCTACCAGATAGTTCAGTCGTCGCAGTTCAATCTCTGAAAGAAGTTCTGCCTGGTTGTCGTCATTTTCGTCTTCAGTGAGCACTTCGCTTCCGGGATTCCAAGCGGTGACAAAGGCCGCTGTTTCCACGCCGAAACTTGCCAGCAGGATCCGCGCATCGTCGTTCCCGACACCAATATTCAGGGTGAGGGGAGGGTCGTCAGAGACGATGTAGTCCGTAATCTGGTAGGCCCGGAGGAGTTCAGGGTCGAGGCTGGATTTCATCAGGAATTGTTGGTCCGTTTCATGACTTCGCGGTCATACAGAGGATCCGCAGGTTTGCGAGCGCCAGCGATCATTTGAGAACCTGCAAACCAGGCGTCCGCTGCGGCTTCGTCCCGGACCCAGTCCACAAGCTCGCTGCGGTAGGCAATTTTCCAGACACCGTTACGACGTTCATACCTGTCAACGTACCTGCCGCTGATAAAAAGGTCCCTATCCTCTCCCTGCTCGTTCTTGATCCGGTGAAATGCCTGGTAATAAACCTCACCGTAAGCCTCTTCACCTTCGAGATCAATGTTGATCTGGCCGATGAAGTGGTGATTCGATGCGTGAGTTTTTAAAGAACTCTGGCAGTAGTCGATAAATCCGTCGGGGCCACCTTCATAGATTCCATAATCAAGGTAGGCATCATCCCAGAACACGGACCGCTCCAGCTCGCCATCCAGTCGATCCAGACCTCTCATGTAGTTGGACGAAAGGTCCATTATTTCCACCTTGTCCGCGGCGCGCTCGAGTCGTTTGTTGGTCATCCTATCCTCCTTGGTCGTGAAGATGCGCTACCTTTGCGTTGTCTGTCAACCTGAGATGGCAAGGTGTGGTAGGATGCGCGGGTTGTTTTTAAGCGGTTTTGAACGATGGTTGGAATAGTATCTTTTGGGGGTTATGTACCCAAGCTTAGATTGCAGCGCTCTGCGATTGCCGAGGCTCACACCTGGGCTAATCCGGGGGCAGCGGGTCAGGGCAAGGGCGAGCGATCCATGTGTAACTGGGACGAAGATTCGGTGACCATGGCCGTAGAAGCGGTCAGGGACTGTATTAACTCAAGTGACGTCAATGCCGATGCACTTTTCTTTGCCTCAACGACCTTGCCATTTCTCGACCGGCAGAACGCCGGTATCGTTAGTACGGCAGTATCCCTGGGCGAAGATATCAGCGTATTGGATATAACCGCTTCCCAGCGTGCTGGAACCTCAGCCCTGTTGCAGGCCTTTGCCGGTGTCGCGAGTGAGCAGCAGGAAAGCATCATCGTTGTTGGTTCTGATCATAGGAGAACCCGCGCGTCGGGTTCCCAGGAGATGACTTTTGGCGATGGCGCGGCGGCGGTTCAGGTAGGTAGTGAAAATACCCTCGTCGATTTTCTTGGTGGACACTCGCGAACCGTAGACTTTGTAGATCATTTCAAAGGAGCCGGAGAGGAGTTCGACTACAACTGGGAAGAACGCTGGATTCGTGACGAGGGTTACCAGAATATAGTGCCACCCACAATCAAACAGGCGCTGGACAAGGCCGGTGTGGCCGCCGGCGATGTAAATCACTTTGTCATGCCGTCGACTATCGGACGTGCTGTGGCAGGAGTCGCACGAACGAGTCAGATTCCCGCTGAGGCTATCCGAGACAATTTGCATGGGGTCTGCGGTGATACCGGTGCGGCACACCCTTTGGTGATGCTGCTTCATCTGCTTGAAACTGATGCAAAGGCGGGCGATATCATACTCATGGTTGGGTTCGGTCAGGGCGCTGATGCCCTGGTGCTCAAGGTGAATGATGCGCTTGCTTCCTTCAACGTATCGACCGGAATAGTCGGCTGCCTTGCTGGCAGGCGGGAAGAGAACAACTATCAGAAGTTCCTCGCATTCAATGACCTCGTGACCCTGGAGAAGGGCATGCGCGCAGAGAAGGACAGCAAGACTGCACTGACAGTTTTGTATCGAAAGCGCGATATGCTGACAGGTTTGACGGGTGGCAAGTGTACGCAGTGTGGTACCGCCCAGTTCCCGCGGCAGGACATCTGTGTTAATCCCCAGTGTCATGCAAGTCACAGTCAGGAGCCCTATTCTTTTGTCGAGGAACAGGGCCAGATCCAGAGCTGGTCGGCAGACTATCTCACCTATACCCCGAGCCCGCCCTCTCACTACGGCATGCTGACTTTCGATAACGGCGGTCGTTTCATGACAGATATCACAGATGTTGCTGTCGGGGAGATCGACGTTGGCACCCGGCTGAGGATGGTATTTAGAATCAAGGAATTAGACCGGAATCGCGGTTTTATCCGCTATTTCTGGAAAGGCGTGCCCGTTTGACATTGTTGTCGCTCGGAGTACAGTAAAAATTAATCAGCAGGTATCGGAGGCACAAAAGTGGCTGCAGGAATAAGAGACAAGGTGGCGATTCTGGGCATGGGTTGCTCAAAGTTCGGGGAGCGCTGGGAAAGCGGTGCCGAAGAGCTCATGGTTGAGGCTTATGAAGAAGCCATTGAAGATGCAGGTATCGACACAACGCAGATCGATGCTGCATGGCTGTCAACGCACAATGAAAATGTCAGCGTCGGCAAGGGTGGTCTGCCACTGTCAACCTCACTGCGACTGCCGAATATTTCGGTAACCCGTGTTGAGAACTACTGTGCCAGTGGTTCCGAGGCATTTCGCGGGGCAGTGTACGCTGTTGCCTGTGGCGCCTGTGATATTGCGTTAGCAGTAGGCGTCGAGAAGCTTAAAGACACAGGGTATGGTGGTCTGCCTGCTGCAGACAACGGTACGCTTGCGCCACTCTGGGCGGCGACAGGTTCTGCGCCTGGTAATTTTGCACAACTGGCAAGCGCCTACCGTGCAAAACACAATGTCAGCAAAGAAGATCTGAAACGTGCCATCGCCCATATCTCGGTAAAAAGTCATGCCAATGGCGCCAAGAACCCCAAAGCTCACTTGCAAAAGGCGGTTACAGAAGATCAGGTACTTAATGCACCGATGATCGCTGAACCACTGGGGCTGTTTGATTGTTGTGGTGTCAGTGATGGGGCTGCTGCCGCTATCGTCACGACGCCGGAGATAGCAAAGTCGCTCAAGAACAGTGATCTCGTGACCATCAAGGCACTGCAGCTGTCCCTGTCCAACGGATCTGAAGCCGGGCACAATTCATGGGATGGCAGCTACTTCCATACCACTCGAATCGCAGCACGGAAAGCCTATGATGAGGCAGGTATCAAGAACCCGCGTGATCAGGTATCCATGTTTGAGTGCCACGACTGCTTTTCCATTACCGAAATGGTGACCATGGAAGATCTGCAGCTATCCGCAGAAGGTACCGTTATTAACGATGTCATGGATGGATTTTACGATGCCGACGGTCAGATCCCCTGTCAGATCGATGGTGGTTTAAAGTGCTTCGGTCATCCAATTGGTGCTTCCGGCATTCGGATGCTCTATGAAATGTATCTTCAGATTCAGGGCCGAGCGGGTGAAAGGCAGTTGTCCAATCCAAGCATTGGTCTGACGCATAATCTGGGCGGGTCACCGATGAGCAACGTTGCCGCGGTCTGCATCATCGGCGCAGGTTGATTTTAGAATATCACCCTGAACGTCGCCGGTCGTCATCCTGAACGTAGTGAAGGATCTCGTCGAGATTCTTCACTGGCGTTCAGAATGACAAAGTTGGCGGTACCGCTCAGAAATTTCCAGTACCTAACCTTCACTTACTTATGCTCGGTTTCAGCGCAGCGATAAGTCGGATGGCTATGGCAGAGATTCTGCCTGGGCAGTAGGCTTCTACCGGCTTTCAGATAGCCGTTATTTCTTAGCGCAAGTTATCCGACAAAAGGCTAGTTCGTGATCAAAGAGGCGCGCTGTGCCTTCAAATGCCTAGAAACCAGCTGCATCCCATAGACTGATAGAATGCATCCGATATGTTTGTGCCAAGATCGGTCATGTGGGATTTCAAGGTTTTGACAACATACAATAATGTCCAATTTGGAATTTGTCCTTCAAGGAGGCAACGATGGCAGTGAAAAGCGCGATAGTTTTAGAAAAAAAAGATTCAACTGCGTACATCACGTTCAACCGACCGGAGAAAAGAAACGCACTGACGTACGAGGACTATGAGGATTTCAGAGACACGGTTCTGGAATTAGAAAAGGATGACAACATCAGGGTGGTAGTACTAACAGGGGAGGGTGATCGATTCTTTTCCGCGGGTGACGACTTAACTGAGCACCCAGGGGCGGACGATATAAATCAATGGGCGGCAGTGGAGAACATACCGGAACTGATAACTCAGACCCATCCAGGTCCGGCTGGTTGGACTGTCTTTTGGGAATGGGACAAAGTAACCATCTGTGCGCTCAACGGCGGTTGTTTCTTGCCAGAGATTGTATACTTCAGTGACTTTGTGATCGCAGCGGAAAACGCCACAATTGCCCAGACCGAAGTCTGGGCAGGCTTGATACCCGGAGGAGGTGGCACACAGGTATTGCCTCGATTAGTAGGAGTTCGCCGGGCGCTTGAAATCTGCCTTCTTAGTGAAAATATGAGTGCAGAAGAGGCCTACCGAGTCGGTTTGGTGAACAAGGTGGTGCCCTTGTCTGAACTTAAAACTGCCACTGAGGAACTTGTGCAAAAGGTGCTTTCCCAACCACCGTTAAGTATTCAGTTTTGCAAAAAGGCCATTCTTAAAGCGCCGGATCTCTCCCTTGAAGATGGGTTAATGCTTGAGCGGGTCCTCTGTAATAGTTTGTCTCAGACAGAGGATTTTGCTGCGAGGATGAAGGCATTCGTGAACAAAGAACCCACTCCAAAGCCGATTGGTAGATAGCCGCAGTTTTTTACCCCTGCAGATTTAGGTGCGGGGTTTAAACGCCGCAATCAATCGGACAGCCATGGCCGACAATAGGAATGCTGTGTAGATCTTTGCTGTCAACGATTCGCTACCGGCGAACGTGACGGTGATGACCAGCCAGAGCAAATATGTGGAATAGTTGTGCAGCCAGCGCCAGTATCTGCGCAGGCGGGATACCGAGTAGTCATTGCTGGTGATCGCCTGCAGATACATGAACAGATAAGCACTACCACCAATCCATAAAGGAACCGGGTCGAACTTGTCCGGATTAGCCCGTACCCAGAGCGCAATAAAATAGAGGTGCACAGTGTGCATCAGAGCAAAGCTGAGCCCGATATACCGGCGATTGGCCAGTAAGGGTCGGAGCCAGCCGGTGTTGGAAAGTCGCGTCAGTGGGCCGACCGAGAAAGCAATAAGAAAGTAAATGGCTGACAGCCTGACGCTGGTGAGGAGACCTGTGCGATGCCGCAGTTCCTCTGTTTCCTGGCCGAAAGCATAAACAATGACGGCAATCGATATCAGGATCGTTGATGCGAGGATCGTCCTCGGATATTTCTTCACTTACCGTTCAGCCGTTGCACGATAGGCGCAAAAGATTCCATGTTGTCCCTGCCGACCGAAATATAAGAAATACCGTGTAGTTCCCGTCGCCGCTCCAGCTCCTCACAGATGGTATCGACGGACCCGAACAGCGCATGGGGATGAACTCGCATCTCGTCTTCCGAGAGGCCGAATGACTGGGCGAACGGACCCAGTACAGGAGCCGGGTCATCCATGACAAAGGTAAAATAGGCGCCAATCTCAATTTCAAGCGCATCGAAGCGATCTCCTGCGCCTTCTTTGATCCAGCCAATTTTCTTT
>JABHYO010000083.1 GCA_018656865.1 Gammaproteobacteria bacterium | reverse complement strand
TACATCAAAGTCATCGGAGATATCTCGGCGCGATGCTTCAGAGACGGTAACCAGGTGATCAAGTTGACCAACAACCTTTTTCTGCATACGAAGAAAATAGTGCCATCGTCTGATCAACAGCTTCAATCGCAGTGACCTGGTGTTCTGTAGCGCGATCTTTCGGTCACTGGTAATTGGATGGTGGACTGTTGTCAGTATTGGTATACCCATCTGCTGCAGTTTCAGCGTGCCATAACAGAGGCTTTGATTGTCGTGAACGATGTCGTAGTCCGGCTGATGCTTCCTAAAGTATTCGACCAGCCGGCGACCGAACGTATAAGGCTCGGAGAAGCCACCGGTCAGCATACTGAACCACTCGAATAGGTCGGTATAAGACAAAAGATGTCTTGGTCTTAGTGCAGTGACGTGGTTTTTGGCCTCAAAAAGGTTAAGGCTGGGTAGTTTGATCAGGCGAACCCTATCGTCGAGCTCTGGGTAGGGCTGACCTGAAATGACATCGACCTGATGCCCTGCGTCAATCAGCGCCTTGCTGAGGTACTTTATGTAGATGCCCTGGCCACCACTGTAGGGGTTGCTCCGGTATCCAAGCAGGCATATTTTCAGCGGGCGTTTACGCCTGCTGTCGATATCCGTAATGCGCTGATCAGCAGCCAGCATTTCCCCGTCCCAAACAAAAGGTCAGGATTCTACGAATTTTGCGAGCTAAATACTACTGAGTGGGGGGCTGACCGAGTGTACCGGTATCTTCGTTTCGGCGACCTGAAGCGCGTTTGTCGTTGTCGGAAACCTCTTTAATTTTGAATACGCTGTCAGCTTCTGTTCGGCGATCGCCTTTTTCTCTGCGTTCCGGACCGTATGCGGGGGCCTCGTGTTCCTCAGTGAAAACGTTGGCATACAGGTTGGCGACCCACTTCTGGCCTTCCTGGGTTCTGCGCAGGAACCGGACCCCTTCAGTGATAAATGGTGTTACCACATTCCAGAAAAACATTGGATAGCCTTCCCTCAGGTCCGCTGCCGTGGTGTATCCCATTTTCGCAGCCTGCCCGGTTTCCTTAAATTCAGAAAAGAGCGCTGAGATTTTTCGATGGTACTGTGGGTCACCAAGTTGCCCAATAAGATCAGCGGCTCGGATGAGGCCGGGGAAGTCAGCAGATTCCTGGTGATCTTCCGCAGTTGGTACGGGGAAGCGAGTTCGTTCGATGTTTTCGCAGATCACAACCGTGTCGATCTGCTCGTCGTTTTCGAATCTCTCATTGATATAGAGTTTGGCGCGATCGACGTGGTATGCCGTTAGCGCAGCATCTGTGGAGCCCGGTGCTGGTGCGATGGTGTCATAGTCCATGTTGATGGCATATCGACCACTGCGATCAGCTCTGCAGATTCCTCTGACATAGCCGATGTCATGATTCAGCAGGGAGATAACGAAGTGAACCCACTCCGTTGCGGTGACACTTCCTTCGATCAGAACTTTGCCTCGGAGGATCTCAGTACCGACATTGGTCACCATGATGGTGTGATTGACGTCATGGTACGGCGAATCGCTGTTAGCAATGATTTCCAGGGCGTTACGTGCGTTAACCGAAATCAGCCTGATGTCCGGTTCGCTTTCGCCATACATGTTGATGTAGTGCTCAACGAGGTCGTCGACGAAGGCTTCGATGACTACTGATGAGGGGTTAAACATGAGGGCTCTTTGAAGTTGTCAGCGTCTTTTATTGTGGAGTTTCAATCACTTGAGTCAAGCCATATTTCTTTCAAGGGGTCCAATGGTATACCGGTCAGGGTGGACGGTTCGAAGTGAGTGATTTTTTTGATAAATGAGTATACATTGAAAATCTTTCATTCAAAGGCACTTCTGTGATTGAACTGAGGCATCTGAAAACGCTGGTAGCGTTGCGGGATACAGGTAGCCTGGTTGAAGCAGCCGACAGTCTCTTTCTGACCCAGTCAGCCCTTTCGCACCAGTTGAAGGATCTTGAAGATCGCCTTGAGTGCACTTTGTTCGTGCGGAAGACCCGACCGCCAAGATTTACTTCGGCCGGAAGGCGCTTGCTCAACCTGGCCGATGAAGTGCTGCCGATGGTAAAGACTGCGGAGCGTGACATTGCCAGACTGGCTGGAGGGGAAACGGGTCGACTGCACATCTGTATAGAGTGTCACAGTTGCTTCCAGTGGCTGATTCCCTGTCTGAACCAGTATCGATCAAACTGGCCTGAAGTAGAACTGGACCTATCGGGTGGTTTCAGCTTTGCACCACTGCCGGCGCTGGTTCGAGGTGACCTGGACCTCGTTATTACATCCGATCCTGTCGAGCTGCCGGGAATAAAGTATTTACCACTATTTACCTATGAAGCCATGCTGGCTGTGAGCAGGGGGCACCGGCTTGCTGAGAGGGCAATGATTCTGCCCGACGATCTTGAGATGGAGCAATTAATTACCTATCCGGTGGACAGGGATCGGCTCGATGTCTTCACGAGATTTCTCGACCCGCTCGATATTGAACCGGCTTCGGTCAGGACCGCTGAACTGACACCGATGATCATACAATTGGTTGCTGCCGGGCGTGGGGTCGCATGTCTGCCGAACTGGGCGCTGACCGAATACCTTAATCAGGATATGGTCGTTGTCAAAAACCTGGGTGAATCGGGGCTCTGGTGCACGTTGTATGCAGCAATCCGTGAAGACCAGAGCGAAATGGCCTACATGCAGGACTTCCTCAACACCGCCACCACGACCTGCTTCTCAACCCTGACAGGCATCAAAACCGTCTCAGAATAGACGTCGGTTCAAACCCGTCAACTAAGGGCGTCCGCCGATATTGACGGGTGTGCACTTGCCTCACCGGCGTAAACGGAACGCCGCCCGACCCATCCATGGGGCCTGACTTTCGGCCATCCAGGCCGGCGGCCGTACCCCTCGAGTCTGAGTCAAGCACACACCCTCCAAGATCGGCTCCATGCGTGACGATGTGCATTCTCGGATGAGCAGCGTTAGGAAGTGTTAGCGGCACAATTGGGACGTAGCGGGTACAGTGTTCTTACATGCTTCGGCGTTGAGCCCTGCTCGCAAGAAAAATATTCTAGAGGAAAAGGTTAAAGCGGATTCTTCCTGCTAAGCACGATGTAGATAGCAAAAAAAGCCCCGGGAGGCTTTCACCACCCGGGGCTCTGTCTTCGTATGGAGAGCCTCCGGACTAATTTAGTCCGGAGGCTCTCCCATTAGACTGACTATTGATGGGATCACCTCCTTTTACGATCAGGGTGCCAATCGACGAGCTAGGATGTTCCCCCTGGATAGAACGACCAGCACGGTTACTGATGTAATTCTAAGGCATTAACTGAGCTTCTTTCCACTCTCCATTGACGAGCGTGTACCTGCGTCTGTCATGGAGACGGTCCGGGCTGTTGAGATCAAGGCATTCTATTTCCTCTGGCCTGAGAATGATGCCTGCGGCGACCTCCGGCGTCGTCAGCGAATCTTCCGGGTGAGTTTCCCTGAATTCCTTAATATAGCTGGCGAGAGCGGCATGGGAGTCAATCGTCTGGCTCTGTGCCTGAAAGTTCATCGTCGCATGGTCCAGGTATTTGCTGCCTGCGGGTCGTCTCGGCCAGTTTTGCTCAATGGCAGCTCTGTCCAGTTCTTCGATAACTCCGTGAATGCGATATTGTCGCTGGAGCGACGGGTACCAGATCAGCATTTCTGCCTCGTCGTTTTTGGAAATAGTCCGCCACTTGGCGCTGGTCTTGTTGATAAAGACCGTTAAGCCGTCATTAGAGATAGTTCTCAATATCAGTGTCCTGACACTGGGGCTGCCAGTCTCTGACAACGCCAGATAACAGAGTTCCGCATTGGCATCTTCGAGACTTCTGGCGGACAGACGGTCGTTGTTGATTATTTCGAGGGGATTAATCATTCGACCGAATCCGGATCAAAATCGTAGACGCCGTGGTTGAAACCGGCGGGTGGATTGTCACGGTAGTCCAGCATCCACTGATAAAGGCGGCCATGTGCACTGCCGAGCAGGGCATCCCGAATCATGCCGTTTTCGTCGCTGTCGGCTGCTGTTTCAATGAGTCGTTCGAAATTAAAAATGAAATTCTCGCAGTGCTTGTTTCGAATTGTCGTGCCATAGAGCAGTTTGTAGGCATAGCGTTCACCCTGTCGGTAACGGACTTGGAGCAGAGATCGACTGAAGCCCTCAGGATCAGTGTTGTTCATGGATTCCCACAGTTCCGCGATCCGTTCTTCACTGACCAATCCGTTGCCCGCCGCACCCTGGCTGGAAAGAAAAAGAAAGGCGGCGATTGCTCCCAGTTGCTGCTTCACACTTTCCGCAACCTGCAGAAAGGATTGTCGTCGAGCATGTAACTCGGAGGCCTTGATCGCTTCTGCCTGAATTTCGGCCTGGTTGGCGGATTTCTGAATCTCGACATACTGCATTTTGATGGCTTCCGTATTCTGCATCAGTTCCTTCTTCTGTAGAAAATAACCGATGACCAGCCAGAGGAAGGCCAGTGGGGCGAAGGCACCCTCGAGAAAATTGCCGAGTGTTTCGATGGGTGCATCGCCTATATGACGCCAGCCAGTGGTGTTGGACACATACAGGGAAAGCAAGACGAGCCAGACAATCGTCAGACCCAGTCCGAACCAAATCAGAAAGTCAGGACCCGAGCCAGGACCGTGCAGACGAAAAGGTTGTTCGCGGACAGGTTTGAGATGTGTATTCTCAGTATCCATAGTTCGTCTCTTCAGCCAGGCATTCTAGCAGTGCCTGCACCCCGATAGTCAGAATTGAAAATAGGCTGGTAGAACAGTTGAAAGAAGCCTAGCACAGCTTCAGATAGTGGTCTGCGGTTACTTCATCGAAACAGGCCAGGATGACTTCCTCAATCGAATGGTCCGTCAATTGAATCGTGTTGAGTGCAACCCGGGTTGCATCGGCGACCGGGTAACCGTAGACGCCGGTACTGATCGCTGGAAACGCAATACTCCTGATGCCCAGTGAGCGGCCCAGCAGGAGTGAGTTGCGATAGCAGTTGGCCAGAAGCTCAGGTTCACCCGAATTTCCTCCCTGCCAGATTGGTCCGACGGTGTGTATCACATAGGCTGCTGGTAGCCGATAGCCTGCTGTGACCTTGGCCTCTCCGGTCTCGCAGCCTCCGAGAGTACGGCATTCAGTCAGCAGTTCAGGTCCTGCAGTTCGGTGAATGGCGCCATCGACGCCGCCACCACCCAGCAGACTCTTGTTGGCTGCGTTGACGATAGCGTCCACTTCGAGGGTTGTGATGTCTGCGACGATAACTTTGATTGCACTCATGCTCTGGCGCGTATTCGTTTCAGCATATTGGCCAGTGCTTCGATGAAGGGCAGCGGCTGGTCAAGAAAAACATGATGGTGCGCATCGGGGATACCCGTGATCAGATCCTTATCGATAATACCTTCAAGATAGGTCAGAAATTCCTTAGGAAAGAATTTGCTTTGTTCTCCGTAAATGAGGCCGACGGGTATCTTCAGTGATTGAATCATTTCAGCGGCGACCGGCAGGTTTTCCTCTGCAGGCATGCGAGCGAATACAGCTCCATCGAGCTTGAAGCAATATCCCTGATCAGTGTGGCGGAGGGATTGGCTGGCGATATAGTCGCGAATATATTGGTTGGCGCAGGGTTGTGCGGGTCGCAGACGAAACCGGCGCATGCCCTCTTCCAGGCTTGCGTAATAACGCTCCCTGCCTCTGGGCATGGGTGGTGGAGTTCGATGACTCTTGCGTGTAGGAATTGCGGAGTCTATCAGGATGGCCGCATCGATCCGGGTGGGGAACAGGTAAGCAGCAACCCTGGTCATGGAGCCGCCAAAACTGTGCCCGGCTACGACAGGATGCTTCAGCCTGGCGTCGTCAATGCAGGCGACGATCTCCTCGGCAAAGAGCCTTGCACTGTACTTACGCCGATGATCGCTGTCTCCTGACCCGCTCAAATCGATGGCGACGACATCGTATTCGTCGATAAATGCCGGTGCGATGAAGTCCCACCAGTGAGCATGGGCGGCGTGGCCGTGGACAAGGAGCAATCCAGGCTTCCCCTGATTCTTCCAGTGACGGTAGTGAATGCTTGTGCCATCCAGGTCGAAACGACTGACCGTTGGCGTTTGTTCAAGATGCTGCTGGAACCAGGATGGTTGCACAGAGATAGTGCCCGAAGAAAGCGGCGAGTATACCGTTCGCTGCCAATATGCATCAATTTTGTGCGCGAGCAATTTTCCGGTGCGTTAATTCGGTGCGGCTGAGTCCCCGGGTATCCGCTCTCGTCGTCCAGATCTTCGCTGTAGCCCTTGTGTTTAAAGGCCTCCCAACAACTTTTCGTATTCTGGCATCAAGTTTGCTCAAAGAGCAGCGTTAACTAACGAAACTAATTTACCTGGAGGATCAACGTGGATCAGACACTGGAACTTCAATACGCACTGGATACTTTCTATTTCCTGGTGTGCGGCGCTCTTGTCATGTGGATGGCGGCGGGCTTCGCCATGCTGGAAGCGGGGCTGGTTCGCTCAAAAAATACAGCCGAGATACTTACAAAGAATTTGGCACTGTTTGCGGTGTCCTGCATCATGTACCTCGTCTGTGGATATGCGCTGATGTATGGAGGTGGTTACTTCCTTAGCGGTATCGAACTGGATGGTGCGGCTTCAGCCGATGTGTTGACCGAAACGGTTTTGGCTGAATCGCGTGAGGCGGGGTTCAGTGGGGATTCTGTCTATTCAGATGCATCGGACTTCTTTTTCCAGGTCGTTTTCGTTGCGACGGCCATGTCCATTGTTTCCGGTGCCGTTGCGGAACGAATGAAGCTCTGGGCATTTCTTGCTTTTGCAGTTGTTATGACCGGGTTTATCTACCCCATGGAAGGATCGTGGACCTGGAATGGTGATGCGGTTTTTGGTCTCTATAACCTTGGCGATCTGGGTTTCTCAGATTTTGCGGGCTCCGGTATCGTGCATATGGCGGGTGCCTCCGCTGCATTGGCGGGCGTCCTGCTGCTT